>CANSLW010000007.1 GCA_947647815.1 uncultured Dorea sp. | reverse complement strand
CAGAACTTCATCGCTCCGAATGTTGAGAAGGGCAGACTTAACAAGGAATAATACGGGAGGAATCTGTGATGCTCAAATTTGCGGTCTGTGATGATGAAAAATATTATAGAGACCGGATATCAGTTCTCCTAGCGGAATATCTGGAAACACGTAGTATAGAAGCGGAAGTGGACTTATATCCCTCTGGGAAGGAATTTATTTCTGAACAAGAGAATCTTGTGAAGTATGATGTAGTATTTCTGGATATCAACATGGAGGAAGTAGATGGAATCAGGACGGCGATGGAGATGCGTAAGTATGAGTCTACAACTACGATCGTACTTGTAACGGCTTTCATCAGTTATGCGCTGGAAGGATATAAGGTAGGCGCCGTCCGTTATATTATGAAAGATGCTTTGGAAGTGCAGTTAGAAGAATGCATGGATACGGTGCTTAAGAAAATGCAGTTTAGACAAATTGCATTTTCTTTTATTGAGGGGGAGAAAGCTTTGTATACAGATAACATCATCTATATAGAAAGCCGGCGGCATAAATGTATATTCTTCTATATGGAAAAGCAGAGGGTTACATATCAGATCTATGAGAAATTAGATAGCATTGAAGAGAAATTGTCCGGATATGGATTTCTTAGGACACATAAAAGTTTCCTGGTAAACATGAAACATATCCGAAAGATAAGCAACTATATCGTGACGCTGGATTCTGAAGAAGAACTTCCCATACCTCGTTTAAGATATACGCAAGTAAGAGAAGCGTTCGTGGCATACAAAGGAGAGATGTAGATGGAGACACTTATGTACTGGCATACAAAGGAGAGATATAGATGAAGTTACTTATAAGTTGCTTTGCATTAAGTCTGATTGCCGGTGTGAGCTGCTATGTATTTTTTGGAACGTTTCTGGAAAGGCGTTTTGGATGTTCTAAAGAGAGAGAAGGATGGAAAGAGTATCTGATGGTGCTGGTCTTTACCGCAGGATTTGTAATAATATCTTATCTGCCTGTGCCGCCTTATCTCTTCCAGCCGATCAGAGTAGTTGTGGTTCTGGGAATCATCGTGCAGATATTTTTCAAGACAGGAGTGGGAAAGAATATAGCGCTTACCATGTTCTGGTGTGCTATGTACTGGTCTGTGAATCTGATATCTGTTTCTATTGTCTATTCCATATTGCCTGATTATGAGTCTATGCGCGGAATCGAAGACTGGCTGTGTGTCGGTATCATTTTATGTCTTTCGTTGGCTGTTGATCATAAGTGCAGGGATTGGCAGGACAGCTGGAATCAGCCAAGGTGGAAACGCTTCCTGTGGTTTCCTGTTGCCAGTCTTATCTTAACGATGCTGATGACGATTTCTCTGTGGTACCAGGAGTTTGCGAACGGTACAGGACTTTTGATAACTGCTGTGGGATGTGGCGTGATCAATGTGCTTCTTCTCTATTTTGTCGGAAATATTCTTAAGAAAGAGGATGAGGTCCAGAAAATGCGTCTTATGCAGGAAAAAATGCAGAATCAGATGGAGATGTACCGGAATATGCAGGAAAGTGACTTGCGGTATCGAAAGTATCTTCATGATTATAAAAATCAGCTTGGTTGTATACAGGGTATGCTGAAAGCAGGAAAGGCAGAAGAAGCTTACGCATATATCGAAGAACTGAACGGAAGTATCAGGCAGGGCGAGGACTGCGTGAATACAAATCATCTGGTTGTGAATACGGTGCTGAACCAGAAATACCGGTATGCGAAGGAGAGAGGCATCACGATAATAATGGCTGTCAATGATCTGTCTGGGCTTACCATGAGTAAAGAAGATGTTGTGATCCTGCTTGTGAATCTGCTGGATAATGCGATTGAGGCGTGTGAGAAGCTTGAAAGCCATAAAGTAATCCAATTTAAGATGATGCTGGAGGGTGGGGAACTGACCATATCAGTGCGTAATCCGATGAAAGAAACAGTAGAAGTGAGAGGGAAAACGATTCCTACTACAAAGAAGGATAAGTATGAGCATGGAATTGGATTTTTGAATATTCATTCGATTATCGAAAAGAATCAAGGAACAAGTATCCTGGAATGCCGGGAGGGATGGTTTTATTTTTCGGCTGTCATACCGGTGGGATAAAATCTTTTCCAACTGCACAGCTGGAAATATTTTTGGCAGAGCTGATAACTGGTGTCATTTTATGTTGTCTGACCGTCGATTTGTGTTTTGTGGATTGTCACATGTTTTATGTGATGATACATTGGAAGTATGAAAAATATAACAGAAAATGGAGGATCAGACATGATGAAAACGGTTCAGAGGATGAAAAAGGGTGTCTTGCTTATTATGGTATCCATCCTTCTTGTTACAGCCTGTGCTGCAAAGAGTAAGAATACGGGAGCAGCGACTCCAAAAGAAGCAGTAACACAGGCGCTTGAGTCAGCCAGACAACTGGATCTTAAGACATTCAATGCATATACGGACAATTATATAGGGATGAAGTGGGATTTTATCGGTTTTCCGGTTGAGAAAGAGTATAAAGTATTTGGTGAGTTATTACAGCCTTACATTATAAAAAGAAAAAGGTATGAAGAAAAGCGCCGGTTTGCAGAAAAGGTAGTAGAGAATCTGGCGTGGGAGATTGGAGAGATACAAGAGGAAGAAGATGGTGCAAAGGCAAAGATTCATCTTACGCTTACGAATAAGGATATGTCAGAAGCCGTGGAGCGGTATGTGATGTGGATCACTGAGGATACAATTCATGACATAGAATATTTATCCGGCGCTTTTTCAGTGTCTGGTTTGGTGGATATGGTAAGTGGGATAGTAAACGAGTGTGATGATGATCTGATCCGGTTTATGGATGAGACAGACAGTATCTGTACAATGGATGTAATTGTTACGGCATATAAGGATAACGACGGATGGAAGATATATCTGACAGATGAGTTTATCAATGCATTTATGGGTAATATTGAAACTATTGAAACAGAAGGATATTCAGAGAGATTGGAAAAGTAGAATAATATAGTAGATGAAAACATTTCCACCTGTACGGTTGGATGCTCTACCGAGCCTCCAACCTACTCATACATTCGCAAAAACCGCGCTATCGCGCTATCGTGTCTGCTATCGCAGCCACTTTTTGCTCATTTAATGAGTAGGCTGCTAATTCGACAGCCCATCTGCATTGCGGTAAACCGCATGCAAACGGGTTATCGGATTGCAACCGTACAGATGGAAATATTTTGTGTACCGGTTTTGTGCAAATAAAAACGGTTTAGTGTAAACATAGAACCGTAAAAAAAGATAAAATGCAGATAGAATATGATACTAGGGTCAAAAGGTCATGCGTTTCATGCTTGCATGAAAAAACATGACTTTGGGACCCGTAAAAACATGAAAAAGTAGCCCGATTAGGGCGGATTTTGAATGTTTTTAGGATTGTGAGAGCACAAAGTGCGGAACAATCCGTAGTATCATGGGGTCAAAATACTTTTTGACCCCAACATCATAATCAAGTCAGGAGGTACACAAAAATGAAGATTTATGTTAACAGCGCAGCTCCCAGACAGGGAAACGGCAGTAAGGAGACTCCGTTTAAGCACATCAATGACGCGGCAAAGGCGGCAAGACCTGGGGATGAAGTTATCGTTGCGCCGGGAATTTACCGGGAGTATGTAGATCCGGTATATGCAGGTACGGAGGAGGCTCGTATTATTTATCGAAGTGAAGAGCCCTTAGGCGCTGTGATCACAGGTGCAGAACCTGCTAATGGATGGGAGAAGTATCAGGATAACGTATGGGTATATCGTGTGGACAATGGTGTGTTTGGAAGCTATAATCCATATACGACATTTGTTGGCGGGGACTGGTATTTCGCGCCGGTGGTGAGACATACGGGTGCAGTTTATCTGAATGACCGTCAGCTTTATGAGACTGAGACTTTGGAAGAATGTATCAAAGGAGAGGTATATCCTCCGTCATGGGAGCCGGAATGGTCCGTGTATAAGTGGTATACAGAGCAGGATGGTAATGAGACGGTAATCTATGGTAATTTTCAGGGAAAAGATCCTAATGAGGAAAAGGTAGAGATTAACGTCAGAAGAAACTGCTTCATGCCGTCGAAGACTGGGGTTGGGTACATTACTTTCAGTGGATTTACGGTGAATAAAGCGGCTACAACATGGGCGCCTCCGGCTGCTTATCAGGACGGTATGATCGGACCGCACTGGTCGAAGGGGTGGATTATTGAAGACTGCGACATCAGCAACAGTAAATGCAGCGGAATCTCTCTTGGAAAATATTATGACGAAGAAAACGATCATTATTTTACCCGGAGAAAGATAAAAAGTCCTACCCAGATGGAACGTGACGCCGTATGCCGTGGTCAGTATCATGGCTGGATGAAGGAGACGGTGGGAAGCCATATCGTAAGGCGATGTCATATTCATCACTGTGAGCAGACAGGTATTGTGGGACGCATGGGCTGTGTATTCAGTCTGATCGAAGATAATCATATCCATCACATTAATAATATGCAGCAGTTAGGGGGAGCTGAGATATCAGGAATCAAGCTTCATGCCGCTATTGATGTAGTGATGCGCCGTAACCATATCCATCACTCTACTATGGGTATCTGGACTGACTGGGAAGCACAGGGGACACGGATTTCCCAGAATCTGCTTCATGACAATCATTCTCCGAAAGGGACACCTATGGCGGAAGGCGCGATGTGCAGCCAGGATATCTTCGTAGAAGTCAGCCATGGACCTACACTTATTGATAACAATATCATGCTTTCAAGAGCGGCAGTCCGTATTGCAACGGAAGGTGTGGCATGTGTACACAATCTGATGCTTGGCTCTTTCACTGCCGTAGGAGCAGGAACAGATCATTCTGACGATGAAGTGGGAAGACAGCCTCGTTACACACCTTACCATATCCGGCATCGTACGGAAGTGGCAGGTTTTGCAACGATCCTGCACGGCGACGATCGTATCTATAACAATATATTTGTCCAGAATTATCCGATTGAAGAGACTGAAACGGCAAAAGATATGGGATTCGATAATCAGACGGCTGGTACAGAGATTTTTGACGAGTATCCGACGTATGATGAGTGGATTGCTAACTTCGAGATGGACAAACCGGCGGATATGCACAAATTAATGCAGTATCATTTTGGACATCTGCCTGTATGGATTAATGGAAATGCATACTTTAACGGTGCAAAGGCATATAAAAAAGAAGTTTCTAATCTGGTGGATGACCAGAACCAGGTGACTGTAGAATTGACAGAAAAGGACGGGGACTATTTCCTTAATACTAATGTCTATGATTTTCTTGACGGATTTAAGACAGGTATCATTAACAGTGATATTCTCGGGACTGCATTCCAGCCTGAGCAGAGATTTGAAGATCCAGATGGAACAGCGATTGTCTTTACAGAAGACTATCTTGGCGGGCACCGCGGTACAGCGGCAATTCCGGGACCATTTGCATCAAAAGAAGCATCTGCAGAGAAGATTTGGTAAAAGCAGAAATGTGTAAGACAATTTAATGATGACGATAAGAACTCCTTGAAGATGAATGTAGCTCGTTACGATTCATGTGCAAGGAGTTCTTTGCTTGCCATAGCATACGGAAGAATCCGCCGGCGGCTGATTCTGGAGTTGACAGATTCTTATATAATTTGTATATTTGATGATATTAGGGTTAAAGGAAGTAATGTTATGAGAAGAGAGGTTCTTCTAAGGTCAATCGTCATGTTGACACAATTGCCGGTCTGTGTATATGGCAGGCAGGGAGATGAGATAGAGAGATATGAGATTATTTCAAGAAATACGAATGAATCCGAACATACACTTGTTCAAAAAATTAATGAGAAACTGCAGACAGAGGATTTTGTCACCATGGAGTATGATGAGATTCTTCCGGTCAGAATATATGGCATAAGAGGAACAGAATACAATTATATCCTTGGCCCGTTTGCGTATGGTTCAATTGATTCGGAAGAAATAAAGATATATATGAGAAGAAGGAAGATTGAAGATTTTCCGCAGGTACAGATCAGGGAAAGTCTGTTGGCGGCGAATCTGGTCTTGAATGCATTGGCTGATCATGGCGCAGACCTGCTGGAGAGTTGTATGGAAGAGAATGAGGAGATACATATGTCTTCTTTAATTGGAGAGGAACTAAGGCAAAATGATGCTTTTCAGTCTAACCATACACAGGCAGATGAAAATGTTCTGTACCGGTATATTGAGCAGGGGGATGCGGAGTATCTGAAGAAAAATTATGATTTTTTATATCTGAACCATCCGGTGATATTGGAAGATCCGCATAAGAACGAGGAATATATGGCGGTAATAGGAATCTCTCTGGCATCGCGGGCAGCAATTAAAGGAGGACTCACTTCAAAAGAAGCTTTCCTGGTTAATGATATTTATTTGAAAAAGCTCTCCGCATGTAAGGGGATAAAAGAAATCTATAATCTGGTAAAAGAGGCGCATATATATTGTGCCGTGCAGGTAAGAAAAAAGCGTCAGAGCGGTATGACTAATCAATATGTGGAGAGATGCAAAAAACTTATCATATCTAAAAGGCTGGAGCCTATTGAACTGGATGAACTTGCAAAAGAGACGGGTGTATCGAAGGAATATCTGTCTAGATTATTCAAACAGTATGAAGGAATTCCACTTGTAGAGTATATCTTGAATATCAAGATAGATACAGCTTGTAACATGCTGAGATATTCTGACAGGCAGGTGAATGAGATTGCAGATTATCTGAGTTTTGGAAGCCTGAGTTACTTTAGTAGAATTTTCAAAAAGAAAATGGGGATGTCGCCCCGGCAATACAGAAGAGAAATATATGACAGCTTAGGAAGTGAAAGAATATGAAAGAACATATGGCATTTATAATCAGAAGGGATGAGATGATAGATGAAAAAGTTATATTTTCCATTATTCATAGATATATCAGAAAAGAAGATTCTCATAATCGGGGGTGGGAAGATTGCGACAAGAAGGATTGAAACATTGTTGGAATTCGCAGATGATATTACGGTCATTTCTCCGAAGATAACAGACAGGCTTATGGAATTGAGACAGAAAGAAAAGGGGCATATTCACTGGATTGCCGATGTCTATCGTGAAGAGATGCTTGAAGGAGCGGACCTGGTACTGGCAGCAACGGATGACACGGTATGTAATGAGAGAATCGTGGATGACTGTAAGAAAAGAAGTATCCTGGTTAATACATCCCATAAAAAGGAACTGTGCGATTTTTATTTTCCGGGAATTATCAGGCGGGAGAACCTGGTAGTGGGGTTCAATTCCGGCGGATTAAGTCATCATGAAGTAAAAGAGGCACGCGAAAAGATGGAGCAGGTTCTGTAATTGATAGTGAAATAATAAACGAAAATGTCAGAAAGTTAACGCAATTCATTGTGGAAATTTGTAGATTTTTGAAAATTTATATGCTAGAATGAAAAATATATGGCATATGTTTAAAAAACGTAACCTATAAAAATAAAATGAATAAGGAGGTAAGATACGAATGCTTTCTAAAAAACCTACGGTTCAGTTCAATGGAACAAAAGAACAGGAGAAGGAACTGTTAGATGTAATTCATGAACTGAAAGATGAGAAAGGTGCTTTAATGCCGATTATGCAGAAAGCGCAGGATATCTATGGTTATCTTCCATACGAAGTCCAGAAGATCATTGCGGATGAAACGGGGATTCCATTGGAGAAGATTTATGGGGTTGCTACATTCTATTCCCAGTTCAACTTAAGTCCGAAAGGACGTTACCGTATCTCTGTCTGTCTTGGAACGGCCTGTTATGTAAAAGGTTCCGGAGATATCTACAATAAACTGATGGAGAAGCTGGGGATTGTCGGGGGAGAATGTACTCCGGACGGAAAGTTTTCATTGGATGCCTGTCGCTGTGTCGGCGCCTGCGGCCTTGCGCCGGTTATGCTGATTAATGATGAAGTATACGGTCGGTTGACAGTAGATGATATTGACGACATTCTGGCGAAGTATGAATAGGACAAATAGAAAGGGAGGAATAAGGATAGAATGAAATCTCTGGAAGAATTAAAAGCGATAAGAGAAAGGAATCAGGGAATAATCAGCATCCGTTCCGGGAATGAGGCACAGGCGGGAACCGGATATCGTAAGCATGTCCTGGTATGTGGCGGAACAGGTTGTACTTCCTCTGGCAGCCAGAAGATCAGAGAAAGATTAGAAGAAGAGATTAAGAAAAATGGATTGGAAAAAGAAGTCAGTGTAGTAAAAACCGGCTGTTTTGGCCTGTGTGCACTGGGACCAATCATGATAGTGTATCCGGAAGGCTCTTTCTATGCGATGGTGAAGGAAGAAGATATCCCGGAGATTGTATCAGAACATTTGGCAAAAGGGAATGTAGTGAAACGTCTGTTGTACGATGAGACAGTAAAGGGCAATGATGAGATACTGCCTCTTCAGGAAACACAGTTCTATAAGAAGCAGCACAGAGTTGCACTGCGTAACTGTGGCGCTATTAACCCGGAGAAGATTGAAGAGTATATCGGAACCCGTGGATATGAAGCGCTTGGTACAGTACTTACCACGAAGAAGCCGGAAGAAGTTATCCAGATTATTTTGGACAGCGGGCTTCGCGGCCGTGGAGGCGCAGGATTCCCGACCGGATTAAAGTGGAAGTTTGCGGCAGCCAATCAGGCGGATCAGAAGTATGTTTGTTGTAACGCCGATGAAGGAGATCCGGGAGCATTCATGGATCGTTCTGTATTGGAAGGCGACCCGCATGTAGTATTGGAAGCGATGGCGATTGCCGGATATGCTATCGGCGCATCCCAGGGATATATCTATGTTCGCGCGGAGTATCCGATTGCGGTGGAGAGACTGAACATAGCGATTGAACAGGCGAGAGAATATGGCCTGCTTGGAAAGAACATCTTTGATACAGGATTTGATTTTGATATTGAATTGCGTCTGGGGGCAGGTGCGTTCGTCTGCGGTGAAGAGACAGCGCTTATGACTTCCATCGAAGGAAACAGAGGCGAGCCGCGTCCACGTCCGCCGTTCCCAGCGCTTAAAGGTCTGTTCCAGAAGCCGACTATCCTGAATAACGTAGAGACGCTGGCGAATATTCCGCAGATCATCTTAAACGGTGCAGACTGGTTTGCTGGTATGGGAACAGAGAAATCTAAGGGAACGAAAGTATTTGCCCTTGGCGGGAAGGTTAAGAATACCGGACTTGTGGAGATACCGATGGGAACTACACTCCGTGAGATTGTAGAAGAGATTGGCGGCGGCATTCCGAATGGTAAGAAGTTCAAGGCGGCTCAGACAGGCGGCCCGTCCGGCGGATGTATCCCGGCAGAACATTTTGACGTGCCGATTGATTATGATAACCTGATTGCTATCGGTTCTATGATGGGATCCGGCGGATTAATCGTAATGGATGAAGATACTTGTATGGTGGATATCGCGAAATTTTTCCTGGAATTTACGGTAGACGAATCTTGTGGAAAATGTACCCCATGCCGTATCGGAACCAGACGTATGTTAGAAATCTTAGAGAAGATTACTAATGGACAGGGAACCATGGAAGATTTAGATAAGTTAGAGGATCTGGCGGCGCACTTGAGGTCCAATTCTCTGTGTGCTCTTGGACAGACTGCCCCGAACCCTGTTCTTTCTACATTGCGTTACTTTAAGGATGAATACATAGCACATATCGTAGATAAGAAATGTCCTGCAGGCGTATGTAAGGCGCTTCTTTCCTACAAGATTGACGCGGATAAGTGTAAAGGATGTACCTTATGTGCAAGGACTTGCCCGAATGATGCGATTACAGGTTCTGTACGAGAAGTACACGTAATCAATCAGGATAAGTGTGTGAAATGTGGTGCTTGTATGGAAAAATGTCGTTTCGGCGCTATTTATAAAGAGTAATGGAGGATGGAGAATATGGAAAATATTAATCTTAAAATCAATGGTCTTGATGTATCCGCTCCTGCAGGCTCTACAATTCTTGAAGCAGCACACCTTGCAGGAATCAAGATACCAACACTTTGTTATCTGAAGGAAATCAATGAAATCGGCGCATGCCGTATGTGTGTGGTTGAAGTAAAGGGAGCCAGAAACTTAGTGGCTGCCTGTGTACATCCGATCAATGAAGGAATGGAGGTATATACCAACACTCCGAAGCTGATTGAATCCAGGAAAAAGACTCTGCAGCTTCTTCTATCCAATCATGATAAGAAATGTCTGTCATGTGTAAGAAGCGGCAACTGTGAACTGCAGCAGTTGTGTCATGAGTATGGTGTAGAGGATGAGGATTTCTACGCAGGTGAGATGAATCATTATGAATTGGATGATTCGGCGGCTCATATGATTCGTGATAATAATAAATGTATCTTATGCCGGCGTTGTGTGGCTGTGTGTGAGAAAACCCAGGGAATTGGTGTAATCGGACCAAACAACCGCGGATTTGCTGCCATGATTGGTTCTGCTTTTGGAATGGGACTTGGTGAGACAAGCTGTGTATCCTGCGGTCAGTGTATTGCTGTCTGTCCGACTGGCGCCCTGTATGAGAAGGATTATACCAGCCAGATTATCGAAGCGATTGCAGATCCGGAAAAATATGTGGTAGTTCAGACCGCTCCGTCTGTCCGTGCAGGACTTGGCGAGGAATTCGGCTATCCGATGGGAACAGATGTAGAAGGTAAGATGGCAGCGGCATTAAGAAGAATCGGATTCGATAAGGTATTCGATACGGATTGGGCGGCAGACCTTACGATTATGGAAGAGGCAACAGAGCTTCTCGATCGAATTAAGAACGGAGGCGTGCTTCCGATGATTACTTCCTGTTCACCGGGGTGGATTAAATATTGTGAGCATTATTTCCCAGATATGACAGAGAATCTGTCAACTTGTAAGTCCCCGCAGCAGATGTTTGGCGCGATGCTGAAGACTTATTTTGCAGAAAAAGAAGGTATTGATCCGAAGAAAATCGTATCAGTCAGTGTAATGCCTTGTACGGCTAAGAAGTTTGAGATTGGAAGAGATGATCAGAGTGCGGCAGGTGTTCCGGATGTAGATATTGCGATTACTACCAGAGAGCTTGCAAGGCTGATTAAGCGATGTGGTATAGAATTTACAGCACTTCCAGATGAAGGGTTTGACCATCCAATGGGTGAGTCTACCGGCGCAGGCGTTATCTTCGGCGCAACCGGCGGTGTTATGGAGGCGGCGCTTCGTACTGCCGTTGAGACTCTGACAGGTGAAGAACTTGCAAGTCTGGAATTTACAGATGTACGTGGAACGAAGGGAATCAAAGAGGCATCTTATAACGTTGCAGGAATGGATGTAAAGGTAGCGGTTTCTTCCGGACTTGGCAATGCAAGAGAGCTGCTTAATAAAGTAAAGGCAGGCGAGGCAGACTATCAGTTCATTGAGATCATGGGATGTCCGGGAGGATGTGTCAATGGAGGCGGTCAGCCGCAGGTATCTGGTGATGTACGTAACTTTACAGATGTACGCGGAATCCGTGCAGGCGTACTGTATCGCAATGATGAAGCGAAGGCAATCCGTAAATCACATGAGAATCCGGAGATTAAGAAACTCTATGAAGAGTATCTTGAGAAGCCGGGAAGCCATAAGGCACATGAGACTCTGCATACCAGCTATGTGAAGAGGTCAGTGAATTAGTATCATAACTTTTTTATTTCAAAGAAAAAAGAATCCTCCGGGAACAAGGTTAAAACATTGTTCCCGGAGGATTTCTCTATGCCATCGCATGCAAAATGGTTGCCGGTGGCATGCATTTTGTATTTTGTGATATTTTAAAATATCATTATTCGCTTTGTTTTGACATCTGTGGCCTGATGATCAGGATTACGATCAATAATCCAATCAAACTAACAACTGCAGCTGCCATGAATACCATATTCACACCACTCTGGATCTTAGCAACATTTGTAGGATCACCAGCTATATTAATGTTATAGAAAACACCAAGAACAGCCGCTGAGATGGTTGTAGCCAGAGAGTTTACAAAGTTTACAAGTGAGGTACCTACGCCCATATCCTGGGGCTGCAGGGTTGCCTGTGCTGCCGGAGTGATCGATACAGAACGAAAGCTTTCTGCGATACCAGTAACTGCCAATGCAATGAAATAAATCATAATGGATGTATTTGGTGTCGTGAAGCCCATAGCTGCCATAGGAATAGCTACCAGGAGTGTGCCGATTACCATTGCCTTCCAGCTGTTGGATGCCTTTTTCCCAACCCATGCTCCTGCAATTGTAGGCAGGAAAATAGTAATCAGGGTACGAGGCATCTGCAATGCGCCGGCAGTACTTGTAGAAGTTCCGATTACCTGCAGCGCGCCGATTGGTGCATACACATTCATTGCATTCTGATAGAAATAACAGATGAATCCGACAATCAATAATATGGTATAATTCTTATTCTTGAATAGTCCGAGAGGAATAATTGGTTCACCGGCTTTTCCTTCAATCTTAATCAAAGCAAACAGTGCAATGATACCAATCACAAATCCTGCGATAATCATAGGATTTGCCCATCCAATGGAAGAACCAAAGTTCAGTGCGAGGAGAATACCGCAGAGAGCGATAACCAGCGCAATGATACCAGGAACGTCGATAGTAACTTTACCGTCACGCTTCTGATTCGGCATATTCATACCAATCAGTACAACACCGAGTACTAATGGAACTGCCGGCATTAGGATGGCGATATTAAGAAGTCCCATATCCGTAAGAATACCTGCGATGATACTTCCGCCGAAGCCTCCGACTGCGATAGCGGTTGCAAGCATACCCATTGCTTTTGGGACATCCTTTCTCTCATTGATCAGGCCTGCAATGATATATGGAGCAGCTGTAAACGCGCCCTGTGCAAGACTGACAAGGAGACGAAGGATTAAGAGCGGAACCAGAGAACGCACGAATGCGAATGCGATACCGCAGACAGCACAGATGATGCCAGGAATCACTACGATATTCCTGCGGCCGACCAAGTCACCTAATTTTCCACCAATCGGTGTCATAATAGATACACCAATTGCCCCTAAGATGGAAAATAATGATACAAATCCCATAGCGTCAACGCTTGCCAGGATTGGTCCTGTCAATGTTGCAAATACGAGACCATACATTGCCACAGAGAGCATCATACAGATACATCCGATCTGGACAAGATTCTTTTTTCCTTTTGGCAATGGAATTGCCACTGTTGGCTGAGCCTGTTCTTTAGCCATAAATTTACCCTCCTATTTTTCTTTCCGTTCATAACTGTTAATATGATTATTCATACAACGAGGTTTCTCTCTCTCTTTACTGGTGATTGTTTAACCATTGTGTAGCACAATGTGCCATCCAGGATGCGCCGACCGGGCATACATCTTCGTTAAATGTAACTTCCGGGCTGTGTGCGGTGTAAATCGGGCGTCCATCCGTATATCCGGCGGCAATGTACATGAATGCGCTTGGTACCTTTTCTGCAATAACAGCAAAATCTTCAGAAGCGCTGGCTTCAATTCCGGGATACCCCATAGTTCCCGGAATGCCTAATTCCTGGATATATTTAGTCATCTCAGTGGTCAGTTCCGGGTCACATACCAATGGAGGAACATCTGACAATGCTTCAACTTCTACGGTTCCGTTATAGACTGCAGCCACACGTTCTGCAACTTCCGTAATCCTGCGGACTAATAGCTTTCGTGCATCAGGATTGTTTGTACGCAGCGTACCCTGAATCACAGCCGTATCAGGAATGATGTTCGGCGCGGTTCCTGCGGAGAAATTACCAATTGTAAGAACACAGGAGTGAGTAGGATCGCTTTCTCTTGCAATCAGTTCCTGCAGAGCAAGATGAATGTGTACACCGATGTTGATCGGATCAATTGCCCTGTGGGGATATGCCCCGTGTTCCCCTTTTCCTTTGATAGTGATTTTAAAACCATTTACAGAGAACATCATAGTGCTCTTGTTATTGTACATGTAGAGACCGACCGGCATCTTGCCAGGCGTTACATGGAATGCAAATGCCGCGTCAACGGATGGATTCTCCAGGATTCCATTAGCAATCATGTCTTTACTTCCTTCGAATGTCTCTTCTGCAGGCTGGAACATGAATTTAACAGTACCCCTTAACTCTGATTCGTTTTCTTTCAGCATCTTTGCTGCAACAAGCAGCATAGCAGCATGGAAATCATGTCCGCATGTGTGAGCTTCTGTTCCGGTTGGACAAGCAAAATCAAGTCCGCTTTTTTCTGCCATCGGGAGAGCATCCATATCTGCGCGCAGCAGGAGTACTTTTCCGCCGGTCCCCAATGTTGCGGTGACGCCATGTCCGCATTCTTTCGGCTCTAATCCGTACTCTTTCAGCTTTTCCATCACATAGCTCTGAGCTTTTGGCATGTTCAATCCAACTTCAGCATTCGTGTGGAAGTAGCGGCGGTTTGTGATGATCTCATCTCTTAATTCTTGCGCCCGTTCGTAGTAATTCATTTTTCTCCTCCTTTTCCGTGTTCCGGTAGCCACAGTACAGTGTATTTCCGGTAGATCACGAGTGTTTTGTGTCCACAAATATAGTATTATGAATATTTTAAGAATGCTTTTAGTATATATTAAGTATCATTATAGAATATTTATGGAATAGTATGTTTAGATTGTAACAGCATTTAGAGATGCCGTCAATAAATTATTGTGATATTTGATAAATTCTATACATGAAAAGTAGGGTTGCATTGTCAAATTAAATCTTGTAGAATGAATCGATAAGAGGTGAAAAAGAATATGAAGGCTAAAATTGTTATTATCACAAGCAAGTACCTACATGCGTTTATGGAGGAGACGGTGTTAGGGGTAAAGCAGGATTGTGATATACAGATTCTTGAATACAATAATTTTTATCATGCAATAGAGCTTTACAAAGAGTATGAAGACCAGGCGGATGGTTTTATGATAAGCGGAAAAGCTGCACAGACAGTAATCCTTAAGGCATTCCCTGAACATAGAAAACCGATTGTCTCTTTTGAGGCAAGCCAGGTAAGTGAATACCGGTTGTTTTTGGAACTGCTTTTAGAGGACAGGCAGCTTGATACCAGACGTATTATTCTGGACTCAATGATTCCGGTTACTGAGGATGCGTCGGTAGATTATCTTTTGTCATATCCGATTCCTTTTCATATCAAGAATATGATTATGGACTGGCTTACCGGCAGTTCACTTGAAGAGATAGCTGGAGTAGAGGCGCAGATTGTCGAAAGAATTACAGAATTATGGGAAGGAAAGAAGATTGATCTTGTAATCTGCCATTATGGAAGTATTGTTCCGGTATTGGAGCAGTATCGGATACCTTACCGTTATTCAGGACCGACCAGAGAGTATCTATATTCTCTTCTAGAGTCTCTGTTGTCGGAGATTGAACTGAAACATCTGCATGACAATCTAACGGGAGTAATCGGTGTGTCGGCGTATTCGGGAGACGGACAGCTGATATCAGAGAAGAAGATGCAGGAAATTCTTATAAGTATTAAGAATGATTTCGCGCTTGATGTTGTGTTTCAGGAAGAAGAGGGGTACTATTATATCTTTACAACTTTGAGAGTTATTGAACATATTACCGATAGATTCCGTAAGTGCAGTATCCGGTTTAAACTGAAGAAGGAATATGATATAGAGGCATATGTAGGGTATGGAATTGGATATAATGTTACAATGGCGAAGGGTAATGCCAAAGATGCCCTGAAAGAAGCAGTCTTTTCGAAAGGCTGTTTTGTTGTTGATGAACAGCATAATGTGCTGGGGCCGTTGGATGCCAGGAATTATTTTGAAGTTAAGACGGAGATGTCCGACGAGGTCTTCAGGACGGCAGACCGTTGTAAATTGTCATCGATTACGATTCAGAAACTGTTGTCGATTATTGAGATGACAGGAAGTAACAGGATTACGCAGCAGAATCTGGCAGAGCATCTGGGAGTGACGCCCCGCAATGCCAGCCGGATATTGAATAATCTGGTCAAAGGTGAAGCGGCAACTGTTGCCTATACGAAATCCATGACCTCCAAGGGAAGGCCTGTTAAAGTATATGAATTGAATATTAAGGTATGAGATTTGAGTAACGAATCCGGGAGAAAAGGCATATTTTACTATAGAATGGTGTGAAAGGAGTAAATATATGCCTTATTCAATTATGCTTGATGCCGGTCATGGAGGTGAACGGGATCCAGGAGCTGTGTATAATGGAAGACAGGAGAAAGCTGATACCCTGCGTCTGACGCTCGCAGTCGGAGAGATTCTCCAGAATAACGGAATCGACGTGCAATATACCAGGACAACGGATGTATATCAGACGCCTTACGAGAAAGCTATGGAGGCAAATAATGCGGGAGTTGATTTCTTTATCTCCATACACAGGAATTCCTATCCGACGGATAATGAGGTGTCAGGAGTGGAGACCCTTGTATATGATTTGTCCGGGCTGAAATATCAGATGGCACAGGACATCAATGACCAGTTAGAGGCGGTGGGATTCGTGAATCTGGGAGTGAAAGCCCGTCCGAACCTGGTTGTACTTAGAAGAACGAAGATGCCGGCATTGCTGGTGGAAGCGGGATTCCTTAATTCAGATACGGATAATATGCTTTTTGATGAAAATTTCCAGGATATTGCCCAGGCGATTGCTTCTGGTGTGCTGGATACGCTGGATTCAGCGGGGATTATCAAAGATGAGCAATATCATGTGCAGGTAGGGGCGTATCGGAACCGGAGATATGCAGAGAAGCTGTTGAATGAATTACTTGAGCAGGGGTATCCGGCATTTATCGATGATTCAGGATCTTATCTGCGTGTACAGGTAGGAGAATTTGATGATATGGATGATGCTGTTGAGTTGGAAAGGGAGCTGAAGCAGGCGGGATATCCAACGGTGATTGTGAGATAAGAAAGCGGCGGTGTCTGTATAGATGTAAAAAGGTATTTGTTGACAAACATACCAATAGTATGATAACATCAATACATACCATTGGTATGTTAAGGAGAGGAGGCACCAATAAAATGGCGAGAAATAAGCACCCGGAAGAGACTGTCAACCTGATTCTGGATGTTGCGTACCGCCTGTTTATGGAGAAGGGATATGAGCACACTTCCATTCAGGATATTATCAGCCAGTTAGGTGGACTCAGCAAAGGCGCCATCTATCATCATTTTAAGTCGAAAGAAGATATTCTGTTTGCCGTCACTGACAGGATTACAGGCGAGTCGAACCAGATGCTTGCAGACATCCGCGACCGCCGTGATCTCAATGGAAGGGAGAAGCTTAAGGCCATTTTTAAGGAGTCCCTAAATCGTCCGGAACAGAACGACATCTTCACGGCAGCGCCGGATTTTAACAACAATCCAAAGCTTCTGTTCAGCCTTTTGCACGATACCATAGAAGAGGCGGCACCGGATTATATTCTGCCGATTATTAAGCAGGGGATTGCAGATGGCTCTATTGAGACGGACTATCCGGAGCAGTTAGCGGAGCTGATTCTGCTTGCGGCAAATGTCTGGATGAATCCTATGATATTTGACAATACCAAAGAAGAGTCTTATCGCAAATACATGGTGTTTGGCCAGATGATGCGGGGCTTTGGACTGGATATTATGGATGAAGAGATGTTAACCAGATTACAGGAGCTGACAGACATCTACCATAAGAATAAGTAATATCTGCCCTATAATTGGGCAGATATATTTTGAAACACATACATACCGTCGTGCGGTATTAAAAGAAAGAATTATGGAGGAATTAAGAATGAATCAAAAGCTTTTTTCAAAAGATTTCACGTTAGTAGTAATTGGACAGGTTATTTCTTTGTTTGGAAATGCGATTATAAGGTTTGCGTTACCGTTATATTTATTGAACCTGACAGGTTCATCCGCACTTTATGGAACGGTGATGGCATGCGCATTTATTCCGGCAATTCTGTTGTCGCCTGTAGGCGGTATAGTTGCCGACAGAGTTAATAAGAGAAATATTATGGTGATACTGGATTTCTTTACGGCAGCAGTCATCCTTGCATTTTCCATCTTTATGAATGAGGGGAATCTCGTTTCTCTGATTACAGTTACCCTGATGCTTCTGTATGGTATTGCAGGCGCGTACCAGCCAGCTGTGCAGGCAAGTATTCCGGCTCTGGTGGGACAGGAACATTTTATAGCGGCAAATTCTATCATTAATACCGTTAGTTCTTTTTCATCCCTGACAGGGCCTGTGTTTGGTGGAATTCTATACAGTGCGTATGGATTGGAACCTGTATTGTGGGTCTGTATGGTGTGTTTTGTACTGTCCGCAGTCATGGAGATATTTATAAAGATACCATTCCGGAAGCAGGCTTCCGATAGCAGTATGTTAAAGATGGCCAAAGATGATTTTGCAGAGAGTATTCAGTTTATTCGTATAGGTAAACCGATAATTGGGAAAGCAGTACTGGTAATCTGCGAAATTAATCTGTTCCTATCTGCAATGATTATCGTTGCCCTGCCATATCTGGTGACGGAGATTCTGGGGCTGGAAGCAGATATGGCTAACCGGCTCTATGGATTGGCGCAGGGGGCTATGGCAGCGGGCGGTCTGGCAGGAGGAATTAGTGCGGGTATCTTTGCAGATAAGCCGGTCTTGCAGAAACCGGCATCCATGTTGACAGCCGGAGCGGCGTGCGTATTTCCGATGGGAGTGATGTTGATGCTGTTTTCGTCTGGAATTGTAAATTATGCCGTTATCACGATATGTTGTTTCGGAATCATGATATGTTCGACGATTTTCAGTGTGCAGATGATGTCATTTATCCAGAGGGAAACCCCGCAGAATCTGATTGGGAAGGTGATAGCCGTCGTACTTACCATATCCATGTGTGCACAGCCCTTAGGAAATGCATTGTATGGCGTTTTGTTCGAAATCTTTAGAGGATTCGAATACGTTGTAGTTCTTTTTGCCGGAGTTGTCTCTCTGGTTATTGCGGTAAGGGCAAGAAATATATTTGAAAAGCTCTGATAAAAGCGGAGCAAAGCGCCGTCTTTGTCGTAAGGTTGAAATAAAGCCTGGCGGAGGGTATAATATTAAGAGATTTTCAAGAGATGGATACAGGAGGTAGAGCTATGGAGATCTTGAAGGCAGCAGGGCTTAAGAAATATTATATCACCGATACCTACGAAGTCCATGCGTTAGATGGAGTGTCGTTTACAGTGGATGAGGGAGAATTCCTGGCAATTGTGGGAACCTCGGGAAGCGGTAAGACTACGCTTCTTAATATGCTCGGCGGATTGGACGTGCCTACGGAAGGAAGAGTCTGGATTCGGGGAAACAGCTTAAAAGACATGGAAGGCGAAGAGAGAACTGAATTCCGCAGGCGGAATATCGGGTTTGTATTCCAACAGTATAATCTGGTTCCGGTAATTAATGTGTATGAGAATATTGTACTTCCGCTTCGTCTGGACGGGGCCAGGATAGATATGGAACTATTAGAAGAGATAACAGAACTCCTGGGTATCCGGAATATGCTGAATCGTCTGCCTCAGACATTATCAGGCGGGCAGCAGCAGAGAGCGGCGATTGCCCGTGCTCTTATGACCAAACCGGCGCTGCTTCTTGCAGACGAGCCGACCGGCAGCCTTGATTCTGCCGCCAGTATGGAGGTGGCAGGACTCTTACGTTCCTGTGGGGAGAGATTTCACCAGACAGTGATTGTTGTGACTCATCAGGAGGAAGTGGCGCAGACGGCGGATCGGATTATCAGGATGGCGGACGGCAGAATCAGCGGACAGGAGGGATAACGGATGTCAGGAAACGAATTTATCCCGGGGCAGAACAAGTCTGTCATACGGATGTTATCAAAAGAGTTTGGCAGGTACAATAAAGGAAGGAACAGGATTCTCATGGTTGCGGCAAGCTTGTGTATCATCACGCTTACGATGGTATTCGGCATTGCATATGGTAAGGTACAGGCAGAATATACGAAGGCAGTCAGGACTTCGGGGACGGCGGCATCAGCCTGTGTGGAGGAAGCCGGTTCGTCCCAGTACGGGAAAATACGTTCCCTCGGATATGTAAAGCAGGTGGGGAGAAGGCTTAGAATTGGAAGCGCATACAGCGGGGATAAGCCGGTCTGCCGAGTTCAGGCATTAGACGATACGGCATGGGAGGAAATGACAAGGCCTGCCTATACGGACATCCATGGGCATTATCCAAAAGAAGCGCAGGAGATTATGCTCTCTGTAAATATTCTGGAAGACTTAGGAATCAGTATTCCCCGAGAAGGGATGAAGATTGGCATGACAGTGAATATAGGATTCTTTCGGACAGCAGAGGAAGAATTCTCCTTAAGCGGCTGGTATACTGATTATGTTCCTGGCCAGTTAAATGAACAGACTGGTTATATTTCCGAAGAGAAATGTAAGGAATGGGGATACGACATGAGTAAGGAGTCCGACGTTCTGATTGTCCAGTCGGACAGCATGTCCTGGCAGGATGCGGAGAAGCGCCTGCATGAAGACGTGGCAGGAGCTGGATCTAATCTTAAGATTAGTGTCCGTAATACATTCACATACGATGCGGTCAACCGGCTGGTGGGAAGCTATGGGATGGCGGCGCTTGGCGCGCTGGTTATCTTAAGCGGTATGTTCTTTTTAATCTACAATGTCATGCAGATTTCTATGGCGGGTGATATCCGGCAGATGGGACTTCTATATACTATTGGGACGACAAAGAAGCAGATCCGAAGGATTTATCTCGGGCAGATCAGGGACATACTGGTTCCCGGCGTGATTGCGGGAACAGCAGTATCTGCAGCCGTACTTCGTCTTGTTATACCTGAGATTCTGGGGAAACAATACCTGAGCGGGTATGGAGGCGCGTCAGGGCTTCGTATCTTCCGTCCGCAGATTCTGGCCGCTGCTGTGGTGTTTGTTGTACTGCTTATATTGATTGTCGCGTTGGGTGCGATTAACCGGACAGTGAAGGTATCTTGTGTAGAAAGTATAAATTATACAGGTAATGATACAGACAGTCTGAATAAAAATGTGCCATCGGGTAAAAGGCATGGGCTTAGGAATGCAGTTCATGCGGAACATGCATCGTATGGTATAAGAGATAGAAAGATTCCAGGCAGAAGAAAAAGCGCCGGTGAGGAGATCTGCTATATGGCGTGGCAGAACCTGACCAGGCGCCGGGGGCGGTTCCTGGCGGCCGTTTTTTCTCTCTTTCTCGGAATGGCGGTGTTCTTGGGAACCATCGTGATTACAAAGGGCAGCGATTACGTCCATGTAATCGAGAAACGCCCGGATTTCCTGATTGCAGGAAAGTTCAGCAACTGGGGACAGGAAGAAGGTTACGGCAATGAATACCAGACCAGAGACGCGGGGGAAGACCCGATGGAGACTAAAGGTGATAATTTTGCACTGCTGTATGGAAATGATTATGATGAATTTGCGCCGGTTCCTTCAGATGTCAGAGAGCAGATTTTAAGTCTTGACGGGGTGGAAAGAGATTGTTCCTATATCATGGAAGGCGCCTATATGACCTCGACGATATCTGGAAAAGGAATGAAGCCGTTGGTGACGGATGTGGATTCTTATGCAGACAGTACGTTTAAGGAAGGAGTGGGATATGGTTACGGATATGAGATGGTAGAAGGATTTGACGGCGATACATTACAGATTCTGAATGATGATGAACTTACTGCTTTGCGGGATTATGTGGAGCGAAAGTCTCTCGCCGTTGATATGGACAGCCTTGAGGACGGAACGGGTGTAATGATTCTGCATGATCACAGCCTGTCGCCGCGTCAGGAGCAGGATGCCAAAGAAAGTGTAGGAGAACCGATGTATTTTACTGCCTTAAGAACGAGAGAAGAGTGGGAAGCATGGTATCAGATGAGCCCGGAAGAACGGGATGCGGTGACGGAGGATAAGTCTGCAGCAGAAACGGCCGCCGAGGATAATCAAAAGGCGGAAGACCGTCTGGATAGCAGATTTACACAGAGACACTCGGATACATTTACGCTGTGCGGCTATCTGGATAACCGGGCGGAAGACTTTCCTGATATCCGTCAGACCTGGCATGGGGCAGAAGGAACCGTCTATTATCTGATCAGCAGGCAGGGATTTAAGAAACTTCCGACAGAGAAGAAGACGCTCTACATGGAGGTGAATGTTAAGCAGGAAAAAGAAGCGGAAGTAAAAGCTGAGATTCGGGAGATCTTATCCCGGGAGAACCGCAAGAGGGATGAGACGCCCCTGGTGACAGATGAATCCGAAACAGGCGAAGCGGGTATCTTCTGTATCAGCAAGTCAGATCTGCTTACAGAGGCGGCAAATGACATACGGGGAAACCGGATGATCTTAGGGAGCATCAGTATTGTATTGCTATTTGCAGGATTAATGAATTATTCCAACGTGATGGCTGCAGGAATCCTTTCCAGGAAAAAGGAACTGGAAATCATGGAGAAAATAGGGATGACCAGAAAGCAGAGAAGAATGCTTCTGACTATGGAGGGTGTATATTACAGTTTGATCGTATCGATACTGATACTTACGGCGGGAAGCGGAATCCTCAAGTGTATCAGCATGTATATGGAGAAAAAACTTTCGTATTTCGTATTCAGTTATCCGGTGATATGGGTTATTATATTGATAGCCGGACTGACAGGGGTCTGTCTGTCGGTTCCGGTGATATTGTATTGCCCGAAGAAGATATCAGGTTGATTAAAATTGGGACTGCGTGGTATAATATCAACAGTAATAACGTAAGGAAAACTGTATATGAGAGGAGAATGTGTGACGATGCTTAAGAAAATAGTGGCAGCGGTTTTTTTTGTGTGTTGTTTCAGTCTGAGCGGATGTAAAGAAAAAGTTCGAGATGATACGCTGCCCGTATCTGAGGAGGAACAGATTCTGACGGAGCAGAATCATGACTATAAGGATACGGTAAATGCAGTTGATTTCGATCATAATCTGGATGGATATGAGCCTCTTAAGGAAAAATATAATTTTTACTTTACATATAAGGTAGTCCATCCCTGGTGGGATGCGGTAGCCATGGGAATTGAGGATGCGGCGAAGCAATATGAGGAGAGAGGGATTATCATAGATTATGAGTATCTTGCCCCTGTTCATCCGTCTGCCCAGGATCAGATTCAGCGTCTGTCGGATGCTTCTATGAGGAACTTTGATGTAATAGGCGTAGACGTTGCGGATGTGGATGTTGTTACACCGGTAATCAATTCACTGATTGAAGACGGGCAGAAGGTTATGACATTTTCAAGTTCGGACGCTTCAAGAGAGGATGGATGCGAGCGAATTGCTTATGTCGGGAATACACATAATTATGAAGACGGCGCGGCTCTTACGGAAGCACTTTGTGAAAAACTTAAGTATCAGGGAAAGGTTGCCGTTCTTGTAGGGATTAACGAGGCGCCCTGCCATGAGGACAGGGCCAGAGGCGCCATGGATGTTATAGCAAAGTATCCGGATATGGAGATTACCGGGATTGCCTATGACAATGATTCGGTAGACAGAGCTTATGAGCTTACAGAAGAGTTTTTGGAAGCTAACAAGGATTTGTCTGGGATTATCTGTTGTAATATGAGTAATCCGGTCGGTGCGGCAAGGGCAGTCATAGAGGCGGGACTGGAAGACGAGATTATAATTGTCGGGATGGATCATGATCAGGAAGCTCTGCAGTATCTGCGGGACGGAAGTATCTATGCATTGGGTGTTCAGGATTGTTATTCTATTGGTTTTGATACCTTGCAGATAGCGGTTAAGATTGCTGACGGACAGCTCCCTGGGGAGGCATACCCTGAGAAGACGGAAGAAAAGACAACGATTATTTATCAGGATGGCGCCGCAGCGATGCTTCAGGTACTGTATGGCGAAACAGACTAAAAATTCATGTGTTTCTAAGGGAGCGGAAGATGGGACAATTACAACATAGTGGAAACAATAGAAAACAGAAGGAACGGACGGCTGTATTTGCCATATGTGGCGCGGTAGTCATTGCGGTGATTCTTTTGATTACGTCAATATGGGTGTCGAATAGTGCGCAGGAAGGTACAAGCCAGGCGGTAAGCCGGGTTAGTGAATTTTATCTGGAGGAACTTGCGGGCAGGAGAGCGAGGGTAGTTTCGGAGGAATTGAAGAATCATATCGCACATATGGAGAATGCGATTGATATTATAGAAGAATATAATCTGGAATCTCAGGAAGCATTGCGGAGTTTTTTGGGAAAAGTCAGGAAACTCTACGGAGTGGATAAATTTGCCCTGGTAGATGAAAATGGAATCGTTTATACACAGCACAGTACAACGTCAGGACTCAGTAGGTATAGTTTCTTATCTGAAGAACTTACGGAGCCGGTGATCAGGACATCCAATCTCTATGGAGCGAAGAAGCAGGTAGTCCTGGCGATGCCGGTGGAGGATTTATCTTTTCAGGGGGCGCAGATAGAGGTATGCTTTATCCAGCTTAATATCGATGATATGTTAAGCTCTCTGACATTGCAGACCAGTGATAACGAGACATATTGTAATCTGTATTACCGTAACGGCGAGAGCTTAACGACAGATGATTTTGGATATCTTACAGAAGGGGAGAATCTTCTTGTGGCGCTGGCGGATGCAGATATTGAGGCAGGGTTTGGCTATGAACAGTTAGAATCTGATTTCTCAAAAGGGAATCCGGGACAGATGTCTTTTAACTATCATGGAACCAAAGAAGATCTCTGCTATATTCCTGTGGAAGGTACAGAATGGATGCTGACGATTCTGATTCGGGATAATGTCATCAGCGAACAGATTAGTTCCATCAGTTCTGATATGATGAAGCACGGCGTCATTCAGATTATCATTACGATAATAGTCATGCTTGGAGTGTTTGCAGTATTAATCTATCAGTCCAGGAAAAATGCGACAATTCTTCTGGAGCAGGAGAAGGCGGACGGAGCCAGAATAAGGGCTGCTTATACTCAGATTGAGAGGGAACAGACAGATATGGAGAATATTCATACTGCAATGGGTTCCGGGCGCTGGTCGATGGAGTTCAATGAAAATGCAGAGATGATTTCCTGTACATGGACGGATGTTTTCCGGAAAATGCTGGGATATGAAAATGAAGAAGACTTTCCCAACAGGCTGGAATCATGGTCGAATCTGCTGCATGAAGATGAAAGAGCTTATGTGCTTAATGCCTATTGGGATACAGTAAGAGACTATAGTGGTGAGAAAGTATATGATGTAGAGTACCGTCTTATGACCAGAAATGCGGGATGGAGGTGGTTCCATGCTGCCGGCAAGCTGTCCAGGCGGGAGGATGGTTCGCCGATTACTTTTGTGGGGCTTTTCGTTGATATTGACGATGAAAAGAAGATGGAGGAGCAGTTAGAGAGACAGAAGAGTGATCTCCAGGATGCCCTGGCAGCGGCGCAGCATGCCAACAGGGCGAAGACTACATTTCTTAATAATATGTCCCATGATATCCGGACGCCGATGAATGCAATCATAGGATTCACGTCCCTGGCAGCGGCGCATATAGATAACACAGAGCAGGTTCAGGATTATCTGGCGAAGATTACTACTTCCAGCAACCATCTGCTTAGTCTGATTAATGATGTTCTGGATATGAGCCGTATCGAGAGCGGAAAGGTAAAGATAGATGAAAAGGAAGCCTCGCTTCCTGAGATCATGCACGATCTTAAGACAATCGTGCAGGCAGATATTACCGCAAAGCAGTTAGAGTTCTATATTGATACTGCGGATGTGATTAATGAACACATTCTATGTGACAAACTGAGGTTGAATCAGGTTCTGCTGAATCTTTTGAGCAATGCAATGAAGTTTACGAAGCCCGGTGGAATCGTAAGCGTACGCATTCAGCAGAAAGGAAATACCGCAGAGGATCGTGTATCCTATGATTTCCAGGTTAAGGATACAGGAATTGGGATGAGCAAGGAGTTCCTTGAGCATGTGTTTGAACCCTTTGAGCGCGAGAGGACGAGTACGGTCAGCGGCATCCAGGGTACAGGACTTGGAATGGCGATTACCAAGAATATTGTGGACATGATGGGCGGTACGATTTCGGTCGAAAGTGAAGTGGGAAAGGGAACGACATTTACCGTATCACTGCAGTTTAGGACTTGCTGTGGTCCGGTAAGGCAGGGAATTATTCCGGAGTTAAAGGGACTTCGGGCGCTTGTGGCAGACGATGACTTTGATACCTGTTCCAGTGTGACCAAGATGCTTTCGGTTATCGGCATGAGGCCGGACTGGACGACTTCTGGTAAAGAGGCTGTGCTCAGAGTCAGGCTTGCAGAGGAACAGGGTGATGAGTATGCCGTATTTATTATTGACTGGATGATGCCGGATATGAATGGAATCGAGGTTGTACGGCGGATTCGGGGAATTATAGGAGATGAGAAGCCTATTATCATCCTGACGGCTTATGACTGGGCGGATATTGAAGAAGAGGCAAGAAAGGCAGGCGTTACAGCATTTTGTTCGAAGCCGGTATTTCTATCAGAACTCAGGGGATTATTGGAATCACCGTTTTTGGATGAGATTGAAAATGATGTGTCCGGCGAAGAGAATTATTCTTTTGAAGGGAAGAAGATTCTGCTGGTAGAGGATAACGAGTTAAATCAGGAGATTGCCGTTGAGATCTTAAGAGAAGAGGGATTTGTCCTTGATATAGCCGATGACGGCGAAGCGGCGGTAGAGAAGATGAAGAATGCTGCGCCGGGCGAGTATGATCTGATTCTGATGGATATACAGATGCCAATCATGAATGGATATGAGGCTACAAAACGGATTCGGGCATTGGAGAATCCTTTGATTGCCAATATCCCGATCATTGCCATGACTGCCAACGCCTTTGACGAGGACAGACAGGAGGCGATTGATGCGGGAATGAACGGACATATCGCAAAACCCATCGATATTCCGGCGCTGATAGAACTTCTTAGAGATATAATAAAATAGTTGGAAAGTGAAGAGACTGACGTAAATAACAGGATGTATTTGCGGCAGTCTCTTTGTATGCCATCGCATGCAAAATGGTTGCCGGCGGCAAGCATTTTGTATATTATCGTATGCCAAAAAGAATGAAAAAATATGATATTATTAATTGACAAAAAGTTTAATGAGAGTATAATTAATTCAGCATGAAAGTTTAGTAAGAATTTATTTTTGGTTTAGAGTTATTATGAACAAAAGAGACAGCAAAAAAGAAGGGAAAAAGCCGTATGGAACAGGAATATGTGAATGAACACATAGGAAAAAAGATTAAAGACCTGAGAAACAGAAATGGCTTAACACAGCAGGAATTGGCAGATAGAACAGAGCTTACCAAGGGGTTTATCTCACAATTGGAGCGAGGACAGGTATCGCCTTCTATCGTGACACTCTTAGATCTGATTGAATGTCTGGGAACAACTGCTTCAGAGTTTTTTAAAGAAGCAGAGGAGGAACATATCGTTTTTTCAGAAGAAGGGTTTTTTGAGAAAGTAGATGAAGTAGGAAATAGTATCCAGTGGATTGTTCCAACAGCGCAGAAGTATCAGATGGAACCGCTCCTGGTGGTACTGAAGCCGCATCAGAGTCTGGAGGAGGATAAACCACATGACGGCGAGGAGTTCGGATACCTGATATCGGGAAGATTAAAGCTTTATCTGGGGGATAAGGTTTATCAGGTGAAATCAGGTGAAAGTTTCTATTATCCGGCGAAGAGAAAGCATCGTATCGAGAATCCTGGCAGCAGAGCGGCCAAATTTGTCTGGGTCAGTACGCCGCCGACATTTTGAAGCTAAATGATTATTAGGGTGATAATGGGGGAAGATCATGGAGCATATGACAAATATTATTGAATTAAAACACATCACAAAGACCTATGAGGATGGATTCAGCGCGGTTTCTGACTTCAATCTGGAGGTGAAGAAAGGAGAGTTCATTACATTTCTTGGACCGTCTGGATGCGGGAAGACAACAACTCTGCGGATGATTGCAGGATTTGATATCCCGACGGAAGGAGAGATATTGCTGAACGGCAAACCTATCACGGAACTGCCTCCGAACGAGCGTCCGATTAATACAGTCTTCCAGAGATATGCGCTGTTTCCGCATATGAATATCTATGAGAATATAGCTTTCGGGCTGCGGCAGAAAAAGACGCCGGAAAACGTGATTATGAAAAAAGTACGGAAGGTTCTGGAATTAGTAGACCTGGAAGGATTTGAAAAGAGAAGTATCGATACCTTATCCGGCGGGCAGCAGCAGAGAGTAGCTATTGCAAGAGCGGTGGTGAATGAACCGCAGATTCTTCTTCTGGATGAACCCTTAGGAGCGCTGGACTTGAAGATGCGAAAGGAAATGCAGCTGGAATTAAAGGAGATGCACAGAGAGCTTGGGATTACCTTTATCTATGTCACCCATGATCAGGAAGAGGCGCTTACGATGTCAGATAAGATCGTGGTCATGGCAGAAGGAAAGATGCAGCAGATCGGGACTCCGGAGGACATTTATAATGAGCCGATCAATGCATTTGTGGCAGACTTTATCGGGGACAGTAACATTTTTAACGGAATTATGACAGGTAAGTTAAAAGCGCGGTTCTGCGGCGGAGAATTTGCCTGTGTGGATGATGTGGAAGAGGGGACTCATATTACTGCGGTCGTGCGTCCGGAGGATGTGATCCTGACGGCTCCTGGTCAGGGACAGATCCGGGGGATTGTATCTTCTGTGATCTTCAAGGGCATGCATTATGAGATCACGGTAGAGTCCGGAAAGAATGAGATCGTGGCACAGTCCGTACATTCTGCGAAGGTGGGAGACCGTGTCGGGGTACATGTGGATCCGGATAATATCCATATTATGATTGCGGAAGATCATACGAATATCTTCCCGGCAGAGATCAATAAGAATAATGAACTAGAATATAATGGAACGGTTCTTGATGTGGCGCTGACCAGTATCGTAAAGGGAAGCAGGCAGACAGAAGACGGAACTCTGTTAGACGTTAATGGCTCTGAGATTGATACCAGAAAACTCAGGATTAAGATTTCCATAAAGCCGCAGGACATTGAATTGACTGATGAGCAGGAAGAAGGACTGGTACAGGGATATATCAGTAATCTGATCTATAAAGGCGATCATTATAGTTATGTTATACATACGGATCTGGAACAGGATTTTGTAGTGGATGATGAATATCTGTGGAATATGGAAGATCAGGTCGGACTGCTGATGCCAGTAGAGAAGATGATTTTCTCAGTGAAGAAATAGGAGGGGGCATATGCATAAATATTTGTTTTCCAGAAAGAATCTGGGAATTCCGTATGCACTTTTTCTGGTGCTTTTTGTGATGGCGCCGCTGCTTGTGCTGTTCTATTATGCATTTACAAACGGACAAGGAGAGTTTACCCTTCTGAATCTGACAGGATTCTTCTCAGACCCTAATACATTAGGGACTCTATGCTATAGTTTTGGAATTGCGGCGGTTACTACGGCAGTATGTCTTCTCCTTGCCTATCCGGTGGCATATATTCTGGCGACCAGCAGGTTTCGGACGAAGTCAGTCATATTGATGTTGTTTGTTATGCCGATGTGGATTAATTTTTCTCTCCGGATCACTGCACTGAAGGAGATACTTACCTGGTTTGAGGGGAATCTTGCCTATCATCCGTTCCTGAATACGGTGCTTGGCATGACTTATGATTTTCTGCCGTTTATGATTCTGCCGATCTATAATACGATCGCCAAACTGGACGGAGCGCTTCTGGAGGCTGCAAGAGATCTGGGAGCAGGAGGTATACAGGCATTTTTGAAGGTTACATTGCCTTTATCGATGCCAGGAATTTTAAGCGGCGTATCTATGGTATTTCTTCCGGCGATGACAAACTATGTTGTGCTGGATATGTTGTATAACAGCACTTATATTATGGGCAGTCTGATCGGAAGCTATTTTGCTGCCTATAACTGGCATGGAGGCTCTATGATCGCACTGATCCTTCTGGGAATTGTCTGCCTGTTCACGCTCCTGACCAGAGGAATTGAGGAGGAGAATACGAGAGGAGGAGCATTGTTATGATGAAAAAGGCATGGAAGAGTATAGTCATAATTCTTGTTCTTTTGTTCTTGTATCTGCCGATTCTGGTGCTTGCGGTGTATAGTTTTACAGATGCAACGAACATAGGCGCGATCCGTGGATTTTCTCTGCATAATTATGTAACGCTTTTTACGACGCCGGAGCTGGTCCGGATGATCCTGGGGACAGTGGTTCTTGCCCTGGCGGCGGCATTGCTTGCAACGATTCTTGGAACGTTAGGGGCTATCGGTGCATTTTATTCAAAAAAAGGGATGTCTTCGGCGATTACTACCATGAATCAGGTGCCTGTTGTAAATGCGGATGTTGTGACAGGATTTTCTATCTGCATCCTGCTTGTGGTTGTATTCGGAATTGGTAAGGATACGTTCATTCCTCTGATCGTAGGACATGTGACCTTGTGCGCGCCTTTCGTGTTCCTGTCTGTGATTCCCAAGTTAAAGCAGATGGATTCCAGTATCTATGAGGCGGCTCTGGATCTGGGGGCAACACCGCTTACCGCGCTGGTTAAAATCGTGATTCCGCAGATATTTCCAGGGATTGTATCGGGTTTTGCATTGGCAGTCACTCTGTCATTAGATGATTATTTCGTGGCAACCTACACGAAACCAGCTACATTTGATACGATCAGTACTTATGTGGTAAATGCGACAAAAGGCGCTCAGACAACGATTAAGACAGCGTTGTGGGCTTTGTCGACAGTGATCTTTTTGCTGGTGGTTCTGTTTACCATAGTGATGAATCTGCGGGCCAAAAGAGCCGGCCGGGAAAGGGGGCAGGTATAACGGTGAAGCGATTGAGAGGATTGGCATATAGGGATAGGAAGATAAGAAATGCTGTGAACGCCGTGGCAAAAAGGTCAGTTCCGGGGGTGATTGCCGGGATGGCGGGCGCTTTACTCTTTAGTTCCTCTGTGACAGTGTATGCTGCGGACAAAGATAGTCAGAAGGGGGAACAGACAGTCACCCTGCGAGTCTGCAACTGGGAAGAATATATTGATATCGGGGGATGGGATGAAGAAGATACCATTGATCTGGACAGTGGGGATATCATAGGGGAACGTTCTATGATACAGGATTTTGAAGAATGGTATTATGAGAATTACGGAATTCGGGTAAAAGTGGAGTATTCTACCTTTGGAACCAATGAAGACCTGTATAACATGCTGACTCTGGGTGATACCTATGATCTGGTATGCCCGTCGGAATATATGATTATGAAATTAATGACAGAAGACCAGCTGGTTCCTCTGTCAGAGGATTTTTTTGATACTTCGGATAAGAATAATTATTATATCAATGGAGTGTCGCCTTATATCCGGTCAATTTTTGAAAATAATGAGATTGACGGGAAACCATGGAGTAATTATGCGGCCGGTTATATGTGGGGGATTACGGGAATCGTATATAATCCGGAACTGGTGAGTGAAGAGGCGGCTTCCAGTTGGCGGATTCTGAACGATCCGGCATACCACAGACAGATCACGATAAAAGATAATGTCAGGGATTCTTATTTTGCTGCCGTAGGAGCGATCAAGTCGGATCTGCTGACTTCAGAAAGATTCCGGCAGAATCCGGACTATCAGAAGCAGCTTGAGATAGAGATGAACGATACTTCAAAGGAGACTATAGCCAAAGTTCAGGAATATCTGCAGGATGTGAAGAATCATGCATATTCTTTTGAGACGGATTCCGGAAAAGCGGATATGGTTACCGGAAAAGTGGCGGCGAATTATCAGTGGTCCGGGGATGCAGTCTATACGATGGACCAGGCAGATGAAGATGATTTCCCCCTGGCTTTTGCCGTGCCTGAGGAGTCCACGAATATCTATTTTGACGGCTGGGTGATGCTGAAAAACGGAATTCTGGAGAACAGATTAAAGCAGCATGCGGCGGAGGCATTTATTAATTTCAATTCCAGAGCGGATAATGTTATCCGGAATATGTTTTATGTTGGTTATACCTCTGTAATCTCCGGTGGGGATGATATGCGTATCTTCGAATATGCCGACTGGTGTTATGGCGCAGAGGAGGACGAAGAGGATGTATCAGAGTATGATCTGGGCTATTTCTTTCTGGAAGAGGGAGACGAAGGCAGAAGCTATATTATTACGGCTCCTTCAGATCAGGTGTACCGGCAGCTGTTCGCACAGTATCCTTCCGGGGAAGCTATTTCGCGGTCATCATTGATGGTATGTTTTGATGATGAACAGAATCAGGCGATTAATCAGATGTGGATCAATGTGCGGTGTTATAATATTCATGATATACCGGTCTGGGTGTGGGCAGCGGCAGGAGTTGTTATGGGAATCTTCCTTGCAGCAGCGGGAAGGAAGCTGGCAAGATCCAGAAGATGAAAAAATCCATTTGACAAATGGGGAAAAGGATACATAATACTAACGATAAATAAGTTGACGAAGGAGTCAGGAATCTGTCTGGAGGATTTCTGTCTCCTTTTTTAATACCAACGTATGCAAAATGGTTGCCGGTGGCAAGCATTTTGTATTATTCTTCTGTTTTTGCATCTATAAGTTTCTTAAGTGTGATATCATATTTATAGATAGGGGAATAAAAGTAATGGTCGTAGAAGATCATGTACCCAGAAAGTGAAAGAAGGCAAGAATATGAACATGAAGAAATATTTTTCAGGAAAACCGATAAAAATAAAAGCCATATGCATGAATATCATTGTCATGTGTCTGTTGTTCACAGGGATATTACCGCTTTCCTGTCGGGCGGAAGAATCTTTGGCATCGGAAATGCAGGAGGAGACAGAGCAGCAAGAGAAGGTTCCGGTTACGGACAGAATATCCGGCGCGGCATTCGGAGACAGCATAGCAAAGGGTTATGCCGGACGGAAGAAGGAGGATCTTGACAGTTATCCGAAACTGGTCATGGATATAGTATCGGAAGAGACAGGAATTCCTGTTTCGTATGTGAACTATGCGAAGAATGGGCTGACGTCTTCGGGGCTGAATTCAGAGATTCTAAGTACAGAAGAGGCGCTTGCTGATATAGAGTCGGCAGATATTATCACGCTGACCATCGGGGCCAATGACCTGATGCAGGAATTCAAACATGCAGCACAGGAAGTGTTAGGAACGGAGCGTAAATTCACAAGCGCTTATGATGCGTTCGATGCGCTGCAGGAAGGGGTGGAAGGGAATCCTCTTCTGATTATAAAGATTCTGGATGTATTAGATAACTGGAATTATGAAGCATTTGAAGAACAATGGCTGACTGCGATGGAGACTATATCACAGAACCGGAAAGAAGATTCCCAGATGGTGGTGACAGATATCTATAATCCGGTGAGCGGATTTGAATTGCCTGGTACGATGAATTCTATGGTGGAAGAGATCATCTGGAATATGAACCAGATTATGTATCAGTATGCAGCGGAGTATGACTATCGGGTAGTTGATCTGTTTGAGTCGGAGATCTGTGAACACACACAGGAGGACGGCCTGCACCCAGATCAGGAAGGACAGAACCTGATTGCGGGGCTGGTAAGAGAGAAGATAGATACCGGGCGGTTTATGGGAGAACCCGAAGAAGAGATCATAGAAGAGCCAAAGCCGGAAAAGGTGATGCGCCGCAGGTCGCTTGCAGGAAATATCCGGAGAGCAGGAATACTTATTTTGGCCGGAATAATCATAGTTATTGTGATTGTGCTTATAATTGTGATCAGAATGAAAAAGCGGAAACGTTAATATGGATGAAAAACAGAATACTGACAGGTATAAAATACCTTCATTTACAAATAATAGTATTACGCAGATGTAAGAGAGAATTTGTATATGGAGGTATTTTTATATGAAGGCAACAGGGATTGTACGTAGAATTGATGATTTGGGAAGGGTGGTCATTCCAAAGGAAATCCGCCGGACCTTGAGGATTCGTGAAGGAGACCCGCTTGAAATATATACTGACCGTGAAGGAGAAGTGATCCTGAAGAAATATTCGCCTATTGGGGAGTTATCCTCATTTGCAAAACAGTACGCAGAAAGCCTTGCGCAGACTATCAGCTGTCTGGTATGTGTCTGTGACATGGACCAGATCATCGCATCAGCAGGAAACGGAAAGAAAGAACTTCAGGACAAATATATCAGCAGGCAGTTAGAAAAACAGTTAGGAGACAGGACACAACTAGTGGCATCCTCCGGAGAGAAAAAATATATTCCTATCGCGGACGGACAGGATGAAGATTATAAATATGAAGTGATTTCTCCTATTATCTGCGAAGGTGACATTATCGGAGGGGTAATTCTGCTGTCGAAGGATATTAAGAAGAAACTCACAGAACTGGAACAGAAGATGGCGGCTTGTGCAGCGGGATTCTTAGGGAGTCAGATGGAACAATAACAGAAAGTTAAGGCATAAACCTGATATTTCCATCATATCTTGTGATAGGCAAGGAGGGATGGAAATGGAAAGAAAACTACAAAAAGACACCAGGATTATGTGGGTACTGAAATCGCTCCTGGTTTCCTATGTTGTGACAGGAATACTGCTTTTGTTGCTTGCAATGGCGCTCTATAAACTTGAATTGAATGAGAAAGCTGTATCGGCGGCAATTGTGGCAATCTACATTATAGCGACGCTGATTGGAGGAATTATTATTGGCAAATTTGCACGGGTCAGGCGTTATATATGGGGACTGGGCCTTGGCATAGGATATTTTGCATTGCTTCTGTTGATTACGCTTGGCGTATACCATACGTTAAATGGAGACGCGGCGAATCTGGTCACGACACTGGTCTTATGTGCAGGCGGAGGAATGGCGGGTGGAATGCTGTCATAAGAAACCTATTGCGAAAATGAGAATGTAATGCTATAATAGCAGAAGTTAAGAAAAGCTAAGGAGGAGCATGACCATGAAGCATGTAAAGACATTAAATACACAGACGATGAATAACAGTTTGAAAAAGGGTGGATGCGGAGAATGCCAGACATCCTGCCAGTCAGCATGTAAGACTTCCTGTACAGTAGGAAACCAGACATGTGAACAGAAGAAATAATTATGGTTAATAGTGTAACACCTGGGACAGCGGTCTTTTGGTCGCTGTTTCTTATAATGTAGAGAACTTTGTTCCCTACATTATAAGAACCCTCCGGGAGAATGTGCCAAGGCACATTCTTTATTTTATTTTAAAAATAACTGAAAGGGGTATGCGAATTTGATTCATCAGTATCAGAGTAATGGATACAATATCGTGATGGATATTGTAAGCGGTGCTGTTCATGTGGTGGATCAGCTCTGCTATGATGTGATGAGGGAATAGAGCTTTTGATTCATGTAGGAATTGATACAGTAAATTTAAAGGGGAAATTTTTTCACCCTTGTGTAGAAAATGGAACAATTGTCAAAAAAGGAGATGTTTTATTAAATTTTGATAGAAAGGAAATTGAAAAAGAAGGATATGATTTATCTACTCCTGTGATTATTACAAATACGGAAAACTATA
>CANSLW010000006.1 GCA_947647815.1 uncultured Dorea sp. | reverse complement strand
TACGATGACGCCGGCTGTCTTATCATCTGGATCTGCCATAACAGAGATTACCTTAGCCGGACTTAATGCATTCTCAATCAGAATAGCCGGGTTATCGCTCCAATTAATGATATCAATCTTTTCTCCGCGAAGCTCATTGACAATTGCATTGACTCTTGTACCATTCAGACCAACGCACGCGCCCACCGGATCCACATCCGGATCATTGGACCACACTGCAATCTTCGTTCTGCTCCCCGCTTCTCTTGCGATACTTTTAATCTCTACAACACCGTCCTTTACCTCTGTCACTTCTGCTTCAAACAGACGCTTTACAAGCTCCGGATGTGTACGGGATACCAGTATCTTTGGTCCTTTTGTAGTATTTTTCACCTCTACTACATATAATTTGATCCGCTCAGTAGGTTTAAAGACTTCACCCTTCACCTGCTCATTTTCCGTAAGCATTGCATCCGCTTTTCCAAGATTAATACTGACATTTCTGCCCACATAACGCTGTACGATTCCTGTGACAATATCCTTCTCTTTCTCAAAATACTGGTCGTATACAATCTTACGTTCTTCCTCCCGGATCTTCTGAAGAATCAGATTCTTGGCATTCTGTGTCGCAATACGTCCAAATGACTTGGACTCAATCGGTATCTGAACAATATCTCCCAGTTCATATTTACTATCAATCTCATGTGCGTCCTCAAGACTGATCTCCTCTACCTTATCTTCCACTTCTTCTACCACAGTTTTCTCTGCCAAAAGCTGATAATCACAAGTCGTTCTGTCCATGATCAGCTTAATATTATCAGCTTTTCCAAAATGATTCTTGCAGGCATTCATCAGAGAATTCTCGATTGCGTCCAGCAAAGTTTCTTTACTAATTTCTTTTTCTTCCTCCAATATATTCAACGCTTCTAACAATTCTGTATTCATTGTGTTCTCCTCCTATCTCTCTTTATTCTGGGAAATTCCCCTGAATTTCTATATTGTTTTTAAAAATCGAATGCAAGACGAATCAGGGCTATGTCATCTTTTTCAAATACTTTTACAATCCCGTCTTCCATCTCTATTGTCACCGTCTTTTCATCATAATCTTTCAAAATTCCGATAAATTCTTTCCGTTTTTCTATCATGCGGTATGTCCGGATCTCGACTTCTTCTCCCAGGCTTCTCTTATAATCTTTCTCTTTTTTAAGCGGCCTTCCAAGCCCCGGCGAGCTGACCTCCAGAATATACGCATCCTCAATATAATCCTTCTCATCCAAAATATCCGAAAGCCTCCGGCTGACAGTCTCACAATCATCGATGGTGATGCCGCCCGGCTTATCAATATATGCCCTAAGATACCATGTGCTGCCTTCTTTCACATATTCTACGTCCACAAGTTCAAATTCATGCTCCTCTACAATAGGCTGCAGAATTTCTTCCGTCTTCTGTTCGTATATCTCTCTTTTTGTCAATCTATAATTCCTCCTTCTAGAAAACATAAGGTAACAATTCAGCCATCGCCAGTATGACAGGCGAATCATGCTTGCATGAATGGGCACGTCATACTGGTGATGAGCGGAACGCCCGTTTATGAGCAAAAACAGCTGCACAGCAGCGGTGACGCACCGTAGGCGCGTTTTGCGAATGGCGTGGGCTGAACTGTTACAACATAGGTTAAATGCCATCCGAACTACAAAGACAACATATAAGCCTTTGGCAGCGCCCTCCGGATGCATGGCAACAAAGAAGAGTGAACTTTCGTCCACTCTTCTGCCGATTTCCTTATGTAACTATATGTCAGTATAGCACCTTATTCCAGTAAAAGCAAGGCTTTTTTGAAAATAGTATCACTATACCTGTAAAAGCTTATTTTTTAATTCCTGCTCAAGTCTCCGAATCTCCTGCTCTGCTTCCGCCCTTTTCTGCCTTCCTTCCCTCTGAATCTGCATCACTTCATCCAGCGTTGTGATCAATGATTCATTGGTATGCTTCAAAGTCTCTATCTCCACGATACCTCGCTCCGATTCCCTGGCAGTCTCTGTCACCGCAAGTTTCAGCTTGTCCGCATTCTTTCTTAAAAGTTCATTCGTCATGTCTGTCACTTCTCTCTGGGCTGCCGCAGCCTGAGCGGAATGTTCCACCCCTAACGCAAGCACCATCTGACTCTTCCAAAGTGGAATCGTATTGACTACCGTAGATTGTATCTTCTCAACCATCACTGTATCATTTCCCTGAATCAGACGTATCTGGGGAGCCGTCTGCATGCAGATTGTTCTTGTCAGTTCCAGATCATGGATCTTCTTCTCGAAGCGGTTACACATGCCGTCTAAGTCCCTTGCCTCCTGCACATCTTCTGCTAACCCTGTTGTCGACGCTTTTTTTAGAATATGCGGCAGCTGGATATTACGAACTTCTGATAGTTTCTTCTTACCCGCCAGAATGTACATAGATAATTCTTTAAAATACGTAAGATTCAGTTCATACATCTTATCCAGTACTGCAATATCCTTCATAAGCCGGACCTGGTGGGATTCCAGTACCTTACAAATCTGGTTGATATGTCCCTCTGCCTTGGCATATTTCGCCTTCATAGACTGGATCTTGCCGGAACTCTTCCTGAAGATACCGAAGAATCCTTTCTCCTCTTCCTCGTCAAAATCCTTTAATTCCTTCACAACGCCTGACAATAGTTCCCCAATCTCCCCCAGATCTTTGGTCCGTACATTTTCCAGTGCAGACTCTGAAAAATCCGCCATCTTCTTCTGTGCACCCGCACCGTACTGGAGAATCGCGTTCGAATTCGTCAGATCAATCTGTCCGGCAAATGCTTCTACCGCCCTTTTTTCCTCCTCTGACAGAATACTCTCATCAAGCATCGAAGGCTCCTGCTTTTCTATGTCCTGCGGCTTTCCTTCCTCTTTAAATGGTTCCAGTGTCAGTTCCGGAACTGTCTGAAATTGTTCAAATTCATTTCCCATGTGCTGTCTCTTCCTCCATATGTCTGTTTCTATATATTATCTATCGTTATATGCTATTTCCTATGTCAGTTACATGTCAGTTACAGATGCTTTCCCAATCCGTCTTCCGTAAGTCCGTCTTGTGCCAGCAGAGTCTGCAGGACGGATATATCCGATGAAACGTCCCATGCGGTCTCTTGGAACATACTGTCTAAGAGCTTTTCAAACGCCACGTTCAGCGTATCCAGCGTTGCCTCAATCTCCCTCTTCGAGGAGAGAATATTCTCACCGACAACCGGCTGTGCATTAAGCTCCTGATACGCCTCAAGAAGTTTTACCGTCGTGGGCAGATAATACTCCATCAACTTATGAATATCATCTACCGATTCCGGATTCTGCTCAACCCGGTCAAAGATTTTATCTACCAGTGTCTCCATGCGTGTAATCTTTACAGAGATCTCCGGTTCCGGGATTGCCTCATTACATGTGCGAATCTTACTGATGTAAGCATCACCTTCTTCAATAACCTTTCTTACTTCCGGCGGAAGTTTTGACCGCCTGTTTTCTTCGTCGTACACATTGCTCTGGATTCTTTTCCCTTGTCTTTTATCATTTTTTCCATTCGACTTCTTGCCATTTCTCTTAAACCAGAGCCAACCACTCTCTGCCTTTTCTTCAGATACCATCTGCTGTCTGTCCGCCTCTATCTGAAGATACTGCTGATACATTCCATCGCTGACAATGAGACAAGTCTTCTGCTCGTCCAAATGTCCCTGGAGAAACCATCCTCTTGAGAACATGTCTTCAATATCTCTTACCACATACTTTGTATTCTTTTTCACCGCCTGAGATAATTCCTGGATATTACAATATTCTCTTTGTCCCAGCACCTGTATATAAGTCTGAAACCGTCTGACCCTGGCGCGTATGCCGGTTCCCACGCCGCCTATCACAAATCCTGCCGCCGCAATAATCATAAAAAGCGCCGTTACCATAATCTGAGGAAGTTCATAGATTCCTGTAATAAAAGACCCGATAAGAAAAAACAGAAGCATAACCGAGAATACTCCGCCTGCTGTCATTCCCAGAGCTGTCAGAACTGTTCCGCCTGCTTTTACGGACGTTACCCGGCGGTATAATTCAGGTAAGTTCTTTTTGGGATAAGACTGCGCTGCACTCTGTTTACGATATCCGTTTCCGCCTTGTATATCTTTGATATTCCTTGATATATTGTTAACTGCATCATTAATTGTATTCGTAATTGTCTGGTTCAGTTTTCTAAAATCCTGGGAATCAATCGCATTCTGCACCGTCCTTCGGATGTCATCCCCGAACCTTTCCCAATCCTGATTTATCATCTTGTCCTCCACTTTTTGTACTCTTAGAAAATGTCTTTGTTTGTTCAAGATAGCATTATTGTATCACATTCATTTTCTGTCAGCAATCGTTATACAACAATGAAAAGCAAAATAAAAAGTAAAAACTCCATATGGTTCATCTTGAAACCATACAGAGTCTTTCACTCATCTGCCTTACATTGTAATTGATGTAATTACCTGACTTAATTCAACTTCTCTCTCAGTGTCTCCCACACAAATCCTGTATTTTTCGCCTGCTGCCAATTCCGGTGAAGAGACTGCGAACCATTGTGCTTTCTTTTCCGTTGTAACCTCCGCTATATTTGTTCCATTGCTATCCTTTACCAAAACAGATGTCCCGGCGTCTGCCGCTTCATTCATACTCCATACTATAACTGGCTGTGTGGAATCTTCACTGGGATTCTGTGCCATTCCTACACTTCCGATTCCAATAAACGTACCTCCGGTTATTTTACATACGGATGCATAATCCAATGTACCGTTACCGCCATTTTCCGGACCATGCACTGTAATATCTCCTCCATTAATATAAATATCTCCATTAGCGTCCAGACCGTCTCCGCCTGCGTTCACACAGATAGTACCGCCGTTGAATGTCATGACCGCTCCCTGGTCTTCATTCGCCATGAATCCTCCCCTTTGCTTATTCTGAGAAGAATCGACCTCGTCTGTCTCTGGATTTGATGCACTGTCATCATCAGACGCTGCGTTGATTCCGTCGTCGGACGCTGTGACTTTGATATCTCCGTTATTGACCGTAATCTCTGCTCCTTCCAGCCCCTCATAACTCTGCGAAATATCAATCTGTCCGTCGTTAACCGTCAGGTTTAGGTCTGCATGAATACCGTCATCACCCGCCTGAATCATGAAATCTCCTCCGTCTATGGTTACATTCTGATTACTGTGTATTCCATCATCACAGGAATCGATAGAAAATTCTCCATCCTCAATAATCAGATCCACATAAGACTTTAACGCCTTCGTGCTCACAGAATCTGCGGATGCAGAACTTTCCTGCATTTCACCGGACGGTTCCTGCATATTTCCCGGTGCTCCCTGACCTGCGTCCAGTCTTTCATCCGGCTCCATTCCTTCCGGTGCTCCCCGATCTGCGTCCAGTCTTTCACCTGGCTCCATTCCTTCCGGCATTCTCTGACCTGCGTCCGGTCTTTCACCCGGCTCCATTCCTTCCGGCGCTCCCTGACCGTCATCCGGCATTTCACCCGGCTCTGTCCCCTCCGGCATTCCCTGACTAACGTCCGGTCTTTCGCCTGGCTCCATTCCTTCCGGCATTCCCTGATCTGCATCTGGCATTCTCCTGCCGCCATCCGGTCTTTCCGCCGGTATGCCGGAAACTTTTTCGGCATTCTCACTTCCGCCGCCTGTCACTATATCCAGATTTCCATCATTGACTCGAAGCAGCGTCTCCGCCTGGATTCCATCTCCACCGGCGGTAATCTGGAAGGAACCGTCTTCAATCAGAACATATCCTTTATCTGTCTCTTCTATATTCGCAGCTTTTATGCCATCATCGCCGCTTTCAATTACAAAGTTACCATTTTTCACCGACACACTGTCTTTCCCGACAATCCCATCGTCTGCCGATGAAATATTATAAGTACCTGTAACAAATTTCAAATCATCTTTACAATGAATCCCATGATTATAATTCCCGATAACATTCAGTATTCCCGTTCCATTAAAGGTCAGATCATCTTTGGCAAATATAGCTGCATCCGGTTCATCCTCTCCTTCATCTTCATAGGTGTAGGACTCACAATCTTCGATGTTATTCTCTGTACCTTCCACCAGTGTAATAATCACATTTCCGCCTTTGCTGTACACAGGCGCCGAATCACTGCACTTAAGACTGACGCCGTTAAACACAAGTCTGATAACCGCATCTTTATCGACATCTACAAGAATCTGGCCATCCTCCATGCTGCCGGATAACACGTACGTCCCTTCCTGCGTAATCGTAACAGTTTTTCCGTCAATTTCCACACTATCCGCTATATTTCCCATATCAGACGCATAGTTTTCATCTGCCCCCTCACTAATAGATATTTTATCATCTTTCAGGATAAGACTGACTGCTCTTTCCTCTTCCCACGTATCATCCAGTTTCTCTTCACTGTATTTCCCTTCAGTCAGTGTAACTGTACTGACTGATGCATGCTCAGAAACTTCCGACTCTTCTCCTGTCTCTGCTCCTGCTTCCTGCGAATCCTCGTTTCCCTTCTGATTACATCCGGCAACAGAACACATAAACAGCAGACAAAACATCATCGTCAATATTTTCTTATTTTTCATAAGCACAAACTCCTATAATTCTTCTTGAATGGTCGCACGTCTCCCGCAGATAATTGTCAGATTTCCATTCCTGCATCGGATGGCGTCAATCATCTCTTTCTCCTTACGGATATCTTTCAATGTAATATAGTACTCTAACTCATACATACTCCCCAGATTCGTAGTCTTTACTCTCTGAAGACTGCATTTACTGGTATATTCCTGAAAAATATCATCAAAAATCTCCGTATAATCCAGATGTTCAGCAATCGTAATTCGAAGATCCTTGCGCTCCGCTTTCGATTCCCCAAAATTCGTCCTCTCCAACACCAGAAATACCACGCCTATCATGATTGTCATAGTGGCGGCAAATCCAAGGAATCCTGTTCCGGTGGCTAGCCCCACTGCCATATCGAAGAAGATAACCGCCATCTCTTTGGATGATCCCGGAACCGAACGAAACCGGACCAGGCTGAATGCTCCCAGCACCGCGACACTGGTTCCAAGATTCCCGTTTACCAGCATAATAATCATCTGCACCAGGACAGGAAGCATCACAAGAGTAACCATAAAATTCTTACTGCATGTTCCCCTGCTTCCATAGATAAGTGCAATCAGGAATCCCAATACCAATGACACCAGCGTACATATCAGCGCATTCTGAACCGTCAGGCTCCCTTCCACATTCGTTAATATACTTGTAAACATAATCTTCCTGCCTCACTTTCTGTTTCATTTTGCATTGTCCGGGAATATATTGTTTCTGTTGCATTTTGCATCGTCTGTGCATATACAGCCCCGTATTTTGAAAAAGAAGTCGGATAAATCTCAAGTTCTCCTAACAAGTCTGCAAGCCAGATTGGATATGCATTCAACACCTTAATCTCCATCAGATATTCTCCCGGATTCAACATCTGACACTCTCCGTCATAAGACAATTCCAAACGATGGCTGCGGCTTCGAATATTACGATCTATCGTAATTCGTAAGTTTTCGTCTTCATCTCCTACGAATGCCTCCCTGTCGTAGGCAAGATATACACTCGGTTTTGGCTGATAAAATTTGATAAAATAATCAATCTCTTTTAAAATCTGATTCCTCTCTGCCAGAACTCCCGATTCCAGATATGATCGTGCATGTGTCATAGGAAGCTGAGTTCTTCGTTTATAAACGATACCCTGATACTTTTTCTTAATCTCGAGAAATACCGTGCTGTCTTCCTGAATCTCGCCATAACCGCGCAGACGGAATTTCTCTTTATATTTCGGCTTATCAATGGATCTGCATATCAGCTCATGATGATCCGTGTCATAATAAATATTGCGGATGGTATGCAGACCATATTCATCCATATGTATCTTTCCGGCTGTTGCATTCAGGAATAGCTCATATTGCTTCTGATTTAATCTGTACTTCTTCTCCACTCGTTCAAACACATTCTGGTCACTCATACTCTACGGTCTCCTTCTATTTTTTCGGGGGGATCAATATTACCTGCATATTATAAGGACAAAGTATGGGGAAAATATGGTAGAACTGTGAAAAAAAAGTGAACAGGATTAATACATAATGGAAAAGAGAAGCATCCGGATTCCATCTCCAGATGCTTCTCTTTTCCATTATCTGATTAATGATATATTATCTTCACAACAGCCAGCCTTCAACGATATCCAGAACCGCACTCTGATAACTGATTCTCTTCACTGACTCAGCAGCGATAATATCCCTGGTTCCAACTTCCGCATCATTCAAGTAATATCTTGCTTCTCCTACTTTGTCACCTTTTTTGACCGGCGCCTTTATCTTCTTCTCCATCGATACTTTTCTCTTCATCCCTTTTAAGTCTGCTCCTGTGGTGTCGATATATGTAAATGATTCCGCCTGTTCAACTTTAAGAGTTTCCTTCACGCCTTTTGCTATTTTTACAGGTTTTATCGCCTCTGGTGTATCCTCCTGATACTTATTACATTTTCCAAAACCATAATTACAAAGATTAATCGCATCCCTGACACGTGCCTTACTGTCTTCGGCCGCCATAATAACTGCAATCAATTCTGTATCATCTTTCTTCGCTGTCGCCGATACACAGAACTTTGCTTTGCTGGTAGAGCCGGTCTTAAGCCCCGTCGCATATTCATACTGCCTGATTAATTTGTTCGTATTTGTCAGTCCGAATTCCGATGTTCCCTTCTTTGTTGTGTGAGTAATGTTTTCCATCCAGATAGTACAATAATCATGAATCTGTGGATACTTTGTAATCAGTTCCCTTGACATCAATGCAATATCTTTCGCCGTTGTCAGATGTCCGTCTGCATCCAGACCGTTGCAGTTTACAAAATGTGTGTTGGACATTTCAAGTCCCTCTGCCCGCTTGTTCATCTGCGCCACAAATTCTTCCTCATTTCCACAGATATGTTCCGCCATTGCCACACATGCGTCGTTTAACAATAGCAGACACTTTTCAATTAATGATAGATCATGGATTATAAATATCCGTTAATCTGCCAAAGATAACGCTGTTATACCATTCTTTTGCTTGCACAGCTTCTTGTTTTCCCTTATAGTAAATATATAAAGCATATCGGAGAACTCTATGAAAGACACTTTAAGGAAAACCATATTTTACAGTATCATTATCATTCTTACCGCACAGCTTAGCATGAATCTGTTTATTACAGATTTTCGAATATCCATAGGTGTGGTTTGTTTTTCTGCCCTTTTATATCTGACAGAAGATTTTCCACTGTTTCCGGCCACTGTCTGCTCTGCCGCAGGCGTCTATATCTCCCGGATCTTAGTTTACTGGTTTCAATACGGCAGTCTTGACAGCTCCTGCCTTACGTATATGCCGGAGATGTATTTTTACATCTGTTACGGCCTGCTTCTTTGCCTGTATACTCGTTTTTATCCTGATTACCGAAAGAAGAAAAACACAGCTTTTTTCATATTAACCCTGATTGATTATCTGGCAAACCTATCCGAATTATTTCTTCGTATAGGAACGGATTCTCTGGAGATCCAGGCACAATCCGGCATCCTTCTTGTTGCCATCCTACGATCATTAATCACCTGGTGTATCCTTATAGTCTTTGAACGTTACCGTCTCTTTTTATTGAAGCAGGAACACGAAGAACGATACCGGCGTCTCCTTCTTCTCACGTCACGCCTGAACGGGGAGGTTGTCTGGATGAAAAAGAATACCGCTTTGATTGAAGATACCATGAATACTTCCTATCAGTTATATCATGAACTGAAAAAATCCGGGTCAGACGATGCGCTGTCCGCCTCTGCCCTCTCTATTTCCAAGGATATTCATGAGATAAAAAAGGAGTATCTGCTGATCATGCGAGGAATATCTGAAGCGCTTGACCAGGAACTTACAAGCGACGGGATGTACCTGGAAGAAATCTTTCGTCTGTTAAAGGATTCCCTGTTTTTGCTTGCCAGAGAACAGAAAAAGGAACTCTCTTTTTCTTTCTCCTGTCAGGACAATCCTTATACCAGACAGCATTATGCCTTGATGTCTGTCTTCCGCAATCTGTTTGTAAATGCACTAGAGGCAGACACCAAAAATTCTGTCCGGATTACAGCAGACGTGACCCAGAAGGATGGAAATTATAAATTTACTGTCACAGACAACGGACCAGGAATCTCACCGGACAATATCCCGGAAATATTCAAAGCCGGATTCTCTACAAAGATAAATTATACCACCGGAGAAGTGAACCGCGGACTGGGATTAAATCTTGTAAAAGATCTGGTTGAGACACAGCTTAGCGGCAATATCACCCTTTCTTCTATCCCCGAAGAGACAATATTTACCATTTTGATACCATCCAATACATTATGTGCTGATCACATGGCATCCAACCAGAATAAGAAATGAGGTGTAAGTATGAATTTTTATCTGATTGATGATGACAATAATATACGAAACATTTTAAAAATAATCATTACAGACCGCAATCTTGGAACTGTCTGCGGAAGCACCGGAGATGTACGGGATGCCCTTGATGATCTTCCAGCTCTTACGCCGGATATTGTGATTGTCGATCTTCTGATGCCGGAGATGGACGGGATTACACTTGTCAGACAGATGCGCCCGCTTCTTCCCGATACAGCCTTTATCATGCTCTCTCAGGTATCTTCAAAAGATATGATCGCTTCCGCATATGAAGCAGGAATAGAGTTCTTTATCCAGAAACCAATCAACAGCATCGAAGTAGAATGTGTCATACAGAAAACCAGGGAAAGTCTCTCCATGCGTCGGACTATGCTAAAGATGCAGAATATTTTCAATGCCGGTATGCAGCAGACCCCACCCTCACCTGCTGTAAATTCTTCTGCATCCACTGCTTCCTCTACTCTCCAGAATATCCTGCAAAGACTAGGGATTGTCGGGATTCTTGGGTACAAAGATATTATGACGGTTGTAGAATATCTGAATGCTCATCATGAGTCACTGGACAGCTTAAGCCTCCATGATCTGTGCGCACGCTTTTCAGACTCTCCTAAATCCATGGAACAGAGGATTCGGCGTGCAGCCACTGCAGGTCTTGTGAATCTGGCTCACCTGGGACTTGAGGATTATGGCAATGAGATCTTCACCGAATATTCCAATACCCTGTATAATTTCGAACAGGTCCGCAGGGAGATGGATTTTATCCGCGGCAAAAGCGATAAACATGGCAATGTCAAGATCAAAAACTTTCTGACCACATTAGCGTCATATAGCCAGAATCAATAAGCCTTCCCTTTCTATAGGCAAAATCTACAGTATCATTTACTCATTTTTGTGAATTATCACGAAATTCAAATGATACTGTATTTTTTTATTGTATTTTTTGACACCGTTTGAAACATTTTGAAACCGTCTGATTATATTTATTTCATCAATAATCGAACGAACCATATTAACAAAAACAATAACAAAGAATTGAGAGGGATGCATATGTTAACTATTTTATCAGGTATTGGATTATTATTAATTACTCTGGCTGGGTTCTCACTGTTCAGCCTGAAGATGCCAAAAGGACAGCTTGCCATGTCGGGAATGGCAAATGCTGCTATTGCAACTTTCCTTGTAGAAGCAGTCCACAAATATATTACTGGGGATTTACTTGGGATCGGCTTCTTCCATATCGTAGGCGAGACCTCCGGAAGCCTTGGCGGTGTTGCGGCAGCTATCCTTGTTCCAGTAAGTATGGGAGCAAATCCTGTCCTTGCTGTTGTTGCCGGTGTTGCCGTAGGCGGATATGGGATTCTGCCCGGATTTATCGCTGGTTACATCATCGGGCTGATTGCTCCAATTCTTGAAAAGAAGTTACCGGAAGGATTAAATATTATCGGAAGCGCTCTGATCATCGCTCCTTTATCCCACCTTATCGTAGTTGCTGTAAATCCTGCGGTAAATGCACTTTTGGCGTGCATCGGCGGCACGATCTCTGCGGCAACGGAACAGTCCCCGCTTATCATGGGATTCCTTCTTGGCGGAATTATCAAGATGATCTGCACCTCTCCGTTAAGTTCTATGGCATTGACCGCCATGCTCGGACTTGACGGACTGGCAATGGGAATCGCCGCCATCGCATGCGTAGGCGGTTCCTTTACCAACGGACTTATCTTCGCCAAATTAAAACTTGGCGACAGAAGCAATGTGATTGCTGTTATGTTAGAACCTCTGACACAGGCCGATATTATCACATCCAATCCGATACCGATTTATTGTTCTAACTTTTTCGGAGGAGGCTTTGCCGGAATCTCTGCCGCAGTATTCCACATTGTAAATAATGCGCCTGGAACAGCATCTCCGATCCCCGGCTTACTGGCGCCATTCGCATTTAACCCGCCGGTCAAAGTAGTTCTTGCACTTGTTTTCGCTGTAATTGGCGGCTGTGTTGCCGGATTAGTCGGCGGTATGGTATTCAAACATAAAGTCAAAATACCAGATCTGCATGTTGAGCCTGCATTGAATCCGGAGCCGAATGCATAACCGATTTCTCTATAACAATCCATACGGACTGCGAGGAACAGTACATAACAGTTATTCCCACGAAAGACCCCGTTGCAAGCAACGAGGTCTTTGACTTTGCATCAGCCTTATCTGATCTATGCCGTTGACAGGTTCCGCAGTTCATACCATACCAATGTCAAGTACTTATATCAGGCACCCACTCTTCTTGCTCTCTCAAGCACCTGCTCCCACTGTCCTTCACTTAGATACTCTGGCTGTTCCATCTCATTTAATCCTCTCAAATCCATTCCTAATTCCTTCTGCGCATCCACAGCCGCTTCATACAGTAACACAGGCTGTTCCGTTGTCTGAGAGATTACATTTTCATAATCTGTAAATGCATGGTCATGATCGAACATAGGGCAGAATCCTGTCAGTTTCCCTGTCTCATTTTCCATAAAAAATCCCCAGTTCTGTTCATGCCTGTCATTATTGTTCAATATATAATCTGCAATCTGCATATTCAGATAAGCTTCCGGATCAATCTTCCTTGCTTCTTCATAAGCGTTCAATCCGTAAGTCTCACAAAAAATCTTGAATTCTTCAAATGTCACCAATGCTGTATCTTCCGATGTGAACAACCGCGCATTGACGATTACTTCTCCTACTCCCTCTATCCACTGTTGCCGTTCTTCAGTCAGATAAGAAGATATCTCTTCTTCTTTCGATACCCGATAAGAGATATGGCTGATTCCCAAGGCTGTCAGGATCTTATCAGCTGGAATCTCATATTTTCCGATCTTATGAAGATAAAGTCCGTCTTCCTCCCGTATCCATCCCTTTGCACTGGCTCCAAGTGTGGTAAGCTCAGGGGTATGAATCGTCAGTCTGTCCATCTGCTCTGCCTGATACTGAACATTTCTTCCGGATAATGATATCTCCGTGATAAATAAGGCGAATGGATTATGAAACAGATTCACCTCATCCCAAGTCTTTCCATCTCCTTCTTCCCGAATCCAATATGAATCCTCCAGGCTGAGTCCCCGGCATGCCTTACATACCGCGTACCAGTTACTCTGGGGCAGACGAAGCGTATTCAAAATCTCTTTGGCATAGCTTCTTCCAATAGACAAGGTCCGATTCGCCGCCCATTCCATGAATTCCACAAAAGTAAGCTTCTCTTTTCTAAGTCCAAAGGGAAGTCTGTCAAAATCCCGTATCTTACAAGTTCCATTATCCTGAATATCCAACAATGGCGTATCTTTTAGTAACAACTGCATAAAATCTGGCCCTCATTTTATTCTTTTTACAAATCCTTTACATCCGCCAAAAACTGCCACTGGCGGTTCCTTCTGGATGAATATCTTTCCTGTTTTTATCTGCTTTTATTTACAGTATATCCTATCCTTACAAGTAAAATCAACCGTTATCCCAACAACACCACAAAACATCCAAAACATCTTACTCCGCGTGCGGATTCCGGAATTTGTAATATATATTAATGGAACCATCTGCATTGACCTCAATCTTTTCAATCAGTTCCAACACGATTTCCCTCGTAAGTTCGGCTATGCCGATATAATTCCGGAACTTTTTCACCCACTCGCCGTACTCTGAATCCATCTGATTCTTTTCTTCCAGTTCTTCCTGCAGATACTCAAGATTTTCTCTTAATCCGGTGATATCTTGATCAAACTCTTTACTGTAAGACACATATTCTTCCTTGGATATGATCTCTTCCATATAATTCTGATAAGTCTTTCTCTTATAGGTCTCCTTACGTTCGATTTCATCTTTTATATGCCGGATCTGAATCTGACAGTTTTTTACCGCATCATCCGTATGCTCTATCTTGCTCAAATAACTGATATCCTCCAGAGTCAAGATTTTTCTGGCCTCACTCTGGATGGCATGCAGCACCGTTTCCTTTAACTGATCATAATTGACCGCGTGACTTTTACATGCCTTCTTTCCTTGTGTTTTATAAATCTTACAACAATATCCGGTGAATCTGTGGGCACCTCTTCGCTCATATGTTCTCACCATGGCATATCTGCAGTCTGCACAGAAAAGAATCCCGGAGAACAGCGACGCCGCACCTTCGGTATGTATCGCTTTTGTGCGTATTTTCTGTCTTTCCTGTACTTTAAGAAATGTATCCGTATCTATGATCGCTTCATGCATGCCCGTCACACGGATCCATTGATCTTCCGGCTGCTTCACATGCCTTTTATCTTTATAAGAGAGATTACGATACCTATTCTGAACTACATTTCCGATATAGACCTCATTGTTCAGTATCCCATGTATCGTCTGATACGACCAGCTTCTTGTATGTTCTGTCTCGTGGGAATTCCGATAATTAACGCCAAGAACTTCCCTCTTATATCTTGTGGGAATCAGTATTCCTTCCTCCGTAAGAATCTTTCCAATCTTTGCTTTTCCATATCCTTTGAGATAAAGGCGGTAGATTTTCCTGACTACATCTGCGGCATAATCATCTACAACCAGATGATTATGATCCCTGGGATCTTTCCTATATCCATATGGACAAGAGGCTCCCAGATACTGGCCTTTTTTCATCTTTGCCCGAAATGCGCTGCGGATATTCTCAGACAGATCTTCACAGTACCATTCATTCACCAGCCCGTTAATCTGACGTGATTTCTTATTTCCTGTATCAGAGGTATCTGCCCCGTCAACGACCCCGATAAAGCGGATACCCAGATTCGGCAGATCATGATGCAGATATCTTTCTACGTGCTCCATATTCCGCGAGAATCTGGACTGCGACTTCGCGATTATGATATCAAATCTGCCTGACTTAGCATCCCTTAACATACGCTCGAATTCCGGTCTTGTGTCAAAAAGACCGCTCTCGTCATCATCAGAATATGTCTCCATAATCTGATAATCATGCTGCAGGGCATAATCGGTCAGAAGAAGCCGTTGATTCTGGATACTGGCACTGTCATCTCCTTCATCAAGTTTATCTTTATCCTCTTTAGATAAACGGAGATATAGCACTGCTCTAGTCTTCTCTTCCATCATACAACCTGATCACCGATTCCATACATTGACTCAGATCTTTCGCCCCATAGATAACTTTTGCAATTCTTAAATATTCCGGATAATCTCGTTTTATATCCTCTCCTTTCTCCTCTCTTTTTTCGATTCTTCTGACTGCTGCGGACATGAAGCATACTCCGTTTTTGTAATTCTATGCACGGAATCCTGAGATTATTTCAGATGGTGCTTCACAAATCCGGCAATTGGCTACTCCAAACATTGCTCCATTGCCAGCTTCAGAACTTCCACCCCTCTTTTTATCCCCTTTTCATCAATTCTTCCAAATCCCAGAAGCAGTAGATTCTTCGGTGCTTTTTCTTTATCTAAAAAGCATCTTTCAACAGTATATACCGCCGCCTTTTTCTTCCTTGCCAATGCAACGAATTTATCTACATCAATCTCAGAATTTACTTCCAAAACGATATGAAGTCCTGCATCAAATCCATGAATCTTTACAGAATTTCCGAAAGTCTTATCTATCATCTGCCTTAGCTGTAAATTTCGCATACTGTATTGTGTGGATATTTTCCGCAAATGCTTATGATATCTCCCATCTTCTATAAATTTTGCCAAAATCTTCTGATCTAACCAGGATACCGTTGAATGGCTATACTGTGGAAGTTCCTGATACTTTCTCACAAAGCTTTCCGGCAAAACAAGATAATTGACACGAAGTGCCGGGGATAATGATTTTGAAAATGTTCCTACATAGAGAACTCTCTCTGATTCATCTAATGAAAACAACGCTGGAATCGGCCGCGAATTATATCTTAATGTACTATCATAATCATCCTCTATCAGATATCCGTCATTTTCCACCGCCCACTTCAAAAGTTTATACCGAATCTCAATCGGCATGACCCTCCCCATTGGAAATTGATGAGAAGGTGTCACGTATAGACAGCTTACGTCCGCATTTTCCAAATCGAAAATGTACCGATCATCTGGGAACACCCGTAAAGGTTCAATCTCAAAATGTTTATAAAAAAACATATCCCTGGCCGAATAAAATCCCGGCTCTTCCATTCCTACCCTTCGATGTGTCTCTGGTAATATATCGCAGATAATATTCATCGCATGCTGGAAGCCAGAACTGATAATAATCTGCCCCGCATGGCATGAAATCCCCCGCGCCTCATATAAATATCTGCTTAATACCTCTCTGAACTTAAGGTCTCCCATCTTATCTATATATGTTGACAATGCCGACGTTTCAAAAGAACTTAAAATATATTCCGTTGCCTTACGCCAGTAATCGCATGGAAAAAATTCTGACGAAATATTTCCATATTGAAAATCATATTGAATTGCTTCTGATGATGTTTCTCCTTCTAAAAATTCCCCATATCGTTTCTTCGAATTTCGGATCTCAACTTCATTGATTTTCCGATAAGAAAGAAGAAAATTCTGTACATCCTCTACTACAAATCCTGATCCCCTTTTGCCTTTTACATATCCTTCAACGAATAGCTGATGGTATGCCGCTTCCACTGTATTCTTAGAAACATTCAGACTAGAAGCCAACTCTCTGATAGGTGGCAATTTGTCTTTTGCATTTCTTTCTCCATCTAGTATTTCTTCTTTTATACACTGATATATCTGCATATATAGCGGTTCCCGTAATGTACTATTCACATAAATCATAAAATTGTCCCTTTATATTCTACATTATTGTCCCTTTTAACAGGGTTAATCTTATTTTATAATATAAACAGCATCAAGACAAATGTTTTTCAAACAGGAGGATATAGATAAATGAGAAGAAAAGAAAAAGAAATCTTAGACCATGACCTTATTATGGACGTGCTAAAACGGTGCAGGGTTATCAATCTTGCCATAAACGACGGCGTCTATCCCTATGTAATAACATATAATTATGGCTTTAATGACAGTAAAGACGGTCTTGAAATTTATTTCCACGGCGCAAACGAAGGAAAAACTCCAGAACTGCTCCGTAAGAACAATAAAGTTGGATTTATTATTTACAATGATTATGGCGTTGACATCGGTAAGACGGTCTGTGGCTCCACCACACTCTATGAAAGTGTCTGCGGGTATGGTGAAGTCGAATTTTTAGATACGCCGGAAATGCTTGAAAAAGCGCTTCGCATATTAATCCGGCACGCAAATGATATGCGTACGGACAGTTTCCATGCAGATCATTTCAAGAATATGGCTGTTTATCGATTAAAAGTAAAGGAATATACATGTAAAATTGCCAATCCAGATACTACCGCCATGTATCAGAACTGGGCCAATCGAACGATTGCTAATATACAATAGTATAGTTTTTACTGAATCTCATTTACTGTAACACCTTTCTCTCTCATCTCGTCGAGATACTGCTGTGTTACCGGAATCATACACAGATGCACACTTTCCCCAAGTGCAAAGTAGGGATATATCCCTATACCTCCTCTGTAATATAACGCACACGGAACGGAATCTGAAGTATATTTCACAGTCGTTACGTTATCATAAGCCAACTGGTTTAGGGTAGTATATAGATTAGTAATCGTCTCATCTGCAAGATCCGGAAACATTACCTTTAATGTATAAAAACACTGCTCTTCGTAAATGTTATACAGGGAATCCATATAACTATGATCATCGAAGTCAACCGTAATTTCCTGTACATAGCTGCCGTTTGAAGGGACATAAACCGTAATTGTCGGAAATGCGGGCATTGTTTCGTCTTTTGAAAAAATACAGCAAGATGTCCTGTGCCTGGAGTGAACCGCTGTATCGTACAGATACGCCCTCCACTCCAGGGACGGCAGCAGATAACGCACATTTTTATCTTGCCAATAATATCCATTATAACTGTCAATAAAATCATCAATAGAAAACGAAAATACCATCTCATCTTCTCTGTTTTCCATAACCTGTATATCCAGTTCTTGCACTTGTGCTTCCTGATGCAGATATTCCGTCAGTGATTCTTCATAAACTCCAGTATCAGTATTTCGATCTGCATCCTCACTCACTTCTTCCGCGGTTTCCTTAGATATGTCTTTATCATCAGCATTTCTATCTGCAAATATCAAAAAACTGCCAGCCAGAATTATAATCATACAAACTGCAAAGACAACCAGCAAAACACACAGAAAAAAATATTTTACTACTTTTTTCATTCAATCACATTCCTGTCTCATAAAAAAGAATAAGTATCATTCAATATATTACACTTGTAATATATGATTGTCAAGCACATATTATCTATTTTGAAAAGCACCAAAAAGAGGCCTTTGCAAACTCTCGCATATACGATATATGGTGTTTTAATTCTATAAGCCTCACCAATATATTGTATATAACCTATATTTCGCAACAGCCCCTCAAAATCAGATTAGTATAAGAAAATATTACTGTAAATATTCCAAAAACTCCGTTAATGTTTCTGCAATACAATAATAAAGATTATCATCTTTATCCCAAAAATATATTTTTTCATTTTCTACATTCATACAAAAATAACTATCTCCGGAATCTTTTGCAATTGGTACAATTTTTCCATGAGTCTCCTCTTGAAATGAAGCAAACGAATTCTTTATGCTGTTATATGCATCATCATTAAAAGATAGAAAACATCTTATTTCATATTCCCTTCCCTTTGCCGAAAAAATATTTTTATTGGGAATTCCTCCATTGTTTTCCCTAAAAAATTCCTTAAATGTATCAGAAAAATCAATTTCATATTTGTCCTCGAAACGTTCAATAGCCAACTTTTCATTAAATGGTTTCATATCATAACACATTACTGCCATTAAAATCTTTCTCCTTTCTGTTCTTCATCAGTTGATCTATCCATTGACTTATTTCCCCATATTGAATTCCCACCGGTATGCGCAGCTCCGCCGATCCTTCTGTCATGATCCTCTGTTTTTACCAACTGCATCTTCCCTGGTTCTTCTGTGTGATGCCATGTATATCCTCTTGGAGTTCTTCCGTTCTCAATATCTTCGATTTGTTCATCTGTAAATTGTTCTTTTAGTTCAGGATCATTGTTAATTGTTTCCTTAAGTTTCTTATTACATTCATTGAATTGCTTACTGCTTGAACTCTGATAATCTGATTCATCAAGTTCTGTATCAAATACACTGTCAAATACTGGAAATACACCTTCGATTTTTATACCTTTGTACTCGATGACTTTTCTTTCATAAGGAACCCCACACTCTGATACAGTCCCTTCCTTATCCTGACAGTCAGTTTTATAATGAACAACCCCATCCTTATCTATCCGGCAATTATCATTAATTTTCTTGTCAGACCATCCCAAGTTATCTTTTAACATTTGCTTTTCATCATCCGTTAATTCCCGGGTGCCGTTTTCATCATATTCAAGATTTTCCGCATCATCGGAACCCTCACTTTCCGCAATATCTTTATCTACCTCCAGATAATCATCGGCAAACAGATCATTCTGCTCTTTCTGCGTATCTATACTCTCAAAATCAGTAGTTTCTTCATCCTCTTTCCTTTCAACTCCTTCGTAATCCTCTTTAAATAATTCACATAAAATGGATTCAACCTCCGAACTCATAGAGATATCTCTTGATTCCTCCGGCGTTTTTAATTCACCTTCAAAATTAATTCCAAATCCACCCATCTCATCACCCCTATTCTCGGTTTTTAATAAACTTCAAGAAATCTTCCCTTATTTCTGCTGCTTCTGGGGTTTTTTCACGTTCTGCGTGTTCATTGGCAATAATAGCAAGAATCTTATCTCGTTCACACTGATCAAAACTGTCCAAACTTGGCTCTAACTTCTCAAGCATCACATTATACCAGGAATTCATATCGTGCTTTTCTGTATTCGAAAGCACAAGAGCCATACCGGAATTAAAAACACTGTAAACAATGCGGCTGCGCAAAGTCTGAATTTTACCTGGATCCTTCTCATGAAAATATTTGATCAGATCCACTTTTGTGTCGGATGCAATTTGCAGCTTATATACAGATTGCTCTAACTTGGCGATCCTATTGCTGTCCAGTTCTAATTTTTTCGGAGCCGGAAGCATCAGATAATCTATTATCTCTGCACGAATGAGATTATCGTTTTCTCTTTTTATCAATTTATTTGGTGAATAAACCTCCTCGTCTTTCCTGCAAGGATGGATATGACAAAGAACAGGCTCTAACCAATTGTTTTGATATACTGCCGCCACGCCTGTTTTTAGTTTTGACAACTCTACTATCTGATTGTCATTCAATGAAGCTGCCCGTCCTACCAATTCCCTATCTGACATATCCGGTAATCCCAAAATGATTTTGGTGTTCGTATTGCGGATCACTGCCATATCCAAAAGTCCCGGTGCCTGATCGGCAATCACAAATCCTTCGCCATATGTTCGCATTTCTGCAATAGAATTGGCAAGCATTTCTACCGATTTACCCAATAAATTTGATGAATCTGAACTTTGATCTGAAGATGTACGCTTGAGCAGATTATGTGCTTCTTCCAATACAGTCAAATGCTTAAGACCATTATTATTTTCAACATGAACAGCCATTCTGTATTCCTGCATTTTCATCACCAGAAGTCCCATAATCAAGGATTTGGTCTCAACAGAACCCACTCGGCTAAGGTCTACAATTACATTTGAATCAAACAACTCCCCTGCCGACAGTTCGTCTGATGTAAATATCTGGCCGTAAATACCATTTGTAAGAGATTTTACCCGGGTACATAAGGCTCCTATATAATCACCTTTACTGTCTGACGAGTACCTGGATTCTTCCATTACGATATTTATCATCTTTAATACATCGATAAATGACGGATACAGATTTCTTCCAAATCTTTCAGCATATCTGCACTCCGACTCCGTAAGATCCCATCCGGCATTAATATACGATCTTTCGATAGCATCCTTCAGTACGGCAGGCATTGCCGCATACATAGGCCAGCATACATTAAAAATTTCAACAAGTCTGTCAATATGCTCAAGTACATGTACATCATCCGGAAAGCTAAATGGATTAATCCTTAACAAATCCATCTTTTTCTTATTGGTTCCATATACCATTACATTTTTATAATGTCCAAACTTATCCTTGTATTCTCCTTTTGCAGGCTCAATAACCAAAAAGGTAACTTTACCTGCTCCGTCAGTATGTTGATTTTGTTCTAATACTCTTTCTAACAGAGAATAAATAGCATTAGATTTTCCTTTACCTGTAGAGCCTGTAATAAAGGTATGCATCGTCAGACTGTCCATATCCAACTTGACCGGTATTTTTCCATTTGCGCCTTCTTCGTCACGTCCCATATGATAGAGATTACCTATCTCGATAAGACGATGCTTTTTCTTAAGATCAATCTCTATATTTCTGCCAAATGCAGCCGTTTCAACTATAGATACACCTGGAATTGACTTTCTTGGAAGACCAAATTGCACTGCCAGTTCTCTTCCGCTTACAATAGATACCGGAGTAATCTCGTTGTTGTCAGAAAGCAGAAAGACCGGATGCTGCAGTTTTTTCAGATATTTTTTTATGATTTTAACACTGTATTCATCCTGCCATGAATTGATATGTGCGCTTTCTACATGCGTACAATTTCCATTTATTAACCCCTTATATGAACTCGCCGCCATTTTAGAAGCCATGGGATCTGCGGCAAGGAAGTATGCAGCATTAGCAAAAATTCCGTAATTTTCGCCTTCTTTCAGTCGTTCTAACTGTTCGTCAATACGGTCAAGCAGATTTTGGACAGTCTTATTCATGTAAGAAATCTGCAGGCTTCTTCCGGTTGTTTCAGTAAAAGTTTTTCCGTCTGCAATACTCTTTATCTCTCCTTTTGCTTCAGAATCACCGATGGTATTGGTCTGAGTCTTTGTTGTTCCAAAAGTTGTTGTGTCAGACCAGCTCTTTGTCCTGGATAAGCTATGAGAATATCCGACAGTTGTTGAGCTTTGATGGCCAGTGTTAATTCCAGTACCGTCTGCTCCCAAACGAGTTCCCTGACTTAATCCTTCCGTATGACTCACGTTCACAGTATCAGTGTTTGTCACGGCATGTCCCTCTGTATGAGATGTACTTTCTGTAGTCCCCGCCGATAATGAAGAAGACTTGCTTTTTGTAAGCGTCGTACTTAAAGATTCTGACAAAGTTTTTGTTACGCCATCGGCTGAACTTTCGTTAAACGATAATTCACTTTTTAAAAAAGGAACTAGTTTTGAATACAGCAGCTCATATTCTGCTCTTATATCTGCAAGTTGATCCATATTGAGAATATTGGCAATAAAAACTGCGGAAAATGCAGTGCCCTGCATGGTATCAATCATCTTCTCTATCCCCTGAATATAGTTTTCATTTGCCACATCATCTTTTTCTCTTGGAGCCCCTACTCCTGACACACTTGATATACTGGTGTACAAATCCTTCGTACAACTGTTCATCAACGCCTCCAGAGGAGAATTATCCAGTGCAATCTCGTCAAAATCGGACAGACTTCCCGGGAAATTCCCGATCAAATTACTTGCAAGAGCTTCAGCTCCCGCCCTGGCGGAATCTATATTTTTTGCACCTGTAGTACCTAAATATAACTCTACCTCTTTTCCATTACTGTTGATGATCATAACAATACTGCTATGAAATCCCAATGTAGAAGCATATGTATTCACCAGCTTCTGCAGATTATTTTCATTACGGTCATAAACAAGTTTTTTCACCCTGAATAGGCTCGCATGTTCATACAGCGGAACTGTATCAAATAATTCTGTTGTATCTAATATTTTATAATTATCAACCTTAGCCAGATAGTTCTTGGTCACTATATTATCCGCCAAGGCAAAAGCACTGTCAAGCTGTGAAATCTCTCTTATATCAAGAGAGCGTTCCCCTTGGTCCATCACTAATTCTTCCATCACTTGGTTCTCCTTCTTTCGTAGAACATCATTTCTTCTGTATTTTCAATATCAAGCTTCCATTGTTGTTGTTTTTCCTTTTTGACATTGTATCTATACTTACAAACAGGTATATTAGTTCCATTCTTTTTTTTCAATATATCATAATGTATGCAATCTATCTTATTTGCTATACATTTTACACATTCTTTATATTTTCTCTTATTGCAACAATGTGAACTATTGTTATAATCCAGCTTCCAAGACTTCGCCTTAGATTCACTACTCTTAACTGTTGCCCCGGGCTTCTTATTTATTCTGACAGTATCGGTTTCATCATTTGGTGTATGATTCCTTACTTTGTTAACATTCTTACTACCACTACTGCCAGCAGGACAATAATTAGGAGCATGATTATCAATGTGGTTGAAGTTAAGCTGTTTTTGCTTGTCTTGAACTGCTGGCTTTGAGTTTTTTTTCCGGTAGACTGTGTACCTCCTGTCTGCGGCGCTGCCTGACTCGGCCTTCTCTCCTGCTGCGGCGCTGTTTTAGGCACTGCAACCTTTGGATAAAGTTTTCCAGCCACCGCCTTCACATGTTCAATGCGTTTTTTACAAAAATTATCCTTCAGATAGACTCTCGCAAATGAATAATATTCTTCATCCCATTTTGCCGCATCTTCTTCTAATTCAATGTTATCGTCAAATTCTGCAAACAATTCCTTCTCCGTGACTCCGTGCGCCAATACATACTGAACAGCCTGATCAAACTCACTTGTCTTAAACTGTGGATCTGCATTGATATATCCCATCAACGCCCCAATAATATCAAACATATCTCTTGGCTGTGCATTTATATGATTCTGCAGCATTTTGCCTGGTGTAAACATCCTAATACCCTCCTATATTGTAAGTAAATCATCTACCTGACTGATAAAGTCTTTAATCCACTGCCCCTTCTCTGCATTGGCTTCAACCTTTGCTTTGAGCTCCTCCTGACTGATAAGCATCTTATCAATCTCAGCAATCAGATCGGCTATCATTTTGTCAAGTCCCTCAAGCTTAGACATCGTTGTCCTTTTAAGCTTATCAACCTTTTTCTCCGTATCTTTCACAGCTTCATTCATTTCTTTATCAAAAGAGTGCTGCACCTCTGTAACCTGATCCTGGATCAATTGTTTTAACGCGACAAACTTCTGATCTTCATAGACTCCTACTGTCTCATATCCGCCGCCAAATACTCTGGCAATTGCCGCAAAGAACCCTCTTTTCTTGACTGTTCTCTCTCCAACTTTGACTTCTTCCTCCGTAACATACTTACTATCCTGAAGCATATCTTCTGCCTTATCAAGATTAAATGCCTCAAAGCTGTTGGTCTGCTTAATATCATAACTGCCGATATTAAAGGCTCCATCCGAATCTAATTCTCTTATATATTCCGCATACTCCTCAACAATGCCCTGGCAGGTTTTCCTTACTCCATTATTGAGAGCATTATCTAATGCCACCTGCGCATCCTCGCCGATATCCTCAAGATTGTGTTTGAATAAAGTAAGAATATACTCTGCTTCCTCTAACTTTACTTTATCTTTTGCACTTCCTACAAGCTTATCAATTCTTCTGTTCACTTTTGCCTGCTCTGTTTTGATAGGTTTAATATCTAATTTAATCTCATCAACCTTATCTCTGAACTCCTGAAGTTTTTCGCTGTGATCACATTTATCACGCTTTTCTTGAAGCTCTTTCTTTACTGCGTCAAAACTTTCCTGTGATCTTGCCCACTCAGCTTCACAGTTATCAATCATATTTCTTTCCATCACCTTTTTCATAAAGGTGTCATGAACCGTCTTAATCTTGATAGCAATGGCATACTTCTGCAAGTATTCTCTGATAGCCATTTCGATTGCCGGAATACCACTGTTAATCTCAGCTGCTTTATACTTATATTTTTCAGCTTCCTTAATACTTTCTGCTTCTTTCCCGGCACTTGCGAATTTTTCTGCATCCGCAATAAGCTTGTCTCTATCTGAGGAATTCAATGATGCATATTTAGGAAGCATACGAGTAGCTCTGTTGAAACGCTTTACAAGCTTTTCAAGATCCTCTTCCTCAGTCTCTGATAATTCTTCCCCGCCGGTAACCATTCTTATTAACTTGGCAGTCTGTGCCGATGCCAGAAAGAGATTGGGTTCTGTAATGCCATTTGACGCAAGTTGTGGAAGTATCGTATTCTCTATCACTTCCTCATAGGGTTCTTCTGATACATCAAATTCATCCATTCTATTTGCAACAAAAAGGAAACGATCTCTCGACTGTTTTCCATTTGTACTATTCTGCATTGCGTTTGCAATTTTCTTAAGGATAATATTACTATCATTTGTACCAAGCTGCGCACCGTTAAAAACATAAAGAATAAGGCTTTTATTTTCATCATTAATAGCCGCATCCATCATCTCCTCATGCTCCGTATTCTGAGAATTATTTCCTCCCGGCGTATCCACAAATACTGTATTAAGCATATCTGAAGGAAGATTAGGTATCGGTCCTTCTAACTGCACCAGATGAATCAATGCTTCCTTTCCTTCTGGATCTTTTGGATCCTTCTTATAATTTAGTTCGGAAATCAGTTTTTTAGATGCCTTCTTATTTCTTGCTACATTATTACCATATTTGTCATCTGCATTTACAATAAAGTCTTCAAACTGGTCATTATCCTTAATCTCCGTAATAACAGCAGTTGTAGCCTGATTAACGGCCGGAAGCATATCTCTTCCAATAATGGAATTAATAAGCGTTGATTTTCCACTGCTCATCGGAGCAACAATTACAATCCTAAAATCTGAATTAATCGCCGTATCAAAATTTTTCCGTATATCTGCAGTCTTAAACTCCTCAATCGGTCCCTCCTGCAATTTCTGATAAAGTTCACGAAGCTTAACCATTTTTTGATAAGGATCCGCATCTTTCGCTGTATCTTTATTCTTATGGATAAGATTAATTTGATCAAAGCAATTGCCAAATTTGTCTTTTGCATAAGCCAAATCTTCAAAATCACTAAAAGTTCCCGTAAATTCTATTTCTACCTGTTTTTCCCCGCTGCTGGTCCTCAATGCCTTAAAGAATCCAGGCCAGCTTCCTTTGGGTTCAATCCATTCCTGTAATCTCTTATTATTAACATATGTCAGAGGAGATACCTTATCCTCTATCAGTTTCCCATTTAAGCGGATTTCCGTCTTAACAGTGTAGGGATTATAATTTAGTTGTACCTTGACCATCGTTTTATCCTCTCTTTCTCTTCGTTCCTTTTCCTTTATTTTGCTTTTTCATCGTCTGACTCTTGTTCGATGATACGTTACTTTTACTTGTGCCATTCCTCCTTACTGTAATTCTAGGTGCTGTCATTTTTAGTGACCTGACTAAAGTCTCATCAATTTGCTTTTCCAGAAATAATAATCCAGTATTTTCAAGAGCCGCATATATTTGAGCTCTGGTATATATAATTCCGTCCACATCAATAGATTCCGATAAACCACCACGCTCAGGAATATCCAGATAATCCTGCAATGAATATCCCTCGCGTTTGAAGTATTTATAACTTCGCATAAAATCTTCTTCTTCAAGTTCGGACAATCTGCAGCCTGACAAAACCTTTTTAAATAGCAGCGCACTGCCTGCGGACACCGGAATAATGACCGGATTTTCAATCCCTTTCCCCTGAATATAATTCTTACAGTTCTTGATAAGCTCGTCTGGCTTTTCTTTTTTCGGATCAATGAGATCCATTTTGTTTACAGCAAAAAGAATTTTAAATTTATGATTTTCTTTTAACTTTTGTGCAACTAAAGACATAAAGTAACTATCATCATAAGTTCCAATCTGTTGCACATTGATCACATACAGAATCAAACCTTCCGGATAATCATCCAACACTTTTTTGGTCACAGCCTCATGGGATAGATCCATACTGTTGTTAATTCCCGGAGTATCAATAAGAAGCAAAGATTTCTTACTATTTCTGATTCCCTTTATTTCACCTTCAATAATCATTTCAGTGACATCATTAGATTTATTAAAATCTATCACCGCCTTTTTAGTTGCCTTGTCGATAAATGAATAGTTTCCATCTCTATCCACAGCGTGGATTCCAAATTGTGATTTCATATCATTATCTAATATTGCTACTGCACGAGCAGTGCAAGCTCTATTCATGCTTGGTAAAAGGTCCGTTCCCACTAACGCATTAATCAAGGTAGATTTACCACTGCTCATAGTAGAAACCACCAATGTAGGAAAGACTTTATTCATGCTAAAATTTAGTTTGTCAAACAATTAATTTTCCTCCTCTTTAGATAACACACTTCGGGCTCATACGCCCCCGCAAGTTGCTTATTTTCAATTATAAAAAAATACAATGACACAATATGTCATTCTGCATTTTTTTCAAAAGTAGTATTTTTTATGTCAAATTGTGTCATAAATATTTTCGTTAATATTATACGATAAAAAATATTTAATTACAACGATATTTCGAATAATATTAACGATATATATCTTTTTTGGTGGTGAACTTATGATTGATGTCTTAGAACGTATTACTTATTACAGGACACTCAAAAACTGGACAGAATACCAGCTTGCCGAGGAATCTGGACTAACCCAGTCGACTATTTCTTCATGGTATCGAAAAAACATAGTTCCTTCTATCCCATCCCTTGAGAAAATATGCTCTGCTTTCGGCATCTCTCTTTCGCAATTTTTCTCTACAGATGATGATAATTTTTCCCTGACTGCACAACAAAAAAATCTTCTAAGAGAAGCCGGACGGCTCACAGAACCTCAACAAGCTGCCCTTATAGAATTTTTCAAGACTTTATGAGATGTACGGAGATCCTTCTTCCGTACATCTTGCTTCATCACAATCGTTTCCTGTAACTGTTTTTTTGGCTTGTCACTCCTTTATACATCCCAAAAACAGCTGAAATGCATACCGGAATCCTCTTATGAATCCTTTTTCCTCTCCCACAGAAGCCGCCTGAAAAATCTTATCTCTGTAAAACTTATATTCATTATCATCCATCTGTTTCTCGGTCTCTTTAAGTAATCCAAGCAACTCTTCTTTCATTTCTATATGAATTACGTCTGTATCATCCATTTCCTCTATTAAATTTAAATACAAATTTCTGATCAGCTTTCCAGAATCCATATTGCATCCTCTCCTTTTCTGCGAATCTAACACACTACTGATAGTTGCGTGTACTTCTACATTACAAATATATTCTACTCCATGAGAATGACAGATTATGGAATTGTGAAAAATTTAATCTTTTTTTTCATATTTTGCCTTTTTGTGCATATTTAGATGCATTTTAGAAAAATCATTCTCAGTAAAAGATGCATCCTCGTATCCAATTTCAATTTAAAAATTGAACACAACACAAAGAGCCAGAACATACTTTGTCCTGCCTCCTTCTAAACCATTTAAGCTATAAAGACATCTAATCTATTTACAAACATTCTGACTGTCTACCATTTTTTAACGACACACATGCGTCATTAGCACTTGCCACAGAAATACACTTGATCATCGTGTCAACCGTCTGCACTTCCCCAGGTTCTAAGAATACCTGTGAACCTCCCATAGATGCTGCATATTCCGAAGTTGTCACTTCATCTTCTAACGTAATCTTACCTGCCTCCAACGCATCAAATATCAACAAAAGCGTCATAACCTTGGTCACACTTGCCGGAGGACGCTGTGTATCCGCATCTTTTTCATAAATTATCTGTCCTGTAGAGGATTCCATCAAAATTGCCGATGGCGCGCTGACATCAATCCCCCCCTGTACCGCTCCATTCTCTGTGGTTGCACCCTGTATCTTTTCTATCTCATCTTCTGCAGTCTCTTGCCCCCCTGAATTGTCCCGTTCTTCTTCTGCATGTTCTTCTGACTGATCTGACACTTCTTCCTGTACTTCCGCTTCTTCAGATGTTCCGGCATCTTCTTGTACGTCCGCATATAAGATTGGTTCACGCACCGACATCGCATATACTGGCTGCACACATAAGAAAATACTTAGCAGTACTGCTGCAATTGATTTCATATAATGACTCCTCATATAGCCTTTTATATTACTACTATTGTAATAAAGCTGCTTTTAAAATATGCCTCTAAACCTGAAAAAGGCAGGCATCAAAGCCTGCTTTTAAAGATATGTCCCGCCATATATACGGGCTATATAGAAAACGGAATGCTCATTATGTATTTCCGTTTCAAAACCAGGCATGATACCCGGTCAGAAGCATTCGCATTTTTCTACTCCGAAAATTCTCTCATGTATTACTAAAAATATAATACTACTTTTTATCACAATTCGCAATAATTTGTCTGATTTTATTCATTAATTGTTCTTCTAATTTCGACAATTTTTCGCAAATTATCCTATCTGTGTATCTGTGAAAGCTACAGCCTTTGTCAATGACAACTATATATTATAGCAAGAAAAAAGCACCCAACGGATGTCATCACCCGTCAGATGCTTTTTCTCATTCATTTCGACTTATTGTCAAAACTTATTTGCCAGCCATCTGCTTTTCCTGCTGTTCGATCATCTTCTTAACCATATAACCGCCGACAGAACCATTCTGTCTGGAAGTCAGGTCTCCGTTGTAACCGTCTGTAAGCGGTACTCCCAACTCGTTTGCAACCTCATATTTGAATTTGTCTAATGCACCCTTTGCCTCTGGTACGGCTGCTCTGTTTGATGAACTTGTCATAGTTATCTCCTCCTTTTTGTAACTTTGTAACTTTTTGATTTAGTATCTTGTGTAACATTTATTTTTGTTACACCGATAGTATATGGAGGATTCAGATAATTACACTAGAAGTTCCTTCATAATCTGGAAGATTCTTCATCCATTCATTTTCTGATTTTAAAAGTTCATCTGCTGCTTCATTTGCTATCTGAAGGATCTTCGCATCCTGATACACATCACCCAGCCGAAAATCCATCAAACCACTCTGCCGGATGCCGAAAAGGTCACCTGGACCGCGAAGCCTTAAGTCCTCACTGGCAATCTTAAATCCATCATTAGATTTATTCAAAATATCAAGCCTCTCCTTCGTCTCCTTCGACTTCGAACTGCTCATAAAGATACAATAGGACTGATACCCGCCTCTTCCGACCCTTCCCCTTAACTGGTGAAGCTGTGCAAGCCCGAATCTTTCAGAATTTTCAACCATCATAACCGTCGCGTTTGGCACGTCAATTCCAACCTCAATCACCGTGGTTGAGACCAGAATCTGTATCTCATTTCTGCCAAAGCGGTCCATGATATCGTCCTTTTCCGCCTGTTTCATCTTGCCATGCAGATAAGACACTACAATTCCATCACCCATCTCTTCCTGAAGCATAGCTGCATAATCAATCACATTCTCTGCTTCCATGCTCTCACTCTCTTCCACCATAGGACAGATAATATAGCACTGTCTCCCCTCTGCAATCTGCTTTTTCATAAATGTATACGCAGTCTTACGATATCCGGTATCCACCACACAATTCTTAATCGGAAGCCGGTTTGCCGGGAGTTCATCAATAACAGAAATATCCAAATCCCCGTACAGAATGATTGCCAATGTCCTTGGAATCGGCGTCGCACTCATAACCAGTACATGAGGCACGCTTCCCTTCCTGGCAAATGCTTCTCTCTGCTTAACTCCAAACCGGTGCTGCTCATCTGTCACTACAAGCGCAAGGCAGTCATAATTAACGCCGCCCTGGATTAATGCATGTGTTCCTATTATAATCCGTGCATACCCGCATTCGATTCTGTCATAAGCCCTGCGCTTCTCTTTCGTTGTCATAGAACCGGTCAGAAGTTCGACCTTAATCTTAATACCATAAGTCTCAAATAACCTGGTAATCGACTCGTAATGCTGTCTTGCCAGAACCTCTGTCGGCGCCATCATGGCTCCCTGATAACCATTCATAGCCGTATTCATTAAGGCAAGGACTGCCACAATGGTCTTTCCGGAACCTACATCGCCCTGCACCAGTCTGGACATCACCGTATCTTTCGACATATCGTCCGCTATCTCTTTCCATACCTTCTGCTGGGCATTGGTCAATTGATAGGGAAGACTCTGCAAAAAAGCCTCCACCTCCGGTTTTTTCTCCATTATGTATTCATTCGCAAGTTTTTCATTTTTATCCTTTAATTTGCGGATAGACAGGATAAACACCAGAAATTCGTCGAATACCAATCGTTCTCTGGCATGATAGAACACTTCCTTATCTTCCGGAAAATGAATTCCCCGAATCGCATAATTATATTCCGCCAGCCCATACCGCATCCGAATCTCTTCCGGCAGCCTCTCAGCTGCAAGATCCATATGATCCAGCGCCTGGCGCACCGCTTTCATCACAGCATTATTGGTAAGTCCTGCTGTCAAGCCATATAACGGCTGCAGTGTATTCAACTTTTCTTCGTATTTTGTTATGGGATAGAATATCTCCGGATGCTCCATCACAAGCCCGTCTCTTCTGCGGACCACTCTTCCCCTCAGTGTAATTGCCCCGCCTTTCGCAAATGTACTGCGAAGGAAAGGCATACGGAACCAGATGACCTTAAGTGTTCCCGTCAAATCCTTAACATACAGCGTTGTCACCTGCATCTTTTGACTGCCGGATACCTGGACTCTGCCGTAGATTGCACCGCTGACTGTTTCTGTCCGTCCTTCTTCCACTTCACTGATTGGTATCGGATCCTCATAAACGTCATAGCCTCTCGGATAATATCGAATCAGGTCGCCGATTGTGCTGACACCGACTTTTGCAAACAATTTCTGAGTCTTATCTCCGACTCCTTTAAGTTCTTTAATAGTTGTCCTATCTATCATAGTTCCCTCAATCGTCTCAATTCATACGAACAGCTTGCCGCCGGCAGCCTGTTTTCATACGATAGTATTCATAATAAAAGCCAGACTCCGTAAACATCTACAAAAATCTGGCTTTATCAATCTATATACATCTATTACCTGTTGCTTCTGCTATATGACCCTTTATCTGGTACTACACTGCTTACTCAACAGCAAGTACATAGTAATAAATCGGCTGTCCGCCAAATTGCATATCCACATCTACATCCGGATAAAGGCCTTCAATCTCTTCTGCAAAACGCCCGGCATCTTCTTCCTTCACTTCTTCGCCGTAATACAGGCTTATAAGCTCAGAATCGTCTTCCACAAGCTGTGCCAGAAGTTCCTTAGTTGTCTCTTCCACACTTCGACCTACCGCCAGAATACCCGCATCTCCGATTCCCATGATATCACCTTCATGAATCTCCTTATCATCAATATGAGTATCTCTGACCGCATAGGTCACCTGACCAGACTTTACATTCTGGATTGCCTCAAGCATTGCCTCTTCATTCTCTTTCACACTTGCATCCGACATGAAACTAATCACCGCCGTAATCCCCTGTGGAACCGTCTTCGTAGGAATCACAATAATTTCTTTATCCTCTACCAGATCTTTCGCCTGGTTCGCTGCAAGAACAATATTCTTATTATTCGGCAGAATAAATATGGCATCAGCATTCACCTGATCGATTGCATTCAGCATGTCCTCGGTACTTGGGTTCATAGTCTGTCCGCCTTCGATAATATAATCAATCCCCAGTTCACCAAAGATATCATTCATTCCTTCTCCGATAGATACAGAGATAAATCCCATCGGTTTTCTCGGTTCATCTGACTTCTTCGCCTCGCGCTCTTTCGCCTTAAGTTCCGCTTCCTGCGCTGCCTGGCTGGCCGCCAGTTTCTCGGCATCTTTGATTAATTTCTCCTGATGCTCTTCACGCATATTGTCAATCTTCATACGTGACAGCTGTCCATATGTCAGTGCCCTCTGAATCGCAAGACCCGGGTCGTTGGTATGCACATGTACTTTTACTACATCGTCATCCGCCACACATACGATGGAATCTCCGATAGAAGACAGATAGTCCTTGAATTCTCTCTCATTCCCTTCTGTGAATTCTTTCTCTGTCAGGATGATGAACTCCGTACAATACCCAAACTTAATCTCCGCTGTATCCTGTGTATTGATCTTCGTAACCTGCACTCCTGCACTTGGCTTAATCGCGCTATAATCAATCTCCTTGCCTAGGAATGCATCATAAGCGCCCTTAATTACTTCAAGGAGACCCTGGCCGCCCGAATCAACGACGCCAGCCTCTTTTAATACCGGAAGCATATCCGGCGTCTTCAAAAGCACTTCCTCAGCGTGCTCGATCACTGCCGGAATGAAAATCTCCAGATCATCAGTCTCCTCTGCCATCTCAGCAGCCTTGTCTGCGATCCCGCTGGCAACTGTAAGAATTGTACCTTCCTTCGGCTTCATGACAGCTTTATACGCTGTATCTCTTGCTCTCGCGCATGCCGCTGCAAGTCCCCGTACATCAATCTGACTTTCCTCACGGATAGACTTCGTGAATCCTCTCAGCAGCTGCGAAAGAATAACTCCGGAATTTCCTCTGGCACCGCGCAGAGAACCTGAAGAGATTGCTTTTGCCAGATCTTTGATATCTGCCTTCTCAAGGGCTGTTACTTCTTTTGCCGCCGCCATAATCGTAAGCGACATATTCGTTCCCGTATCTCCGTCCGGTACCGGAAAAACATTCAGTTCATTGATGTATTCTTTCTTCGCTTCAATATTCTGTGCACCTGCCAAAAACATCTTCGCAAGCATATCCACATTTATAGTTTTCGTAGCCACTTCTTACGTTCCTCCTTAACTAATCGATGACTCTGACGCCTTCAATGTAAATATTGATCTTATCTACCGGCATACCGGCAAATTCTTCTACTCTGTATTTTACATTACTGATCAGATTCTCAGTAACTGCTGAAATGCTCACGCCATATGCAACAACAATATGGAAGCTAATACTGATATGATTCTCTTCTGATATCGCCACTTTGATTCCTTTAGTCAGGCTTTCCCTCTTAAGCAGGTGAACAAGCCCATCCTTCATATTTACCGTAGCCATACCTACAATTCCAAAACATTCGACTGCCACGGTCCCCGCATATTTTGCGACAACCTCCGGATCAATCGTCACGATACCAAGATCCGTGCTCATACATCCTTTCATATCCAAGGCCTCCCATCACTCTATTCTAAGACTTATTAGTTCATAATAATAGAAATATTATACTCTTTTTTTCCGTATATTACAACAAAAACTCAGATTTCAAGTGAAATCTGAGTTTTAATTACTGTCTTCCTTATGCACGCTCAACTTTTCCTGACTTTAAACAAGAAGTACAAACATACATCTTCTTTGTTCCACCATTTTCTGTCTTCACACGAACGGATTTTACATTTGATTTCCACATCTTTGGTGTCTTTCTATGAGAGTGGCTTACATTATTTCCAAAGTGAGCACCCTTTTCACAAATAGCACATTTAGCCATGACTGCACCTCCTAACGCTCCTATATAGTCTGTCCTACAGACTCACAACACTAGTATCTTAACAGATGATGGAAAGAATTGCAAGTACTATTTCTTCTTTTTCAGATTTTTTGTAATCTTTCCCTTAACAAAAAAACAAATTATATCCCACCAGTATACACAACAGTATGCACAGTACTTCCACAAACATGTTCGGAAGAATCAGTGCAAGAACCATGCCAACCGCTGCACAGAACAAGGCAAATCCTGCTACACGCTTCATCACCGTCACCCTTGCACCTGTTTTCTATATCATATGTGCATCTTTCTGTAAAAATACATAGAAACTATGCGGATTACCGGCTGCACTTTTACTCTATCCATACGATGAATGTACTGTATAAAACTACAGATCATCCTCTTCTGCACGATCTAAGATATCCATCACATCATCTTCCGTCATCTTGTCTTCTTTCTTAGAACCAAACCGGTCGATTACATCCGGCACCATATCTAAAATCTTCGTCATGGTATCCTGATTCTTGACATTCACAAGCTTCGTATGGCCATTCTGAATAACGAGAACAGCGCTTGGTGTCATCTTACCGCCAAGGCCTCCCGCACCTTTCTCCTTCTTGTCACCGTTGAATGCTCCCGCACCCACTGCAAAAGACACATCCACCAACGGAAGGATGATGGTATCTCCTATATGAATCGCCTCTCCCACAACCGTCTTTGATGAAATTACGCCGTCCATGCCTCGAAACAAGGCCTCCACTGTTCCTTTAAATTGATTCTCTGACATATTTTAGTCCTCCTAATATTCTTATGTACTTCCGAAATCTGATATCACCAACTCCGAAAGTGCATCATAATCTAAATTCTTTCACATGCCGATATGTCATGCGTACTTCCTTGCACCATGCAAGATTCCATAATATCTTTACAAAACAACTGGCCCTGATTTTTCCTGCTGTCTTCAGCTGGCCTTTCAATATCTTCCGTTCAAAATCAGGATATATATTGACATTCCCTCCCATGAAGGGATAAAGCATACTGCATACCGCAAGAATCTTTCCTGTCAAATACGGGTCTTCGAACCCATATCGAATCTTCACCCAGAACTTTTGGGGCTTTAATTTCCGAAGCAGCCAGATACCTTCCTTTTTCACTTTTCCGAAAGCGGTCTTGTGTACTTCGTCAGCTAAAAAATCAAAAATCTTCTCCTTCTTCCCTGTTAATTCATCTATTCTGCCACAGATATTTTGAATAATGCCAGTTATCTTTTCCGGCAATACAGCCACTTTCTGATATATTGCCTTTATTTTCTGGTAAATCTTCTGACAAAATTCTGTAATCTTCTGCCATATGTGCTTCCGCTCTTCTTCGCTGCTCCACTCATTTTCTTCCAGCTCTTTATCAAAGCCGGTTTCTGTTTTTTCAAACTCTTCGCCAGTATCGGCTTCTGTTTCTTCCAGTTGACTGCCAGTTTCTTCGGGGTTATCTTGTATTTCTTCCCAAACCTGCGTAAACTTCTGACATTTTTCCTCCAGTTTTTCATAAGGCTTGTCTTTCTCTTCTTCCCAAGGTTTTTCCAGATTCCTTTCAATTTCCAGGCTTTCTTTGGATTCTTCTTCCAGATTCCTCTCAGCTTCAGGACTTTCTTCGGATTCTTCTTCCAGATTCCTCTCAGCTTCAGGACTTTCTTCGGATTCTTCTTCCACATCCTCTTCATAGTCTTTCCATAATTCTTCCAGTTCTTCGTCATTTGCTTCCACCTCTTTTTTTATCTTTTCATTATCTTCCTGTCCGCTCTGTTTATTCTTCCATGCTATCCTAAGTCTCCAGTCTAGTTCCTTTTTCTCATAACAAGCCCCGAACCTGACCAAATGCAAAAGCCATGTCGCTTTTACCTTCGCACGAATTCCATCCAGTGTTCCATCACAGGATGCTTCTATGTCATACCTAACCGGCACAAAAAGAACAATACAAACCAGCAATACAAGTATCCCCAGTATCGCCGCAAATATAATCCCTATGATTTTCAAGATAAGCAATAGAATATGTAGCATCTTACTCTTCCTGTTCTCTCTCTAATATATAGGAACGAATGTCTGCCCCTTTTGTCTTATTATACACTTCCTGAGTAATTTCTTCCACAATTTCTATTGCATCTTCATAATCTTTTGCAATTCCGACCACAAAGAAATCATCATGCGGAAAATCTGGCTGCAAAAACAGCATCGAATTATAGATTTCCAACTGATTTTTTTCATTTTGAGCCAATGTTATAATGTGGATATTTGTCTGCAGCCTGTTCTCCTCCAGCTTACGGATAATCTTTTCCCTTTTCTTCCTGATTCCCTCAGCCAGATAAAGATACTTATAGTATCTCATATTCCACTCCTTTTGTACAATAATTTTAAAATATACTTAATAATAGCTGTCCAGTACCTGCTTTGCAACATTCACAGCCTTTGCCGCTCCATCAGCAGACTCGATAATAACACTGATTACCAGTTCCGGATTATCTACATTCGTCATGCCAATAAACCAGGAATGATCTTTTTCCTTATCGGAACTGTACTCAGCCGTACCTGTCTTCCCTGCCGCAGTATAACTCTGTCCGCTTAAAACAGACGCTGTACCATAGTCTACCACTCCTGACATATACCTCTTTAATTCTGCCGCCTCTTCAATCGCCATCAACGTCTTGTATTCTTCCGGCAGATTCTTCTCTACTTCCTGTCCCGTATAATTCGTAACTGAATCTATCAGATATGGTTTCATTAGAATTCCACCATTCGCAATAGCACAGGTAATCAATGCCATATGATAAGGGCTCACCTGCGTCTGTCCCTGGCCCATAGCCGTCATCATCTTAGCCGCACTGTCATCCGCAGGCTTCAGCATAAATTTACTTCCACTGTACGGCAGTACGGACGGCAGCTTAGAATCAAACAATAATTCCTTAGACGTCCGTTGAAAACTCCCCACATCCAGTGTCAGCCCAATATTACAGAATGACGTGTTACAGGAATATGCCAGGCTGTCAGCAAAAGATACCTGTCCATGCACATGTCCGCCGAAACAATGAATCGTTGTCTCATCCTGCTCGATCGCACCTGCACAGTTAT
>CANSLW010000005.1 GCA_947647815.1 uncultured Dorea sp. | reverse complement strand
CCTGTAATCTCAATACCCGGAATTGCCTTTAACTCTTCTCTCGCAGCATCTCTGTCCTCTATCGTTGTAAACAATCCCTGCACTTTATCTACGCCCCGGTTCTCTTCTTCAAACTTTGCACGAATATCTGGCACTGCCCTTCTGGTCGATACCAGATAATTCTGCATGGGGGGTGAATCTAAGTATTTATCAATATTCTGAAGCGCCTCTTCTTCTGCGTAGCCAACCCCGTCAAAATACACCTCCCGAAGAGTGTCATAACGCTCGAAGACTTCTAAGATCTTCCGTGCTGTTTCTGCCGGCACAAGGCATTCATATAACGACTTGCCTGGCTTCAGTTCCACAACTCTTCCACCGTTTGCCGTCACCGCATACTTGATTCCCGGAAGCTCAAGCAGTTCCTTTGGCAGCCCCCCGATTGGCCTTCCTGTTGCCGGCATTACTTCAACCCCCTGTTCCATTGCCCGCAGCAGGACATCCTTCGTATATGCCGTCAGTTCCTTCTGTGTTGTAAGAAGCGTTCCATCCAGATCCATACCGATTAGTCTCGTCTTAATCTTCATACGCTGTCAGCTCCCTTCTGTCCCTTGAAAATAACATCAGCTTCTTACTGATCCTATCCTTCTCCTGTTCGTATGCCTGTTCCCCATGCTCCATCAACTTCCCGACAGCAGTCTTCTGCGACGCAGGTACAAACAATACGGTCTCCCTGGTTGGCGCCATAATCACCAGATCATCCTTTAATTTGTCTACACTTACCTGCCAGATATGCTTAAGACATAGAGAACTGGCTTCATGCCATCCATCTGCAACAATCGCGAATCCACCGTACCAGGTATTGGCGATTACAAACTCCACGTCCCTTGCCAGATTCTCACATGCCGTATAATACAGCGCCTCTATATCACAATCCGGCGGCAGCATATTGTCTCTGAGTACCTCATATACATCTTCATTTCTCTTTATAACAAATATAATCGATAACCCATTGATAAATGACACAATCGGCGTATCTTTTTCCGAAATATACTTGCCATTCAGCGCTTTGCTGTCTCCAAGTTCTTCCTTGACCCATGGATATATGGAATCCTTTATATTCTCAAAAAGGTATCTTTCTTCTTTATATTTTTCCATAACTGTTCTCCGTTTTTGCTGTATTGGTTTTTATCATAACAAATATCAGAGTATAAAGCAATTTTAATATGTTAAAAATAAAAGGAAATCCGCCCGCTACAGACAAATTCCCTTTTTATCATCGAATCTTTTAAGCCTCGCCCTCGTCAATACGGCTCAACAAATCATATACTTCAATACGTCTTGCATTCATCTCTGGCAGTCCAATGAAAATAGTACCGCAGATATACTTTTCTTCCAAAGTCTGTTCAATACGCACAACCTTCAAGAATGCATGAATAACCTCATCAGTCCAGATCTTCAAGAATGTATCATATACGCCTCCAATGGTAAGCGGGACATTACACCTGAATCCTACTCCGGTTGTTGATACATCCAGCACATCGATCTCTACTTCCTCTTCCTTTGTAGAATCTCCATTAATGTTCTTAATCACTAGCCGTGCTGATAAACCCATGCGCCTGCTGCTTCTCTTCTCTTCCATCTTCACTTTACTCCTTTCACAGCAATTCTTATTTTATTTTAATGTATTTCTCTGCTTTTGTAAAGAACTGCGTAAAATCTATTTTTAACCTATACTATGCCCGGGCTGACACCATCATCCGCCTCGCAGTAAGATAGGATCCGGGAACCTTCGCCTCACCGTCAGCATCCGAAGAGCTGCGTATCCTGTTATATTCCGCATAATCTTCAGGGGATTCCCTTTCCATAGAATAGAGGAACTCATCCATGTCGTCATCATGAACGCTGCCATTGCCGTCAATCGCAATTGCGTGTTTAACGTTATATTTCATCTCACAAGAACCGACGCGTGTTCCTTCCATGCCGATTGCGGCAATGGAACGCATCGCCTCCATAAAAGACGCCCCCGTCTTCTCATCCATAAATTGCCCGGCGAGGTATTCTGCTTTCTCCACACCCAGGCTGATCAGAGCAAGCCGGTCTGCTTCCTCAATGCCATGCACATTATTCGGCAGGAAATCACTCCGAATGATATCATATACACTGTCCTTCAATTCCTGGCTCTTTCCCCTAAGTGCGTCCGTAATCGCATTATCAATCCTGGCATAACCAGTGTGGTACGCTGCTACATTTCCCAGATTAATCACTGCCGGAATAGGTTTTCTGACCGCATCTTCTGGGGTATTGGCGTTGGTGTTGATATTAACATCGTTATTGCCGTTGACACCGGCATTCCATGTGTCTTCCGATTCATTCCCGGAAATGACCAATACTTCTTCATTCATCGGTTTTGCCGAAGGAAAATTCTTTCGGATTCGTTCCATCTGCGCGGAAGAAATCTGCTCCATGAGTGGGCGGATTGCCTGCGCTCCTGTGGAATGGTAACATGTACATGTATTGAGACTAAGATTCATGGAAAACCCCCCTTTCTACCGACCAATAAACTTTACCTGAGTGTTCTTCATAAGCCGAACCAGTTCCTTTATATCACTGACATCTCTCTCGATTTCAATCCCGCCATACCCTGCCTGTTCCAGATTATGACAGTCACTTCCGGAAATTAATTTCAGTTTAGGATAATCTCTGATCCACGCATCCAGCTTCTCATTATGATTACCGCTGTCCGGACGCTGATTATATTCCACGCCATCTAAAAATCTCGGATCTTGCGGGCGGCATGGATTTCTAAAAGGATGCGCCTGGTAAAATACAGCGCCATATGAATGGCACAGCTCAAAGATCTCTTTCTGACTCATAAAGCACAAATCCGGATACTGCAACAGAAATTCCTCATCGATTCCATATATCAAAAAATCCTCGGTATGGGGTTCCAATCGAATCTCCATTCCGAGCATAACCTTGATGCCATATTTTAGTCCTACTGCTTTTGCCTTCTTGTATCCCAGCAAATATCTTTCAATCCTCTCTTCATTCGTCCGACCAAAATCTTTTAACAGCTTATTATCAAAATGATTCGTTATTACGATTGCATCGTATCCTATTCGGCTGTATGTCCTCACTATGCTTTCTGCATCTGCTTTGGCGCATGGACTCCCTTCGCTGGTATGAACATGCATCTCTATTTTCATGTTTCGTCTCCTGGATTTAGACTAAAAATACGGTTTTAATATTACAAATGATCTCCCTTGATTTATTTTAAGGCTTTAAAATCTGCAATAAAAAGAGAGTGGGATTCTATAGTTTTGACATCTTTGTGCAACAATTCCCTTCTACGGGTATCCTTCATTTCTACCAACAGATGAATCTGATGTCGCTTCTGAGGAATCGAAAGGTAGCAATTCCCTTCTACGGGTATCCTTCATTTCTACAACAGGAATCTGGCGAGCAGGAAGCCATCACCGAAGAGTAGCAATTCCCTTCTACGGGTATCCTTCATTTCTACGGAAATGATAAATTTAAGCAGCAGCTTCGCCAAAGCGTAGCAATTCCCTTCTACGGGTATCCTTCATTTCTACGATTACTATCGTAATGAAATTCGTCTGGGAAAAAAGTAGCAATTCCCTTCTACGGGTATCCTTCATTTCTACCCTCACGGAGAAATGAGATATGAGCTATCAGAATAAATGTAGCAATTCCCTTCTACGGGTATCCTTCATTTCTACGAAAGAGGAACCTACAGGAGGTGTTGCAAAGAAGATTAGTGTAGCAATTCCCTTCTACGGGTATCCTTCATTTCTACCAAATTGATAAAGAATGCGAAACTTATAGAATAAGTGTAGCAATTCCCTTCTACGGGTATCCTTCATTTCTACAACAGAAAACAGTAAGGTATTTGATGTGAATGAGGCTGTAGCAATTCCCTTCTACGGGTATCCTTCATTTCTACCGATGATCAGCAGAACGACGATCAGCAGAACGATGAGTAGCAATTCCCTTCTACGGGTATCCTTCATTTCTACAATATAGAAAAAGAAGAAAACCTTAAATTTCAGGGTTGTAGCAATTCCCTTCTACGGGTATCCTTCATTTCTACCAGCATTACCAGAAACTTGGTCTGGGGAAATGATAGAGTAGCAATTCCCTTCTACGGGTATCCTTCATTTCTACTGTTCAGAAGAAATAGAAGAAGACGATCGTGTTGTGTAGCAATTCCCTTCTACGGGTATCCTTCATTTCTACACATGGCAGAGATCTGACGAAAGTCTACGTTCTGGAGCGTAGCAATTCCCTTCTACGGGTATCCTTCATTTCTACGGTACCCTCTCAGAGCCCGCTAAAATCAAGGCTTTCCAGGCTCATTTTTGCAGGTAATTATCTGAACATTCTGATAATTTGCATTTTCAGCCTGTTTTTTCGTCTTTTCAAAAATTGTACAAAAATAAATACAATCCGCAACCTTCCCCTGTCTTTTAATTGTACCATATCCTCCGCCTTCGTCAAGTTAAAAATTACTGCTATCCTATGGTCTGCACCGCTGTTCACACTATTTTATTAATTGATATTGCAAACAGCAGCACATAAAATTACAGGATCAACGTCATCAAACTTAATCAAACTTATACGACCTTAAATCACATCATAATGAACAGATTAGATAAATCAAATTGAATTGAATTGATTCAATTACAGATTTCTGAATCAAATCAGACCTCAACCAACCATTCTATCCCCGCTCTGTCTGTCTAAGTATAGCATTCCCTTCTCTACTTCCAGCCAATCTACTCCTGCGTTATCGCATATCTTCTCCAATTCTTCTTCAACTTTCACAATTACCACTTTAAAAAGATAACAGCTTTCCCCCCTATACAGATATCCTACAACGTTTCAGATGTTTTATCAAAATTTTCGAAAAACTCAATTAACTGTGTTTCTGCCATAGGCTTTGAATAGAAGAATCCCTGAATACGGTCCATCTGAAGCTGAAAAGCCTGTTCTGCCTGCTCTGCCGTTTCAATACCCTCTGATACGATAAGGTAAGAATTCTCATGCATAATGTCGCTTAAAAGCTCAATAGTTCTTGACCCTTTCTTAGATTCCTCCATCAGGCGCATAAGCGATACATCGAATTTGATCACCTCGAACGGAAGCCGCAGCATACTTGAAAGATTCGAATATCCGGTTCCAAAATCATCAAGATAAAATTGAATCCCCTTCTCTGACAAATGCTTCATTACTTTTTTGACTTCATCGAAATCATCTGCAACTGTTCTCTCTGTAATCTCAATCCGCAGTTTCGATCCTTCAATGCCATTCTTAGCCAGATTCTCATCAATCCTGCTGACAAATGTAGGATCAAGGATCTGCTGTCCGGTCATATTTACCGATATGGTCTTAAGCGGCAGTTCCTTATGCCTGCCCAGGAAATCACATACCTTTTCTAACACAATCCAACTGATACTGTCTATCAGGCTGCTTTCCTCCGCCATCGGTATAAATTCTCCCGGGGAAACAAACGACCCGTCTCTGGCAAACAGCCTGATCAGGGACTCCGCCGATGTGAATACCTTGTTACGGCAGTCATAAATCGGCTGATAATAGATCTGGAAGGTTTTCTGTTCTATCGCATATCTCACTTCATCTAATATAAATACTTTACGCTGAAAGTCCTTCTCTAAGTCCTCGCCAAAAAACAGGATGCCGTTCTTCGCCTTAGCCGAATATACTTCGTTGGACAGTCCATAGTTAAGCCTGTCCATGAATCCATTGTCTGATATATCAGGCTTCAAAAACATATGAAAAATCTGCGGCATGAGATTTACCTCATATGACTCATTGCCCATTTCCACATGCCAGATCTGTTCAAAACGTTCATGAAGCTTCTCTACAAGGCTGTCGGCATCCGATTGACTGCATTCCTTCCCAAGCAATATGAATCTGGAATTCGCAAGCCTGTATGCTTTATAGTCCGGATCGAACGACTCCAGGAAAGCTGACATATTGCGCAGAAATTGATCGCCGACCTGCACGCTGTACTTGTGGTTAATCCGCGGCAGCGCCAGCGTCTGCAGCATAATCAGATGCAGATGCGAACCCATATCCGCAGCAGTTTTCTTGTCTGCAAAAAAAGTCACCCTGTCTCTAAGGTGTGTCAGTGAATCATAAGTTGCCATGTTTTCCATAATGATTGTCCTTTCCAAACCTGACTTCACAATCCTTCCGGTAGAATGATATTCCATAACAATCTATCTTCCGATATCCTTCCGTCTTAAGTTCTTCCATATATTTTTTATTATAAATCTGCTACCATTCCCTGATTCCCGGTTAGATCTGACCGTATAGTTCTCACTCTGACTTAGTATTCCAATAAGAAATCCATGATAAAAGCTTTCTGCACTATCATAGAAACTAATCGTACGGAAAAGCTGAGCGCTTAAAATATCTCTCATTTTATCAGCATTTCCATCCTCCATCGCACGGTATAGATCATGAAAATCTTCCTTCTTTATAATCTCTTTCATCCAATTCATAATTGTGTTTTCATAAATTGTGACCACTTCTAAATTAGGAATCCGCACTTTCAGGAAAATATATTTATCTTTATAATATTCACTTTCCTTTGTCAGATATCCGGTAAAATAGAGAAAATTCCACAGATTCTCACCGCTGCCATACATATCCTCATAGGTCACTTCTTCATGTACCTGAACATTCAGCGTCTCACCATTTAGAAGCATCTCTATCTGGCTTTTGGTTTCCCGGTCTGCGCGTACAATCAACTCTTTAATAATGTTATTGGAACTGGTATTGATCCAATATGGATGTGGAAATGCATCAACATCCGAATACAAATCATACAGGAATTTAATCACGCTCCATGGATTATAAACCTCTGTATCCCCAAATAAATACCCATCATACCATTCTTTCATTGTTGGAAAACGACTCTCTACATGATAATACTGCATCATCTTAAGCACTTCAGATTCTGTAAAGCCAAAATGCTCACTATATTTTTTGCCCAGTACAGAGATAATGTTCAGGTGATTCAGACCGGTAAAAATGCTTTCCTTCGAAATTCTTAAGCACCCGGTAATCACAGCAAACTGCAGATAATCATTTGTTTTCAATGTTGATTCAAAAACAGGCTGTTTCGCAGATTTTAACGTCAGGTTAATGACAGGATATATTCCCATATACCCTGTGTAATTTCCGCCTGCCCCCATAATCTTGAGTCCATGGAACAGCTCTTTATTCTGCTCATTTCTTTTCACATTGCCTGTGTCTTCGAAAAAGTATCGGAGCATACTTAAATTCAGGGTTTTTCCAAAACGCCGCGGTCTGGTAAATAAATTTACCTCGCCCTTTAAATCCAATAGTTCTTTTATGAGCATTGTCTTGTCAACATAGTAATAATGATCTCTTATAATCTTCTCAAAATTGTCAACGCCCACTGGCACTGGCAATGGCTTCTTCATCTTCACACGTCTATCCGATATTGATTCTCGTATTAAACCATTTTCCGCTTCCAAATAACTATTTTCATTTGTTACTTAGCAAGAAATTGCGATTTTACAAGAGAAGATTATGTTAAATCCCTTCTTCGGGTATCCTTCTTTTCTACGTTACCAACATGCGTAATTTCGGTATCATCGAGGGAGTGGCAATTCCCTTCATCGGGCATCTTTCTTTTCTACACGTTGCTGCTACCAACAACACCACTTCCGCTCAGGTGTAGCAATTCCCTTCTACGGGTATCCTTCATTTCTACATCGAAGACGGTGAGCAGACCATTATCGAAGACGGCGGTAGCAATTCCCTTCTACGGGTATCCTTCATTTCTACTTAATCCATCCGTCAGAAGCTCAGTTTGTACAGCTTAGTAGCAATTCCCTTCTACGGGTATCCTTCATTTCTACGTCCTTTGAGGTTATTACGGAGCAGGGCGACTTGCTGTAGCAATTCCCTTCTACGGGTATCCTTCATTTCTACCAGAAAGGAAAAAACAGAAACCTTTCCCAGCATGGAGGTAGCAATTCCCTTCTACGGGTATCCTTCATTTCTACATTATGGAAAATATGTTAAATGTAACTGGGTCTATTGTAGCAATTCCCTTCTACGGGTATCCTTCATTTCTACAAACAACATTAGCTTTAGCAGCAACCGCAGTTTGTGGTAGCAATTCCCTTCTACGGGTATCCTTCATTTCTACGAAACAACTACTGAGGCTCCGAAAAAGAGAGGTCGTGTAGCAATTCCCTTCTACGGGTATCCTTCATTTCTACAGGTGATGAGCAGGAAGACCAGGACGAATCTGATGATGTAGCAATTCCCTTCTACGGGTATCCTTCATTTCTACAGACATTTCACTATAAGTTCTGGGAAGGTTCCACTTGTAGCAATTCCCTTCTACGGGTATCCTTCATTTCTACTGAAATGATTCTTGCTAAAAAAGTAGCACCACCAGATGTAGCAATTCCCTTCTACGGGTATCCTTCATTTCTACGGTATCCTTTCAGAACCCGCTAAAATCAAGGCTTTCCAGGCTCATTTTTGCGGGTAATTATCTGAATATTCTGACATTTACCATTTTCAGCCTGTTTTTTTGTTTTTTCAAAAATTGTACTAAAATAAATACAATCCCCATCCTTTCTCTACCTTTTCATTCTACCATATCTTCTGCCTTCGTCAAGTCAAAAGTTACTGCTAGCCTGTACTGCCCAATAGTCCGCACTGCTGCCCGCACTATCTTTTTGATTAACATTGCAGACAGCAGTGTTTAAAAGGTCTTCCATCATCCCATTCCACAATGTATTCTTTTTTTAGTGTCACACGTATTTTACTCATTTCCATTTCTCCACCGTTACACATGGTATTTCCCGGAATTGTTTCAACTGCTTATCATTTGTTAAAAATAAATCACACCTTTGAATACATGCACTTGCCAACTGCAAAGCGTCCATTGTTTTAAAAAGTCAAATATTATGTACATGTAACGGTCGAGGTAACAATTTTCTTTTCTTCTCCTAACATCTCTTCAAAAATGTTCCTGACTTCTTCACCAAAATTTACATCTTCATCAAAAAAATAAATAATTGGAGCCGTATCCAAAAATACTTTACTATATCCTTTCATTGTTCCTCATTTCCCTTATATATTCCTGTGCATCTGATTGGAACATCTTTTCTCCCCTACCCATATATTTTTTTAAATCAATCTTTTTCTTTTGCTGTTTATATGGGTAATCGAGAATAGTTACAATAACATCTTTTCCATCATATCTCTGTATATCTTCATCTTCAACAACCACTGTGTTACCTTGTATGATTCCTCTTACTGCTACCATTTTTCAGTCACCTCTATTCATATCTTAAATACAATATACTATTATTTGCTTATTATGTACACCATAATTATCAAACTCTCTCAAGACACTTTTGAACACTAGCCGGAAATCCACCATGTAATACACTGCTGAGATTCCCCAAAGCGTCGATACCTGTACACTTTTTCATCAAGACTCTTTGTCTCAAGCTCCATCAGCACAAAATCTAATGCATTTTCATCCGTTTTTTCAATCTCCTTTTCATGTTTTCTATATAGAAAAAGGCATGTAACATTTCTGCTACATGCCCTATGCAAAAATACAGAAAGGACGGACAGGAACGCATCTGTTTTCAATAAAAGAAATTGCATTTTACGGAAACTCAAGAAAAATTACTGTTAGCCTGTACTGAATCCTGTACTGCCCAATAGTCTGCACTGCTGCCCGCACTATCTTTTTGATTAAATTTCTGAATCAATTCAGATCTCAATCAACCATTCATATCCCTTTTCTGTCCGTCTGCGTACGAGCATTCCCATCTCCACTTCCAGACAATCTACTCCTGCGTTATCGTATATCTTCTCCAATTCCTTTTCAACCTTCCCAATCGCCGCATCAATCCCCCGTTTCTGCTTCTTCATCTCCAGAATCTTACTTGCCAGTTCCTGTGCCTTTTTGTGGATATTGATTTCGTCAAGTACTTTCTTCTCTTTTTCTTTGCTCAAGGTTCTGCTGGTCGGCAGCGTAACTTCCGCATTCACGTTATTTGCCAATGAGATTGCATGCAGGACTGGTGACGGATAACAGTTCTTGCTTCTCTTGAAGGTACAGTTGCACCCGTATTCTGCCGTGATCTGTTTGTATTGCTCCCGCAGTTTGATACAGCTGACTGGTTTTGCCGGAATTCTCCGGATGAATTTGTCCGTTACATTATACTGATAATTAAGTGTATGCGACATCACCAGATGTACAAACTCATGTCCTTCATCGCCCATATGGCCGAATACATATAAGATAGAAAGCCGTTCCGCATGTGTCAGATATCCAGTCTTTACCGCTTTCTGACAGAGATAACGCATCAGATTACATTTCCCCAGTATCTCGGCGGTGCTCTCTTCCAGTTCTCCAAATGCATCCAGATTCGTATCTACTACTTTATCCTGAAGCTTTTCCTTCATTCCGGGATTCTTTGCAAGAACCTTCTTTACTGCATTCAGCGAATTCTTAGAAAGGCTGTCAAGAAACGGATTCAGCTCGGTAACCGGATTACCGTCATGGTCCAGGAAGCAGGACTGCTCGCCCGTCCGGATATGGCGTCCATACGGAAGCTTTATCACCTGTCCGTATTTCCCCGCTTTCACTCTCGTTTTGTTGGGAAAATACTCCACACTGATTTCCTCCGGTCTTTCTTTTGTAATCCTCTGCTCGATAATATCCGAAAACATATTCACATAACGCACCGGTATCCATTCTGTGAAGAGTATCCACACATGATATCCTCTGCACCCCGAATATTCTGTGTAACCGCACATTCCAAAACCATCTAAGATCTTCCTGATCCGTTCCGCACAGATCCATGCCTGCTCAAGATACGATTGAAAAACCGGATTGTCCCGTTCTGTCTGCAGCATAATCTTTTTGGAGATGTCCACATCTATGACCATATATTTTACCGTACTGTTCGGTCTCTGGATATAAGTACCGACGGTAATATTTCCTTTCAGATGTTCCAGTACCTTTTGCTCCGACAAAGGGACCGGCTGCATCTCTGTCTGCCGCTTTCCGCCATATCCCATCGTCTCCATACTGAAAATATCCTCCCGGCCCGCAAATGCCTGCATCAGCTTCTGTGCCGTCGAAATACTATACGAAACCGTCTGTTCCTTCTCCTCTGGCGCACGGAACAGATTTCCCGGCGTAATATTCCGTCCCGCCTGCTTAATCTGTTCACTTTTCTCCATCCAGAAGGAAGCCTTCTCATATTCGCCGCGGTCTGTATATAACTGCATAATCTCAATTGCCGTATCACTGTCTTCCAACACCATAATCCTTCTGTAATATATTAAAAGTTCTTCCAATCCCTTCTCATTCTTTGTATCCTGCTCATCTTTTCTATCCTGCTCACCTTTTCTATCCTGATTATTCTTTCCGCTCCAGATCTGATAATATTGCTCGTATTCCAACAGCTCCATTTCTCTTCGCCCGGCGGTCTCCCATACTTTTGCCAGATACATCGCGATATCCTTATAAATATTCGTGACAGCAAGTCTTCGCTCTTCCAGCTCGTCCAGATACTGCGTTTTCGCCTGCGCCGCATAGATTAGAGCCATATATTCGAATATAGACTCGGTGCTCCTCTGCTCTCTGAAATACTGCTCCCAGCCTCCGATGATTTCGACTGCTTTTTTCATCTTTTCTTCCAGAGACAATTCCGGTGAGGTCAGCCACATCGTTTCCAATCTGTCCTGAAGTCCCTGCACCGCTTTTGTGGGAATCGATTTGCCTTCCGATGAAAAATGATATCCCAGCATATCTACGCCTTCTTCAAGGGATACACAGCAGGTCTTTCTCTCATTGACCTGCAAGCCCAGCTTACCCAGCCGGGTCTTAATCTCACGAAGGACCTCCAGCAATTCATCCTTACTGTTTCCCAACAGCAGCATATCGTCAGAATATCTCACAAAATATCCATTTACTCCCGACATCCACTGGTCAAACTCCATCATATAGACATTAGACAGCACTGGCGAGATACCGGAACCCTGATAAATCCCCCGTCTCTTCTCTGTCAGTTCCCCTGTATCTTCAAGGGTAACTGATCTGCTGTTTTCCTCGATCAGAAATATGACATCGTCTTCTTTCACATCTCTCTCTAAGATTCTCCTCAATAGTTTCCACTCAATTTCGTCAAAAAAATGTGCGATATCAACCTTCAAAACCCATGTATAGTTTCTCAGCCGGATTTCCTCTTCTATCGCATTGACTGCATGTAACGAAGATTTATTACTCCGGTACGCGAAGGTCTGTTTCGAAAATCTATGATCGTAGATCTTATTCAGTTCAGCCGCCAAGGACTGTTGAACAACTTTATCACGCATAGAATAAAGCGCAATCTCCCGTGCCTTTTCTCCTTTGTACATCACCACCCGTCTTACCGGCATTGCCTTATAAGAATGATTCTGCAATTCGATATGTAACTGCTTCAATTCTTCTTTCTTCACGGCATCGAATTGTTCATACGTCACATTATCCACGCCTGCCGCCGGTTTATTTCTCCGTACTTTCTCCCACGCCTGCATAAGCTTCTGCAGATCAATGGTCTTGCTGTATATGCTCATACCGTACCTCCTGTTCTATGTTAGATTATGTATTGTATATATTTGCATTTTATATCCCGTATCTCAGTACTCTGAGTCTGGTATTCCGCATCCTGGTATTCCGCATCCTAGTATTCCGCATCCTAGTATTCCGCATCCTGATATTCCGTATCCCGGTATTCCGCATCTCATGAGTTTCAGATAATCACTACCTCTTCCGTCTTACATACATCCCCTTTGGGAATGCCTGCCTCACGGATTTCCTTCTCACATTTCCCGCACAGGTGATAGAAACGGATATTTCCCTCTTCCGAATCTGCCATAAGCAGCGCCAGTTTTTTATACATCTTCTCAAAAGATTCGCGGGAAATGCGACATTCAAATACACTGTACTGGACACGTTTTCCATATCCCAGCAGTACCTTAACGATCTTATTCCTCATCCGGTCGCTGCTGATATCATAGCTGACGATGTACATGCTCATCCTCCCAACTGTACGGAACGTATTCTTCTCCTTTACAGATTGCCCGCTTCAACTGTGCCGCCTGCTCCCGCATCCGGCTGCGGAATGACCGCTCGCCCGACGCGCTGTTCCTTCCATTCATCCATTTCTCATACTCCGTACAGAATTTGCGGAAGCCGTCCTCGTTCAACACGACGCCTCCCTCCTCTGGAAACTCAAAATCATACTTTCCTATCATACGCTTGTTAAACAGCAGCAGCACCAGTCTGTCAATCATGGGCTGACGAAATTCCTCTATCATATCAAGAGCCAATGATTTCCTTCCATACCGGATACCATGCAGGAATCCCAGGTATGTTTCAAAGGATTCTGCATCTAGGGTACTGCACATCTCTTTGGTTAAAAATGTATATGCCAGGCTGATGATTACATTGACCGGGTCCTTCGGCGGCCTTCTGTTCCTTCCATGGAATTCAAAATCACATTTCAGCATATGACCGAATGCTCCGAAGTAGATATTGCTGCAGATTCCTTCTATTCCCAATACTTCATTCGGCGTGGATTTCTCCGGCAGAGACTTAAGATGCCGTTCCATCTGTTCCAGGTCACTCTTCCAGTTATGTTCACTGTCTTCCCAGCGATGGTTCCGGATCAGCGCTATCTGATTGCGTATTTTGTTTCTGACGATAATCTTCGCCATCTCAAGCCTCTTCTCCTCATTCAGATAGAAACCGTACTGCTGGAATCGCAGGAAAATATTCTTGGATGCTTCTGCCGCCGCATGTCCAAGGTATTTCCCCGAATAAGAAAAATAACTCACATCGACTCCCTGTTCCATCAGCATATGCAATGCCTGTGTCGTAATCTGGACATTTCCGATGAGCGCAAGATTCTCAAGCTGCATTACAGGCATTTCCAACAAAGTGTTGGAGCCTTTGGAGATAATGATTCGCTCTCCGCTTTTCTGCAGTATTGCTCCCTGTTCTTTTACATAGATAACTGCCATGCTTCTTCCTCCTGTTCTTTCACATAGATGACTGCCGGATGGATCATAACTCTTCTACCATTCCAGATGCATAATAACGGGAGTCCAGCGGATTAATCCATGTGATATCTCTTCTGTATCTTGCATAGTTAATCTTCTCTATACCGCAGAATTTCTCAAACATCTCCAGGACAAATTTCTTGAATTTATCAAAATCTTTGAAACCAACCGGTCCCAGTCCATGAGCGAAAATCGAATTATTTCTGAGAAATACCATCGCACGGATTCGTTTCAGCTTATCAATACCGCGCCCATCCTGATCTGACACAATCGGATCTCCCAGCGCCTGCAGCAATATGAATCCCTCCAACAGAGATACCTGATCTGGCAGATAATTATTGCCTTTTCCAAATAATTTCCTCTTGATATCCTGTACTTTCTGCTTCAGCAGCTCATACTGCTCATTGGGGGAAATGCCTGCGAATTCCGGTGCGTTTTTGACATTATACTGAATTCCTCTATATTCCATCCGGGATACATATAAGTTGTAAATTGCCAATCTTCTCTGCTCAATCATCTCCAACAGGCGGTAGAATAACAGCGTCGCCATATCGTATTTCTCCTGCTGCTCGCGGATCAATCCATTCTGGCACATGGTAAACATCAATGCCGTGATCAGTTCCTTCTTTTTTAAGATCTCCATATTCTTACGTTCTTTGACAAGTACCGGGATCTCTTTCAGGTAACCGACCATCTCTTCCTGCCGCTCTAATTCCGCGCAGAAATCCATAATCAGGAAATTCTGGTGCATCCTCTGGTCTCTGCGAAGCTGACGGTTCAATGCCGTAATATGCTCATATGCCGGCACGAAATCAAGCGCATCCCACGCTTCGTAAGTCTCTGCCAGCAAATATACAAAATTCAACTGCTGACGGGTATTCGGATCCGGAATATTTTCCTTCAATACCGCTAATTTCTCTTTTGCGCCTGCGTAATTATATCTCTCGAATAAGGCAAACGCCTTCTCAATCTCAAGGTCTCCAAATACTGCAAGGGGATTGTTAATATAGAAAAGTGTCTCTGAACCTGGGTTTGGCTTTCTGAAATCAGCCAGATAATCATTCGTTCCTACATATACCAACTGTATGTCAATCAGCGCTCCTGCCATCGCCGCCGCTGCCGACATTGCTTTCGTTCCGCCTGTGAAATCAATATACATTTTCTCAGGCTTCTTCCACTCTAAGTAATATCTCTTAATCTCTCTGTAAATGTCCAGGGGATCTGTCTCGCTTACCCTGCTCTTCTCATATACATCCGGCTCAAGTCCGCAATACTGGACAATCTTGTTCAGGATTTTCTCCGTCTTCTCCGTATACAGGAATAAAATCCTCTTCGGTGAAAATAATCGGATGTTCAGCACGATCGGTTCATAGGAAGTTCCTACGGACACGACAAAATATTCCGCTTTCTCAAATATCTTCTTCTTGTTCTTCTTAATGAATTCCTCTTCGATGAGCTTCATCAGTTTGTTCTCGTAGAACTCGTCTGCCTGCTTCCTCTGCTCCAGCGTCTTTCGCTCCAGCTGCATCCATTCCTGGGTCATTTTCTTTAAATCTTTTTTCATACGTGTACCTCTTTCTTTCATTTGAATAGTTGGTCATTGTTGTGTCGCGTTCCGGAGATCTATCATACACGTTCGCCTCCTTTCTCTCTCTGGAACTGAAAACGCACCAGTAATCTTAGGATTACTGGTGCGCAATTCCCTTCTACGGGCATCCTTCATTTCTACGTTCTCAATAAAATTGCAGGGCATTCATTTGTTCTGCTGTAGCAATTCCCTTCTACGGGCATCCTTCATTTCTACCCGCCAACACCACCCACCACTCCTGAGGATCCTCAGCCTGTAGCAATTCCCTTCTACGGGTATCCTTCATTTCTACGAGTTGCTAACTCTACATATGGCGAACATGCTGAGGTGTAGCAATTCCCTTCTACGGGTATCCTTCATTTCTACGAACTCATGGACCTTGAGACAGTTATCGGCTGGGAGTTGTAGCAATTCCCTTCTACGGGTATCCTTCATTTCTACCGGAGAAAAGAGGAAGATTATGTTGAACCTTACTAAATGTAGCAATTCCCTTCTACGGGTATCCTTCATTTCTACAAAATTAGGGAATATTTTAACAAAGGCAACAAACAAGCGTAGCAATTCCCTTCTACGGGTATCCTTCATTTCTACAAGCAGAAGACGACTACGAATTTTCTCTTTAAGCAGCGTAGCAATTCCCTTCTACGGGTATCCTTCATTTCTACGAGGTTATTATTATGAGAGAAATTAGAGTTGAAGAATGTAGCAATTCCCTTCTACGGGTATCCTTCATTTCTACTTCAAAAATTTCTTTTTGTCGTTAATCTTTTGTCTCGTGTAGCAATTCCCTTCTACGGGTATCCTTCATTTCTACCTCCAGAGGACGAGCCTGAGGATACTCCAGAGGACGAGCGTAGCAATTCCCTTCTACGGGTATCCTTCATTTCTACCTTCAAATCTGTAGTTGATGATATGAGACTGCGTGATTGTAGCAATTCCCTTCTACGGGTATCCTTCATTTCTACACTGAGGACAATGAGGATCTTGAAGATCTGCCAACAGTAGCAATTCCCTTCTACGGGTATCCTTCATTTCTACCACTTCGTAATTTTTTTGCATCTTTAATCTTTTGTCTGTAGCAATTCCCTTCTACGGGTATCCTTCATTTCTACATTATTAACTACAATGTTAACATTGTGTTTGATTACAGTAGCAATTCCCTTCTACGGGTATCCTTCATTTCTACTGTGCAGCTCTTACAAAAAATAAGATAAGAGAAGGGTGTAGCAATTCCCTTCTACGGGTATCCTTCATTTCTACATCAGCAGGATAACTAAGGCTGGTATAAAGGCTTTGTAGCAATTCCCTTCTACGGGTATCCTTCATTTCTACCTCGCAAGCACTCCCAAATAAAATACATAGAGGGAGTAGCAATTCCCTTCTACGGGTATCCTTCATTTCTACCGCAGTTTACATGCGCGCAAATCCACATGACAGCGTTGTAGCAATTCCCTTCTACGGGTATCCTTCATTTCTACGGTATCCTCTCAGAACCCGCTAAAATCAAGGCTTTCCAGGCTCATTTTTGCAGGTAATTATCTGAATATTCTGATAACTAGCATTTTCGCCCTCTTTTTTTGTCTTTTCAAAAATTGTACTAAAATAAATACAATCTCTTCCTATCTCTCCATCTATTTTATTCTACCACATCTCATCTCTTAGTCAAGAAAAATTATTCCAACAGTGCGATTGCTAATCCACCAGCTCGTTTGCAATTCGATAATTTGCATGCAAACGCACGATCGAATTGCAGCAACATAGTTAGAAATTATTGCCGGCTACATCATCGTCACCGTAAGACCTGAGATATATTATGTAAATACCTTCTCGTATATCTGCAAACTGCAAAACATTTTCCGCATAAATCTGCTTCAATCCCTGTTCTCTCGACCATGATCTCCACTTGCTTCTTATAACATTTTTCTACGTCTACAATCTGTTCCCTTTGCATACCGGCTTTCCACAAGTTTCCCTTTAACGCCTGCGCAGGGCACTGATCCACACATATCGTACATTGTCCGCAGTTAGAACGATCAACAGATTTACTGCATTCCAAAAGAGCATTTGTCAGCAGCGAAGAGATACGTATTGCTGAGCCATATTGCAGAGTCACTAGCAGGCCATTCTTCCCAATCCATCCAAGACCTGCTCTTGTAGCAACTGTTTTATGTGGAAGCGGAGTGATTCTATTGTTATCAATTTCTACACGGTCTGTTGTCTGTGCATAAGCCTCAAATCCTTTACTTTGCAAAAATTCTTCGCCTGCCGCAATAATTGTGTTTAATTTCTTATTTAATGAATGGTATAGATCATAATATTCTTTCGTCGGCGCCTCCTGCAGATCTATGATGAGCTTCTCAGGCAACGAAACAGCGACCGATATGCCTGTTCTGAAATCACAGTTTTCTACTCCACTCATATCTCCAATTCCAACCAAATCAGCGCCTTCATCATACAATACCTTTTTTAATTCCTCTGTTAATTTCATAAGATTCCACCATGCTTATTATAAATTTTACTTCTTAACCTTTTTAAAAGTTACTCTGTAACAATTCACCCCATGGCAAGAACTGAATTGTTACAAAATTTTCCACCTGTGCAGTTTAAAATCCATTGCCAATGCACAGACCTGTTGAGAGTTTCCTTCCTCTAAGCAGACATTTGGGGGGGCGTCCTTTGCCATCGCATGCAAAAAAGTTGCCAGTGGCAAGTTCTGTCGGAATGGAAGGAAACTCTCAATCGACCGTCCACATTCGAAATAAAACTACACAGGTAGAATTTTTAACCGTTCCTTACTTACGCTTCACAACCGATTCCACACTCGGCAACACTGCTTTCCTGCTCTGATACTCTCTCTTCTCGATACTCATATATCTCGTCTTCTCCTCATCCGGGATACTCTTGGAATCCTTCATCATGAAGAACTCTTTGATATGAGGAAGTTCGTCAATGGACCTGCCTTTCAGGAACCGCTTCATCTCTTCTTTATAATTTGCAATCGCTTCGTCAACGGTAATCGCCTCAAAAGGATCCAGTTCCAGCATCTCTTCTGCCGCATATGCTTTCTTCAGATCCAGCTTCTTCGCATCCGTGATCTTTAGCGATATATTTCCATAGCCGAAGGCCTTCGCTTTCCCCACATTCATCCATGAGCCGGGATTCAGCCTGACCGCCCATAACAACAATCCCAGTTCATCCTGTGTCAGATTCTGGAACCGGATCTTTCCGGTAAATCTGACTCCTTTATCTAATGGCCGGATCACAGACGCTACCTTCTCTTTATTCTTCATGGACGCGGCGTCTGTCTGTACGACATCTTTGCGAAGCCAGTACTGCTTCACGCCCCGCAGTTCAAAATCATCTTTATTATAAGTCACGCCTTCGCCATGGTTCGGCTTCAGATAATCCAGATAACTGGTCGGTTTCGGCTCTGCCAGGATCAGCGACTGGCTGCCTAACTCTTTCCCATCTCCCTGTATCACCGCGTCTGAAAAAGACAGCCTGGATTTGTAACTGCCGTCCGTATCAGTGTAACCGAACAGCGCCTTATTATAATCGACTCTGCCGTTCTTCGTCTTCTGTCTCAGTCCTTCCTTAATCGTATGGTCATAGAACAGCCTTAATCTGGGGGTAAATCCGAAGTACAGCCTGCCGTCCAGCTGAATATAAAAGATAGGCTTCGTCTGCCCCGCCTCCGGCAGGTCGAAATATTTCCTGCCGCCGAAGCGTTTCAGCGTATTTTCCTTCTTCTTCATATCAATCTGGAATGCCCGGATATCCCGCTCCAAAATCTCAATTGCCGGTTTGCTCTTATCCATCTGCGGTACAATATAGACCACTTTTTTCTGGTTCATCTTGCCAGTGCTTACCGCATAACCCTCATGATCATATTCTCCCGGCTTGCCTACCGCTACGATATCTTTCTCATGAGCCACCTGGTAAGATACCTTGATACAATACGGCTTATATTCCTTATTCTCAACACCTATATACTGTACTCTTCCTTTTGCTTCGTTCCGTCTGAATGCTTTGAACTCATGCTGCAGGATGCTCTTCCCCTGCGGCCGGAATACCGGATACCGGAATTTTGACGGATCTTTCAGATAATCCCCGATAATCTTTCTTTCACTCAGCGCATAATAATTCATTCCCTTGAATTCTTTCTTAATAGAATCCACGCAGGTCTGATAGATCACATATTTCCCGTTTTCATTTGCTACATAACCGGCGTGAACATTCAGCAATACGCCTATGCCGTAGCTTCTGTTTCCGTCGTTGATCCGAAGCTGCTTTGCTCCCAGGACGGTATTATAGCGTTTCTTCTCGGCGCCGTACGCCACATTTCTGTACATCAGCGCATAGTCGTCGATATCATCTTCGAATCCCGACAATCCAAGAATCTGTGCATTTGCGCGGATCAATCCCCGCATGGTGCTTCCCGGTATCGCATATCTTCCTCTTGCGTCCCTAAAGAACCTGCCTTTTCCGTCGTCTATCATCATCGGCGTCTCTGCCTTGACCTCATAACTGATCTCGCCCGTTACCAGTTCGTCTGACATCTGGTTATGCGCTGTCAGTTGATCCGCCGGATACTCGTATACTTTATCTGCAAATGAGACGAAATTATACGGCGCGCCTACATAAGACGTCCCCTGTCCGCCCTGGTAACCTCCGTATCCCTGGTTTCTCTGACCGCCCTGATAGCCGTTTCTCTGATTCTTCTGACCGCCTTGCCCGCCATATTTCTGATTCTTCTGGCCATTATAGTTCTGTCCCTGGTTGTTACGGTTCCTCCCCTGGTTCTTCGAATTCTTCTGATTATATCCTGCCCCCATCTTCTACACCTCCTCGATTCCTGCCAGCCGGGTCAGGCTTACTGCCGCCTGTCCGTCCTCGTCGTAATCCAGATATTCGTGGACGCGCAGCAGCTTACCGGCTTCCCGGAACCGGTTGGCGATCTGGTATCTGCGAACCAGGCAGTTATCCTGTTCTTCCTTGGTATCTATAACCTCCACTGCCTGCATCTGCCCGTCTTCCTCATAGATATGGAGTTCTTTTTCCCTGTCGAAGAATCTTGCTTCCGTGCATTCCTCCCAGTCCACATCCGGAAGATCAGCAGTCTTACACAACAGTACTTCACTGATCATATAGACCAGTGCATACTCATAATCCTGCGCCTGCACCAGCGCCTTATCCCACTCTATCTTCTGTATCCTGTAACTCATACTGCTGCCGCCTCCTTCTGTGCTGCCTTCATACACTGCGATATGATTGTCTTCTCCCCGGTAATCCCGAAGCCTGCGCCTTCATTTCCCTTAAAACGAATCACCGCCTCCTGCCTGTTCCCCGTATCTTTCACAATGATCTCACTGACGTCTATGATACCTTTTCCCACATTATAACCGCTTCCAAGATTCATCACGCCGATTGCCAGATCCCGAAGCGCCATCAGAAGAAGGCCGCAGGTCCTCTCAGGATGATTCCGGTTCTTGATGGAAATGCTGATGTCCATATCCCCGGATACATTCTTCTCATGGAACAATCCGCCGTCCATGACTCCTCCGGTAAATTTATCAATATGAATCCTATGTGACAGCTCCGCCATGTCGTTCTCCATCCGGCTGCCGACAACCGTATCATGGAAGACGATGTTCCCCGCCTTACTGTCCTTTGGCGAAGCGCCCGTATATCCGAACGTATCCCGGATGATCTCCTCCCGGCCCAGATAGCCTGCGATCTTCTCCATCTGATTTCTTACCGCGCCTTTTAAGGAGCTTCCCGGTACGATATAATCTCCCGCAGCATTGCGCAGGTTCATGCAGTCCGGGGCGTCTTCTCCGCAGTCCGGTACTGCGATACTCTTAACCAGAAGATTTCCTTCCGTGCATCCCTTTACGATAATCTCATACGCTCCCGTCCGGTCTGCGGTCTCTTTCGCCTCAATCTCAGCCAGGATCTCTTCATACTCTTTTGCTTCTAACTCGTCCTCTGCCGCCCACAGCCTACGGTCCGACGCCAGGGTCATATCGAAAGTCTTCTTTTTCACACTTGCAAGGCTCATATACCCGCATCCATTACTCTTCTGTCCGCCGAACTGAACCTGTTCCCGATGGATTGCCGACAAGATCTCCTCTAACGCATCCTGCCTCTCATCATCATACAGATATACGGCGAATTCGAACCGGGCGCCTGCCCCGATATATTCCATATTGAACTTATGCCCCGCCTTTTTACCCGTACCTTTTATCGTACTTGCTTCGCAGGAGCCTGTCTCCGGGTTAATGCTGACCCGGGGCCTTAATTCCAGAAGCGGGCTGTCCCCGCAGAATCTTCCGTCGCTTAGGCGTACCCGGCTTCCATTCTCCGCCGCATTCTCCCCGCCTGCGCTTCTTCTTGCCCCGAACAGGGCGTCTGTCTCTTTCTCACTATGACATGCCGCATAATATCCCCGGAATACTCCCGCAATGCTCGCCGCCTGGATAAACGGCACGTCGTCTACGGGATGGATCAGCACTTCCTCTTTATCTCCCATCGCGCTTCCAATATGCAGCGGCCGGGTACAGGCTGCCGTGACCAGGTATTTGGTAATCTTCCGAAATGGACTGCAAACTGACATCTACCTCGCCTCCTTCTTGTTATCATACCGGATCATCCGGGTAATCAATTCTAACTTCATCTTGCCAAGTTCCTCTGATGTGAAGAGTTCCTTCTTCGGAATCCCCATAATACTCTCTTTGTCTTTTGTCTCTATCTTAAGAAGCGTCTCGATATCCGTATCCATGATATGAGAGATGTATCGTTCCAGTTCTTTGACGCCGTTCTTTGTCTTCTGGACTCTGGCATTCTCCGCTTTACTGTCCGTATGCTGAAGATATCTTTTTATCATCCGCTCTGCTTCCTGCGACTCATACTTATATGCCGTCGTATAGGATTCCAGTGTTCCAAGCTGGCTGTTCGAGATCTTTCCTCTTGGAAGGGGATGCTCGACAACATAATGGCTCGCCGCCCTCTTAAGGACATTCCGGTACCAGCCTCTTGCAGCAATCCGCAAGGTTTCCTTATCCTCCGGGTACTGCCGGTCTGCCGCGCACACGATCTTTCTGGTATAATATTCCGCTTTCTTATAGCGGATTGTCTCATAATCATTCAGGAACAAGACTCTGCCGAATCCTTCATTCATGCGGATGCCGATTCCCTTGCCGCAGACTGCACGCATTCTTTCTGCCGTCAGGATTCCCTTGTATTCCAGATGGAATACGCTTCCCTGCTCATACATAACCGCAGAAGGCGTCCTGGTTCCCCACACGCTGTTATATCCCTTGACTTCTACGGTAGACGTAGAACAGTAACGGATCCTTAACTCCTCTACCCCAAGCTGTTCCTCCAGTTTCTTTAGATTCAGCCCGCACAGTTCTCCCGTCTCATCGCGCATCACTGTGTTGGAGAGGAGCATCATATAGCAGGAATCCGGCTGATCCGTATCCGCAAGATACTCCTGATACGGCAGCCGCTCTGTATATTCGCAGCTTAGGACCTTACATCTTCCAAGTCCGGCGGAGCGTCCGTTGCCGACGAGGATATCCCCGGCAAACACATCCTTGATTCTCTCCTTAACCGCTTCATCCTCTACGGCTATATATCCGGTAAACACATGGCCGGGCGCGATATACTCATTCCGGAATACATTCTGCTTCTCGCCTTCGCCCAGATTGATCTTAATCTTCATATCGGAACCGGTATCCACATTATAATAGAAGATACACCCGTCTTCTATGCGGCAGAAGCGTCCAAGGGACGCTCTTTTAAGTCCTTCCGTGAACGCTCCGTCTACTACTACGTTATCCAGTTCCTTCTTTCCCTGCGCCTCTGTCTTATCTTCATAGAATCCTTTGGGAGAAGGAATCAGCTCCCGCTCCCCGTCTGTCAGATATGCGTTCAGATATCTGACGGCAGGCGAGAATAATGTCTTCTTGATCTCTGAGAAATCTTCTTCCTTCGCAAGGGCATTGACCACAATCCCGCGGATGGCTGTCCCCGGAATATATCTTAAGCTTACCGTCTGTCCGCTCTGGCTTGTACTGTCGTCGGATATCCTCACCGGCTCCGTATTCTGTAAAACAATCTTTAAATATTCTGACATCTGCGTACTCCCCTCTCTACTCAATTACCGTCAGCCTGACTTTTCCAAATCCCCGGTTACGCATGGTTCCGATCCATTTGATACCAGAGAGGACTTCTGCCACCAGTTCCTCATCTTCCCGGCTGCACTCCACCTGACTATAGAAATTCAACCCTTTATTCACACACCGGCAGCTTCTTAAGGATCCTTCTGACACGATCCCCTCGTCTGACAATGCCGTGAACGTCCGTTGATGCGACAACGCCTGCAGAATCTCATCTCTCTTATCCCCTGTCTCCGTCTTAACTTCCGACAGCATCTGCTGCTTCACATAATCCGACAGCTGAAAATCCGAGAAGATCAGTTTCCCCGGGCGAAATATCCTGTCGTCTCCGCTTGTTCCAAGTAACCGGCCCAGCTGAGCCTCGGCCTGCGCTTCATCTGCCGCCGTCCATTCCAGGTACTGTTCCAGCGCTTCACGGAACACTCCTTTAAAGGTTCCGCCTTTATAATACGGGAAACCATTCTCATCACATAGAACCGAGATATCCTCGCCGCCCGGAATGCTCATTCCGTTCCCGAATATCACATCCGATAATAACTGCATCCTGATCTTCAATTGTCTACCTCCTCCAGTTTTATAAATGTATCGATCAATTCTACCGCATCATACAGCAGACTGAAATCATCCTCCGGACGGTCCGCAAGCAGCTCCTCTATCCTGTGGAACTTAAGGTAATACTCCGTCTCCCTTGCTCCTTGCTTCAATACAGATCTAAGTTCCTTAAGTGTTCCTCTTGCGTAGACCTCTTCTCTCTGTATATCTAATAATAATCTCCGGAAATTCTCATAACGCCGTAACGGTTCGGATTCCAGGATCTTCTCTGATGCATCTACAATGTAAGGCCTGCTGATCAGCATGCGGCCGTCTGCATCATAGTACCCGTTCCGGATCTCTTCTAAGGTATCTTTCACTTCCCCGAATTCGATATGCCAGTCTATTGCCGATACGTCCCGTCCGCTGCCGTCTTCGCTTAGAGATGCGCCGAACTTCTTCGCATTGCTGCACAGCATCTCTGAGAGTTCATAGGCTTTGTAGAACGGATATTTCTGGTGTACGATCGCAACGCCGGCACACGCGGCATATCCTTCTTCATCTACCGTGTTTTTTTTCTTTCCCAGGAACCGGATAAATGCAGCCGCGCATTCCAGGCCGATCCTTCCTTCCGCCACGAAGCAGATATCGTCTCCGGCAGTGATGATTCTCCGTACCGGAAGCTTCTTCTCCTGAATATCCAGATCTCCAAGTTTATCGTTCTTAATATTTGCCGCCACATACTCCGCCATCTCTTTATAGGCTTCTTTGAACTGCTCGTCAATCGATTGGCTGAATTCCTTAAGGTTCGCTTTGTATTCCTCCCACTCACAGTTTTCATATCTCTTCTGGAGGTTTTCCACACGTTTGCCCATGGCGTTGCCGTCTATATGTACAACCGCGACAAAGTTCGACTCGTCCTTCGTTCCCCCAAGTTCCCCGAACTTATAGACCCGGTGGAATCCTTCTGCCGACAGTTCCTTGTCGATCTTCTCCTCTGCCTCCGGCATCCGGGCTCTTCCGGTTCTCTCCAGTGTCTCGCCTTCTAACATGGGCTTTAATGTATTCGTATTAATCTTCTCCACCCCGAAGCTTCCCTGGCGGAAGGATGCGGCGCGGACAGATTTCTTGCGCTCTAACTTCTTCGTCAGTTCTTTTAAGTTCTCTCCAGGCGTAAGTTCTTCCGCGTATTCCAGTGTTGCCGCAAAGACCTCGATTCCCTGATACTCCTTCTTGATCGCCGTCGTGATCTTCTTCGTAAATTGCACCGCGTCTTCCCTGCGTTCGAATTCCAGCACCGTATGGCCTCCCCCGGAATAGACCAGATTCCTTTCGGCGTCAAAAAGCGTCTTGTCGGAAATGGTTTCCTCCATGTACTCTTTGCTCATAACCCATGCAATAACCGCCGAATTGAGAATATTGCTTCGTAGTTCATTGCTTTGGAAGATATAAGCCTGTTTCTGCGATACTTCCAAAATTGTCAGATAACGTTCTTTCATTTTCTTTGTCCTTTCTGCCGTTTTATCTTTTCACAAAAGCGCCTTCCCTTTGGTAAACTGCTTTCAGTTCCTTCTCATGCCGATTCATATATTCCCTGAACACGCTCAGGTTCTGAATGAACTTCTCAATGATCTCTTTCGCGGCCTGGTCGTTGCCCGCCGTCTCAGTCCACCTGTTTCCTGATGTGCCCCTTCCCAGATTGTGTGCGAATACGTTCCGTATGTTGACGGCAGGCTTCCTGCTTCTTTCAAGTTGATACAATACCTGCTCTGTCTTGTTTCTTTTTCCCTTCTTCAACTGCAGGTTCTTATAGACCTTTTTCAGTCTTTCAATCGCATTTCTTCTGTTCTGCTCATCTTTTAACCAGGCTTCATCCTTTTCTTCCGCCCCGGGATAGATCCGGATCAGATAACTTCTTAAGGCTTCCATCCCTGTGGCGACAGCCTGTCCGTACCGGTTCTGCCTGAAATACCATTTACAGATCAGGAATTGCTTTTCTTCCGATGGAAGACGCGCAAATCCGGCGGCGGTCATCCGGCTGTATCCATTTTCTTCAAAGAACTTGACCTGGATGACTTGGGAGATCATCTCCCGCAGGTCCGCGTATTTATTTCCTCCGCTGTTTTCCCGGCTGTCTACGGCAAGCATTAGTTTCTTCAATGAGGCGACGATCCGGTCAAATGCATTGATCTGCGTCGCCCAGTCGAATTCGCTGAGCGCTTCCTTAAGGTCTTTCTCCTCATCCGGAATGTATCTCAGAAGAGACGCCGCATTCCCTGTGTCCTTGAATTCGTTGATTCCGTTGCACAGATCCAGTACTTCGATCAATTCTCCCATATCGACGATCGGCGCAATGTCTCTGTTCTCCCTTCTGATGTCAAGATTTCCATAATAGACATGGCTAATCTCCAGATCGATCTGCAGTACGTTTCTGAAGTAATTCAGGATAACCAGATTATAAAGCGGCAGGGAGCGGAATGAATGGGTGATGTCAAAAGCCGCCTCGTACTGTGCGTTCCGATCCAGCATCTTTCCAACCGATCCCAGCAGAACATAGTTCTCCTTAAGCTCCGCCTCGTTGATCCCATAACGGATCATGATGATACGGACCCTAATCCCCTTAAAAAGTTCCGAATTCAGCCCTGCCTCATAGATCTCTTCTACTTCTCTGGCAAGCGTCAGCAATTCACTGCTCTTTCGGTCTTTGCCGCCGTATTCCTCAATCTCCAGGAGCCTTCGCACCCGCTCCTCATCCGACGCATCTCCGAATTTACAGTAGAAGCCTGCCCATGCTGATTTGGACGTGCCTACAATAATCACTTCATCCGGCGCAAAGGAACGGACCAAAGGTTCCGCAACGAATTCTGACTCCACGATCTTCTGCGTACCGTCCATACAGTACTTTGCGCTTTGGTATACAATCCTCTGCGCCGCCGGTACTTCTGCGTTTTTTTCCGATAGCCTGCCTGTCCCGAGAGACAGCAGCAACATCTTTTTTCTACTCATTATTCTGTCTTCTGTATTCCTTTCTCTATTTCTGACATACATGTACCATGACATCTGTCTCGCCCAGTGCATGTTTCTTCCGTCACACGATCTTGTATCTTCCGAATCCGAAGCTGGTATTCTTCCCGATATGAATCAGCTCTCCTGCTGCCAGAATCGGGAGCATATCTTCCGGAACACTGTCAAGTTCCAGATATCCTTTGATTCCTGTTAAGCGCATCCTCCGCTCCTGTGTAGAAGAGTACCTTCTCACAGCAATCCATTCATACTCCTGCCTGACGATATCCGGGATTCGCAGCATGTCTGATCTCAGGTCCTCAAGTTCATGGATATTCTCCGTGATTCCCTCATAACACTCTAACATATAGATCCTGCGCCTTATGGCGTTCCAGATTGCTTCCATATGGAATTCGCTTATGAATTCTCCCTGATATTTTAACGTCAGGGGCGTTCTAAATACCAGCCGGTTCTTACAGTCGCTTTTACATCCGCTCTTTTGTATCTGTTTCATCCGGTAATCCACATAATCCAGGATTGTCTCTATCTGATACTGCTCCATGTAGACCATTCCTTCGGCATATAATCTCTGCCTTCTGGTATTGGTCACAGACACAATCTGGAACTGGGAATGATTCTTACCAATCCCGGCTCCTCCCAATGCAAAAAACGCCTGCATATACTGGTTGAAGTAAGCGATAGACCGTCCGAACAGAATCAGATTGAATTCCAACAGATCGCCTGCATAGAACTCTTCCTCATAATTCTCACATTCCAACAGATATCCGATGCTGTCGTCCGTCGTGACGAAACGCGGCGTAATCTCATATCTGGAATACATCGTCCTTCTGACGATACACTCTGATTCAAAATCGCACTTCTTGCAGTTCCGGTCTCTGACACAGTTCGCCCGAAGCAGCATCTCGCCCATCCCGCCTCTTAAGGCGGACACTTTCTCAGCCGGTAGTTCCGTATCTTCTACTATCACTGCTGTAAAATGCAGTTTGATGTATCTGATCTTAAGCGCCTCTTCTAGCTGCTGATTCATATCATATTCCTCTCTTTGCTGATTACTACCGCATCATTGCCTGCATTCATCTTCGATGCACCAGTCAGCAGCATTCGTAAGCTTCATAAAATCATTATACAATTCTTTTAATTCAGCGTTAAGCAGATCTGCCGACACAGGATTATCCCGAAATCCAAAATGATTAATATCATTTCTCCGGTCTTTTATCTTCTTACAGAGCTGTACCAGAGGAAGCGGAATCGTCAGCACGATTTCTCTGATCTTCCCGTCCGCTTCAGACGGTTTCCCCTTCATCTGCATGATTGCACGGCAGATCGTCTCAGCCGCTTCTTCCCTATGTTCTTCAAAATACTGTGCCGACTGCTTCTGCTCGATATATTTTGCAATACCGGTCACTGCTTTTCCTACGATATCTTCCCTTGTTCTCTCCGTCCTGTCATCCAGCTGATACCGGGCGCACAGATATGTAATCATCGTCTCCTCCAGAGCTGTATATCCCTGTTGAACCATACTGTTCTGAATGCTCCACCGCACAACGCCGCACCCAATCTCAAAATTCGTCTCCCCGCTGAAATATTCCTGATATCTCTCTTCAATCTTATCGATCAGAGGATACAGCGGTTTCATCTCTCTGGCTTTCGCTTTGGAAGCTTCCGTGCTCTTCGCCACCAGGCTCTCATACGCATTTTTGACACTCTTTTGCGCCAACGCGCTCTTCTTTTTGCTTTCCAGTTTTGACGCGTCCGTTCCCCGGCAGGTGAATATTGCAGAAGATAAATTCTGCATCGCCGTTATTTTTCCTTTTATGGGCCCCCATTCTTTCTTCTCTTCATTCGGGATCGTGCTCATCTTCTTATCATATACTGCCTTCATCTTCGAAGCGAACCCGTACTGCATAAAAGCCTCTGCCGCATTTGTCCATTCAAGGATCTCATTGTAAACCGTCAGGTCTACGATCGGCGCGTATTTGACGCCCCCTGCCGTCTCTGCCGCTTCATATGCTCCATAGTAGATTCCCTTCAAGGTACAGTTTTTTAAGACCTTCGCATAATTAATGATCGTAATGGCGAGCATCGGTATAGACCGGAAACTGTGCGTGATATCGAATACAATCTCATCGTCCTCTTCTATCGCATTATAAATTGCCTCAAATACGGACCAGATCTCTTCCTCCGTACTTGCATTACTGATTCTGATCTCTTCCGTTCTCTCCCACAGTTCCGGGTAATCCTTCTTAAGAACAGACATCATTCCCGGCTTATTCTGCCCTTCGCATACCGCCTGTTTCTTTCCCGAAGTCCATCTCTCTGAGAACTGCACGTCCTTATCACTATAGATACGGTCTTCCCAGTTCCGCTTCCTTGCGCCGTCGGTCAGGAATATGGATATCTTCCCCTCCCCTGCAATCTGATCCCGTAACTCCTCCAGCATCGCGATCTGAACAAATTCCTGCTCTTCCCCTCTTCTGTCTTCTTCCGGGAAATGATATACCACCGGCTCATACAAGCTGGTCCCCAGCACTGAAATAAAATGTACGCCCATCTCTCTTCTCCTTTTCTTTTCTTCCGGCATTCCGTCCGGCAACACTGTCCGGCTGGAGTCAACACCTCCGATGCAAGCATCATGGTTGTTGACCTTCGCGGCAACCGCCGAATGCCTTCATCTGTCTATGCCATACTATTTTCCACAGACATCCTTGCCGCCCGGTACGCATCCTCCAATGTCCCCGCTGCGCTTAGGAAGCCTGCCATATGGCAGAACGTCAGGCTTTCAATCTCTGTGATCCTCCTAAGTTCCTCATGGCTTGCGCCGCGCCAGCTCTCCGGAAATGGAACCTTCGATTTCATCGGCTCTTCATCTGCAGGGACAGCCTGAATATTATATCCTCCGCGCAGAGACGGATAGATCACATATGCAATATCTTTCCCTTTCAGGGCATCCTTCCACGGCATTGCCTGTTCCAGATACAGGATGCCGTCCTCACATTCATTCGCTTTCTCACATACTGTCTCATATGCATTCCTGTCCGCCCGGATTTGGCAAAACCGGCGTTTTAGTATCTCCTTCGCATACTCCGCTGCCTTCTCGAATGCGTCTTCTGCCAGAGACGGCTCTTCCTGCCATGTCAGATTCCGGTCTGCGATGGTCTGCGACAACAGATTCGGCTCTCCCGTATTATCTGTCTTGTCTATCTGCTGTACAAAATCTTCATCGAATCTTGCGGCGTCTTCCTCGCACAGCAATCTGCTGCCGAATCTCTCCCAGAGAAGTCCAAACGCAGCGTACGGAACTCCATTTTCCCGAATCCGCCTGTCCTTCTGGTGATGATCGAAGCATCCTCCGCCAATGTCATATACAATCCCTTTATAATCTGCCGGTACTGAGAAGCCCCGGGTGATCTTAATCTTAGGGTTCAGAATCTGAAGCAGCGCCGTGGCAAACACATCGTCCGCATGAAACAGGCCGCCATGTGTGAATCCTTCTTCTAATCTGTCTGATAAGATATCCATGAAATCCTCCTGCTTTTTCTATAGCTGCAGCACTTATCTGCTACAATTCAGCAATATAAATTCAAAACCGCTGTATTTTCCCAAATTTTATATTTTATCAGAATAATTTTAGAACATTATTTGCAATTATCCTCAATAATTATACAATATCCCCAATAATGAGGCAATGAATTATCAAAAAATGTTGACTTTTCTCCTAGTCTGTGATAGATTTCTGTCGGATAAACAGATTTTTACTTGTGTAGAAAGATTTTAGATTTGCACAAAATGAAATAGCGGAAGGAAATAAATATTCATGCATAGAGAAAATCATTTTAATAAAAATATCATTTATCTTCATATCGCCGTGATGCTTTTCGGTCTGGCAGGCGTAATCGGACAATTTGTCGCCATCCCGGCAGTCTTGGTAGCTCTCGGAAGGGTAATATGCTCTTCCATACTGTTATTGCTTATCGGGATAATAAGAAAAGAAAAACTGACACTCGATTCGAGAAAAGATTATGGTTTGATCGTTTTAACGGGCGCCGTGATGGCCGCCCATTGGACAACATTTTTCCAGTCTATACAGGTATCCACAGTAGCAATCGGAACAATTACATTTTCTACATTCCCATTGTTCCTGACTTTCCTGGAGCCCATTGTATTTCATGAAAAACTACGGAAACAGAATATTATCAGCGCTGTGGTTTTATTTATCGGCGTACTGATTACAATTCCAGAATTTTCCATGGCAAATCATACCACCATCGGTATTGTCTGGGGCATGATTTCCAGTCTGACCTATGCAGTACTAACACTGGCAAACCGTTATTTTTCAGCCAGATACACCGGCAGGATTATATGTCTTTACGAGCAGGGCTCCGCTGCAATTGTGCTCTTTCCAGCGCTTTTTCTGATGAAGGCATCCTGGAGAATGCAGGATATCGTTGGCGTGGTCATCTTAGGCTTCATCTGTACGGCATTCGCATACACCCTGTACGTATCTGCGCAAAAGAGTGTAAAAGCTCAGACCGCCGGTATCATATCAGGGATGGAAACCATCTACGGAATCCTCTATGCACTGCTGTTCCTCAGCGAGGTACCAAGTGTGCGTGAACTCATCGGCGGGGCTGTCATTTTAAGTGTTGCCATGTATTCCTCACTGAGGTCAGATAAAGAGTAATAATTTAATGATATGCTACACCTATCTTATCGCATAGAGTCAACAACCCCGATGCAAGCATACGGGGTATGTGACCCTCACGGTAGTTGCCAAATACCTGCAATCCCATTCATCTGTTCCAATACTCTTTTTTCTGACGCTCATTTAATCCGTTGACAAATCTCTGCTTGAATATGAGAAATTCTTCAAGATCCATCAAGATATGGTATAATATCGCTCTACTTTCGAATTCTTCTCTCGTCACAGGTAATTCTTCTTTTTTCATCTGCAAAAAAATCTCGTCTAACTTCTCAATCTGCTTCACCGGCGTATTCTTCTCAATCACAAAATCCGTCAGATACAACATATAATCAGCGGTGATTTTCGCCTGTTTGGGTATCGACCGAATCTTCTTCATCTCATAGTGAAGATTGTGCAAGACATGGCACTGATTCTGCCGCATTTCAAAATAATCAATATAGTATCCCGGATGTGAATAGAATGTATTGGACTGATATTCGTATGCATCTTTGATGAAGCCTTGCAAACATTTCTCCAGATTGCAGATCTTATCCCACACATTGTACTCCATCTCTCTGTCAGACAAATAAGCCGCCAATCCTCCCATGACCATCTGAAGCTGATTCTCCGTATAGCGCATATTCCTAACAAGATCTTTTTTCGTACTTTGATAATCATGGAACAGATTCAGAAGTAGTGCCGCCGTTATCCCAATCAGAACAAGAATCATCTCGTTACAGACCGAACGGAAGCTAAAATCTCTGCTGACCAGCAGATGTGCCCCGACTACCGAATTGACCGATATGGTAGCTCTCCATCCCAATGACTCTGAGATAAATACCACAATAAATATAAACAATCCATATGCAATCCATATCTGGTCAATATGTAAAAAAATCACCCATGATACAAGAATTGTTATGCCAAAGGTAATTAGCCGAAATACAGATACTTTCACAGTCTCCCATTTGGTCATCATAAGTGTGAGAAGTGCAATTGTCCCTGCCGAAGCCGCATATTCCAGATTCAGACATTGAGCGGCATAAATCGCAGAACTACTCCCGACAGCAATCTTAATCGCCAGAATCAAAAGTTTTCTTATCTGTTTTGCTCTATCCATCCCGTTTCTCCATCTTGATATCGTATTCCCACTCAGTATCCCATAATTCATACTTTACATATTGTAGTATCTAAACACAGGATATCCATACATTTCTACTTATTGACTTCTAGAATATAAAAAGCCGTAATCTCAAGAGTTACATGAATTCTCTGCACTTCTTTTTGTGAGCAATTCAATATCCTGTGTAATCTGCTCCTGATCCACTTCTGTCAATTCTAAAAAATGGCATCCATACTCATATCTGGATATATCCTTTTCTATAACACGCAGTACCTCACAGTACATAACAGAAGGCGATTTATCCTCAAGCAATCTTACCTTTAATATGAATTTCTCTCCTTTATGATATCGGTATTCTGAACTAATGCTGGCTCCTCCAACACTAATATTCAGCAGCCTACATGTCCTTTCATCATCTTCAGTTCCTCCAGATGTAATTACAAGCGCATCAATATCCATACTCAGACGTGGGAAAGATCTCTCATTCTCGACTCTGGTTATTATCAGGTTTTCTACCTGCCATATATGTTTCTGCCTGATGGAAATTACCCCTTCCATAAAAACAGCCTTTCTCTGGCTGTCATTATAACCACGGATTTTTACAGGAATAGTAGTCTTTTGCTGAACGACATCTTTATCCTCATCCCGAAACACTTCTGCATCGGAATATTGATATAGTTTTGCCGTATTTCTCTGTGGATCCTGCAGTTTGGCAATAAACAACATCTGCCCCTCTGGATTCTCCACTACCACCCGCATACCAGAATAAATCTCAAGTTCCCTTATATCGCTTACTTTTCTATTTTTACCATCGGTATCTTCTCCGGTTCTTTTCCCGAATAAATCAAATAATTTCACCGTACATCCCCCTCTGTCTTTTGTTTTTCAACAGGAAAACTTCCCAAAATCATATTAATTGTATCATAAACCATCTGGTATTTCTACACTCTATTGGACGAACTATATCCGCTCCGCATCTGGCTTGGTTGATTTTACATTTATTGGACCTTTTTTTCGTTCCAGATATGATATAAAGTATCTAAAGAAATATAATATGAAAAGGAGTTTTCGAGATGAACATGCATTCTAATCTGAAGAAAATCGTCATGGCAGCATTATTCGCCGCTTTGGCATGCGTTGCCACTATGTCTATCAGGATACCCACGCCAGGAACCGGCGGATACATCCACCCTGGCGATGCCATCGTCATCCTCTCTGGTGTGATACTCGGGCCAGTCTATGGGCTTCTGGCAGCGGGTATCGGTTCTGCAATGGCTGACCTACTTGGCGGATATTTCATCTATGTACCCATTACTTTCGCAGTCAAAGGTATCATTGCCTTCATAGCGGGTCTTATCTACCAGAAGTTCGGCAAGACTTCTAAGAGCCAGTACACAGCTGTTATACTTGGAGGAATCACCGATATCATTCTTGTAGCCGGTGGATATTTCCTCTGCGAAATCCCCCTCTACGGAACAGCTTCTGCCGCCGCCAGCATACCGGCTAATCTTATCCAGGGACTCGGCGGACTAATCATAGCCTTCGTACTATATCCTATCCTGCTTGCCGTACCTGATATCAGAGAGACAGCGCATAGCTTTCATATACAACCATAATAACTTTGTTCGGACTCTTTACAGGACGCACCGCATGACAGGCAGATAAGTTTTATAAACTTATCCGTAAAACAAAATCCACTTATGAAACCAGTAAACTATAATTAATATAACAAAGCTGCATGCCTGACAATCTTATCTATCGTCCAGCATGCAGCTCTATATTTTCTGTATTGTAATTGATATCTGTCAGATCAGATATGACGGTGCATAGAAAATTCGTATTTGCCGTATTCTGCCACGGTATCCGTAACCAGACGGTCATCTGCTTTCTTAAGCTGTTTATCACGTTCTCTCTTAAATGCACGTTCTTCCTGAATATTGCCTGGTCCGGCTACACAGCCACCTTCACATGCCATTCCTTCAATAAAGTCCTCCGGAAGCTTTCCTGCCTTTAACAGCATAAGCGCCTTCCTACATTCTGCCGCGCCATTACATTGACGCACATTCAAACCGCCCTGTCCACCATGTTCCATATATGCCTGCTTCACCGCTCTTGTCACACCACCTGAATTTGAATAGCCCTTCGCATGGATACTGCCATTCTGTGGTTCATCTATAGTAACCGGCTCAAGCTTAATGTCTTTTGCACGGAGCATTGCACGGAATTCTTCGAAGGTAAGAACCAGATCCGCATTCTCTCCCTCTCGATCCTGAACCTGTCCCGCTTCACTCTTCTTCGCGATACATGGCCCGATAAAGATACATACTGCATCCGGATGCATTGCTTTCACAAGCCTTGCCGTAGCTGCCATCGGAGATACCGTAGTGGAAATATGGTCTGCAAGTTCAGGGAAATGACGCCGGATAAGATGTACAAATGCAGGACAACATGAAGTGGTCATCTTTTTGCCTGCTTCATGTGCTTCCGCCCATTCCTTTGCTTCGGAATCAGATACAAAGTCCGCTCCGATTGCAACATCTATCATATCAGTAAAGCCCATCTTCTTAACTCCTTTTCGGATAGACTCCATAGTGATATCCATTCCAAACTGTCCCTCTGCAGCAGGAGCTACCAGTGCATATACCGGGCGGTCACCTTTCAGATAATCAATAACCTCTATCATACGGGAACTGTCAGAAATCGCCCCAAACGGACATTTGCTGATACAGGAACCACAACGGATACACTTCTCATCATCAATCCAAACTCTTCCATCTTCATCAGCCTGGATGGCATCTACCGGACACGCACGACGGCAAGGACGCATAATATCCACAATCGCATTATACGGGCACGCATCGTAACACTGTCCACATTCTTTACATTTCTCAGGATTAATATATGCTTTATCACGTGCCATAGTAATGGCTCCAAAACGGCATGCCTGCATACATTTCTTCCCCATGCATTTCTGACAGTTATCCGTTACTGTAAAACGGGTGATAGGACAGTTCTCACAGGCTGATGGAAGAATTTTTACCGTATTGTGACAAGGTTCACCATCTGCCGGGTTAATATTCTTGGCAAGCATAATCCTCTCTCTGACAATCTCTCGCTCTTTATGTACACAACAGCGAAACTTGGGCTTGCTCCCAGGTAGAATCTCATAAGGCAGAGTGGCCTCAATCTTATGCAGATTCCCCTCAAAAGCAGCTTTTGCAACATGGTAGAGTACCTCATCCTTTACTTCTCCAATGGTATTATTCTCGTGTAACATACTATAATTCCTTTCTTAGTGTAATGTGTCTGATATGTTTTCTTGAATTACTTTTCTATTTTAATATTTCCTATTGATTGAAGCAATACTACAGATGAACAAAGATTTCTGAAAAATATAGTTATTATGTTACCAAAAATTCGAACTTATTGTTTTATTATACTTAAACAAATATCAAGCATAATCTTTTATTCATATAATTCTTTTAGAAATACTTCCCCTTACAAATTAAAAATTTTCTATTTCTTTTTATCCTTCAAGAAAATTCCCAAGCTCATAAATACAGCACTAATAATGCCCAAAATAATAATCATTACATTGGATATATCGAAATCTATGTAATTAAGAACAACTATAAAGAATAGAATTAGATACCCTAATAGCATTAAAAATTTTTGCATATTTTCGCCTCCAACAAATACTTCTTTTTTAATCGGAAGCTAAACTACTGAGCATCCTTTTTGTTTTTTACGTTTACCAATAAATGCGTCATACATAAACAGAGTAAACCAATCCCAACTGTCGTGCTTTCGTGTTCTAAAATGTCCATTACGATAAGAATGATACTTGAAATTACTCCTATCTTAGAACAAATAATGGCAACATCTGTGCCTGTGATAGTTTTCTTTTCCTTCATCGTGTTTTTCCCTCCAAATCCTGATTTGTAGCCGCTACATTAGCGGATATTTTTTCTTTTACTATAGCAAAGCATTATCCTATCAGCAACATACATTTTCTCAATTTAATCCCAACCATACAGCCTCTTCTTTTATCGGACAAAACAGACTCCCTTCTCCTACTCTTACATCGCTCCGCTTCCCTTCTGCTCGTCTAACGGTTCCATCCGCATTCTTTGCATACTGTCTGACATACAGATTCTCATGGATATTTTCCATTCCATATGTATACCAAACCCACAGTACACTCTCTGCATCCCCAATCACCAAACGCTTTTCCTCATTGATAATCTTTGTCGGCTTCAGTATAAACAACGATTCACCTTCTTCAAAATATATCCTGATTTCATCCTTTTCCCATCAAACACTCTCTACAACATGAAAAGATTTTTCTCCTCTCAACTGCCTGATTTTTAGTTCTTACTCCCTTTCCAAATACGGAACCGGCACCTCTTTCGTCAGCCACACGCCATTCTTTGAGCGGTAAAAAGTATAACCGTCTGCTGACATCTTTCCTGCCAACACTCTATATACCACTGGTCTGCCGTGTCTCTGCCCTACCTTATATGCCGTTTCCCTATCCCCAGAAATATGTACATACAGCCTGCTTTTCGATATCAATCCTATCTTTTCTATGGAACTTACATATTTCTCTCCGGTTCCATGCCACAGAATCTCCGGCGGTTCTACGACTTCCAACTCCACATCCACCGGTATGGAATGTCCCTGGTTTGCTCGGATCAAAGTCTGGTCTTCATTAAAAGAATATCTCTGTTTCTGGTCTGTCCAGACAATTTCCTTCAACATTTCCCTGTCAAAATTTCTGGTCTTACGGATTCCTGCGACAACCTCTTCTACCTCCGCCCAACCATGCTCATCCAGGGAAATCCCAATCACTTCCGGTTTATGCCGGAGTATCAGGCTTAAAAATCTGCTTGTTTCTGTGAGTCCCATTCTTATCACGAACCTTTCTTTTAAATATCTGATTGATTTCCATTATACCAGATTTTCAGCTTTTCATACTCCCTTCCTTAATATGAAAAACCCGCAAATGCTGATATTTACGGGTTTTTGCCTTAGCATATAAAAAAGACATCCAGTGAATGTCTTTTTTACTCAAAGCTCCCCGAGTTGGACTCGAACCAACAATCCTACGGTTAACAGTCGTGTGCCCTACCACTGTTACGGTCGCACACCGAAGAACTGTATTTTTATAATTGCTCGATTATGCTCGGTTTACTGTACATCTGGTGATAAACCTATCCAACCTTTTACGGTTTCTACAGCATAATCTACCGCCTTTGCAATTTTATCAATATCAATCCCCATTTCGTATAGATTTTTGGCGGTTTCCTGTGCTTTTTTCAGTTCACCCTTTTTTTCACCCATTTGTTCTGCTTCTATCCTAATTTCTTTAACAGCCTGACACACGTCTACTTTTTCCTCGCTTTCCTCATATATTAATCCAGCATTGGTAATTACCTCTATTACATCTACTGCTCTTCGTTCTACATCCTTAAAACGCTCCTCATTCTCTTTCAATATCCTATTTAAATTCTCTTTATCCTTAGAATACTTGATGAAAAGCAATACTTCCCGAAGACTGGACTGAAATTTTATGATTTCTTCATCTGACATCTGAGCCGGCACAATTAGTCTTAAATGGTAATTGTCCATACACGCAAGCACTCTCGGATCTTTCACTTCCATCATATCAAATAAACTCATCGGTCCCGTCCACTCTTCCGATCCAAAGTATATGGTAACTGTTACGGAAGGGATTAGTTTATCCTCGTCCCAAAATCCACTTAAAAATTCATCAGAGCTAAGGTTTTTCTTATTTTCACTTGAAATAGAAGTTTCTTCCTGCTTCTCTTGTCTTAAC
>CANSLW010000004.1 GCA_947647815.1 uncultured Dorea sp. | reverse complement strand
TCTTCTGCAAGACAAGGTAATTCATCAATTTCAAAATAATCAAAGCCTGTAGTTTCAATATTGGAAATGAATTTACCGCCTATTACTTCACATTGCATAAAAATTTTACATACCTTATAAGCATAAATTGGTAGATTGTGTTTTTCTCTATCTTGAACTGCAATTATCCGTTTTACTCTAATATCAAGTCCCGCTTCCTCTTTAATAAGATAATTCTCCCAAATTCATATTGAACAAAATCACTGCACGATGGCCTGCCAAGGCTGTGGCGCAGTTTTTACGTAAAATATTAAAAAGCAGTGGAGACTAAGTCCTAAAAGTAATATTGTGAATTCACTTACAGCTTTATGAATGCCTTGTCTGTTACCGGAACTCCATTTTCATCAGACACATATCGTTCTACTTTCATATGCAGATCATATTTCTCCCGTAATTCTATGATTTTTGCCATCATAGGGGAAGCATGGTGAATGTCTATGGAATACTGGTCCTTCCAGCTGTCAATCAAAAGCACTGTTTCCGGATCATCCATCGGGAAAAAATATTCATATCTAATATTTCCATCTTCTGCACGAATATCACTGACAACTCCGCTTAAAACCATTTCTTCCGCAAATCTCCTGGCATTTCCCTTCTCTCCTCTATAGTAAATATTCACTGTAATAGCCATTCTATCTGCCTCCTCTTTATATTCAAATATTTTGTAAACTGCTTGAATTTACCGTTCCATTTTCACAATATACTCCGTCGTTCCTTCTTCCAATTTCCGTTCTTGTGTCAGCCTGAAGCCATGACGCTGATAAAAACGTATTGCACTGCTATTCTTTTCTAACACAAATAAACTTGAAGCATGAAACATCTGAATCGCAAATTCAATTAACTCTGCACCAATCCCCTTGTTTTGAAAAAAAGAATCTACATACAGTTCTATAATCTTATTCCCCTCCATACGAAGCATACCTTTTACAAATTCGTCATCATATACCCAAATATTCTCTAGCTTTTCAGGCGTATCAATATAGGCCTGCGCCAAAGGAAGAACCTGCATTTCACCGAACGAAACTTTATCATCATGAAAAATTTCCCTATAATTCATCCTTTTAGTAAATATCAATATCTCTGCTAATCTTGAAGCATCTTCTATTGCTGCTTTTCTTATATGACTCATAAAAAATTCACCACAACCTCCAATTTTTTCATTTCTGTAAACTTGAATATAAACACCATTATATAGTACTGTAATTTAAAATACAATTACCATAAGCAGAATACTCTCCTTACGAAATTTTGACGCAAAAAAAGTGACGCAATTTTATTTAGAATTGCATCACTATACATACTACCGCTCAGTTTTAAAGTTCTTGTCTTACTATTACTATACTATATTGATTTTCCAAGTTCATATGCCTGTTCTAGTTCCGGTTTTCCTTTAATATCACCCACATGACCATTTCCACCCGCCAGAACATGACCAAGATTTTTCCAGTGCAGATGCTCCATCAAATGGTCATAATAAGTCAGGACATCTTCAAAGCCGTGCCCCTCTGCCGCCATCAAAAGTGCCGAAGAACGATCATGCCCTCTTAACAGATTGCCGTCCCCTTCCTCCAGAGCAAACAGACGGTCAACCGCTGTCCGAAGCTGGCCGCTCATGTTCCAGTAATACAAAGGCGATGCAAGCACGATCACATCACACTCCCTGACCGCCGGATAGATCTGCATCATATCATCCTTTTGCACACACGGACATTCCCTGCTGCTATGCCCACCAAAACACCCTATGCAGCCATGAATATCCATACTGTCGAGGAAAAACTCTGTAACTGTGTTACCTGCATTTTTTGCGCCCTCAGTAAATCTTTCCACCAATGCGGAAGTATTTCCATTTTTACGCGGACTTCCATTAAGTATTACAATTTTTTTAGCCATATCTGAAATCTCCTTCATCTCTTCATATTTTTACGCTTCTATCCCTCGATAAACGACCTCAGAGACAGATTTTCTCTGGGATTTAAAATGATTGACTTTCACGTCCATATCTGCATAACCAATTCCAATCCCAATGATTACATCCTTGTTGTCCGGTATCTGCATAACCTGGCGAATCAGATCCGGATACCCGACAAAGACCGCCGCAGGTATAGTTGCCAGTCCATGCTCCGTTGCGGACAACATCAGGCTCTGTGAAAATGCTCCTATATCATAATAGGACCATGCAGAAAGCCCCTTTTCCATACAGATGAATACAGCGCAGGGTGCATAAAACAGATTACGGTTCTGCATGGTAAAGTCCAGATTCCTTCTCTCTTCACACGCATAAACATCTTCAAAGAACTGATCCATATGCTTTTTTGCCTCTTCCGACCATACTCCTCTGAAAGGCAGGTCAAGAGACGTATGGACTCTTTGTTTCCTGCAGTCATTCATTCCCTGTAAGATTTTCTCCATCTGTTCTTTTCCTGCCACATAGATATCCCATGGCTGGGAGTTTGCCCATGACGGTGTCCGGAACGCATCTTCAAATATCTCTTCCAACACTTTCTTCTCTACAGGCATATCCTGAAAGACACGGCAGGAGAATCTGCTGTTCAAAGCTTCTTTTACTGTCATATTCAGTCACGCTCCCTTTTACAATATATAATGTATCTCTTCAATTCCCTTTCTTGCAGTCCTGAATCCATTAACCGGCGCCTCATTATCTGGATATCCGATTCCGATCCCAATGACAGGCATCTTATTTTCTGGTATATGTAGTACGCTGCGTACCGCCTCCGGATAAGACACCGATACCGCAGAAGCCATTGTCGCCAACCCATGCTCTGTAGCAGACAACATCAGACTTTGCGCAAACATCCCGGTATCGAAGAGCGACCAGTCAGGCAATTCTTTATCAATACACAAAAATACCATTACCGGTGCATAGAAAAGATTTCTTTTCTGCATGGTATACTCAAAATTTCCCTTTTCTTCGTGCTCTACAATTCCATCAAAATATTCATCAATACGCGGAGTCATCTCATCAGTCCATCTTCCATTGAACCTGTTGCTTAAGTCAGCTGGTTTCTTCGCTTTTCGGAAATTTTCATATTCCATGCAAAGCCTCTTCATTGCTTCCGTTCCCGCTACATATACCTCCCACGGCTGAGAGTTTTCACAGGACGGTGTCCGAAATACATCCGCAAAAATGGCTTCCAGTATATCCTGTGCAACAGGTTCGTCCGAAAACACACGGCAGGAAAATCTACTATTTAAAGCTTCCTTTACTGTCATATTGCCATTCCTGCCTTAGATTGCCTCAGCCAGAGCTGCTGCTTTCTTGCATCCATCCGTTTTGTCAATATCTCCGGCATTCAGCACACCAGGAATCAAAACTTCACCGACCATTTTCCATTTATTCAACGCACACATCCGCTCCATTGGTATACGCACGCCATCCATCACAGACATATCCTCTTCCTCACAACAGGTGATCAATGCACATTCCTTGCCAGATATATCCTTGCCGCCCACAACAAAAGAAAAGATCCGGTCAATAACACCTTTGATCTGTGCCGGGATTGAATACCAATAAACCGGCATGGTAAATACAATGGCATCCGCTTCTAAAATAGCTGGGGCAATCGTATTGAAATCATCATCAAAGGTACATGCCTTTCCCGTAGAAAAACAGGTTTCACATGCACGGCATCCACCTACTTTTTTCAAAGCTGCGTCAAAACGGGTAACAGTGTGCCCCTTCTCCTCGGCTGCCTTGATAAATGCGTCCGTCATAGCAAAGCTGTTCCCATTTTTCCGGGGACTTCCAGTGATTACTACTATTTTTTTACTCATTAGATTATTCCTCCTTTACCTGCAAGATTGACTTTTCCTGCTGTTGATATTATAATTATAACCAGAATGAAACAGAAAACAAGTACGCACCTTTAAGTGCGATACTTACATGCAAGTTATATACTTACCTAAAGGAGAGTGTAAAAATGAGTGAACGCTGCATATCGCAAGAATGCCTTGAAACAACGGGTTTCAGCTATACCCTGTCCCTGATTAATGGGAAATACAAAATGACGATTCTATATACCCTTATGGAATTTGGCATTGTCCGCTTCAATGAAATGAAAAAATATATTGGGGAAATCTCCTATAAGACGCTAAGTTCCACCTTAAAGGAATTAGAAGCGGACCAGTTAGTACACAGAAAAGAATATCCACAGATTCCTCCAAAGGTGGAATATAGTTTGACAGAACGTGGGAAATCATTAATCCCCATTTTGGATGGTATGTGTGAATGGGGAGATAAGCATCGTCTTTAAAAATCTAATATTTTCTTTCCAATATCCCTCAGAACCGGCATGATTCCTACGCTTTTAGATATACAAATATACACAAAAGGATTTCTAACTCTTATGCAATATATAAGAATCAGAATTCCCTTTTTCTTCTTTATTATATTGTCCTGCCTAGCTGATTGCCATCTGCAACTGGATGTATGGATATCCGCTTTATAATAATTCAGGAGAGCTTCAAGCATCAATACAACTGCGGCCGAAACAGGCTCCTTTCCTCCGACAACAACAACCTTCTGACCGATTTCATGATTTCCCTGTAACACGTCAACAGATGTAAGCACATTTGGACTACCTTTTCTAACACAAATTCAAAATATCGTTTGTCTCACCACATTCAACTTGATTGCAAATACCTCTTGCGAAAGTCTTTTAGATTTTGATGTTTTCGTTTAGCATAAGGGATGATCTCCTTTCACCACCATTATACGGAGGAACCCCCCTTGCAGCAAGCAACCAGGAATAGAATAACAGGAACAATTGCCAGTTCATAAAGAATACAAACACCACCAGCAGCCTTTTATAAAAACAGAGAAAATCATAAGAGCCATACTTCCGTATCTACCAATTGAAATCCATAAGCGTATTCCCCCATGAACAGGAATTTATTTATTCTTCCTCATCACTCTGCAAGGGTTTCCATATGCTATCGTATCGCTTGGAATATCTTTCGTTACAACACTTCCTGCACCGATTACTACATTATCTCCAATAGTAACTCCTGGCATGAGTATAGCCCCACCGCCAATCCACACACTATTTCCAATAGTAACTGGCGCTGTTTGAGTTTTGCAAAATTCAAAAGAACCGTCTGTTTTAGGTTTTCCAAATCGTTCAATAGCATTTGTCGGGTGAAAGGCCGTATATATCTGCACATTGGGAGCAATAAGCGCATTATCTCCAATTTGGATAATATTGTCATCTAAAAATGTACAATTCATATTTACTTCGCAGTTATTTCCAAAATAAATATTATATCCATAGTCCACAAAAAACGGTGCCGTTATCCATAGATTTTTGCCTTTTCCTCCCAACAAATCAATCAAAATTTTTTCCTTTTTTTCTACCTCTACAGAATCAATGTTATTATAACTTCTAATTAAATCTTTTGCTTTATGCCATTGGGTCAATAACTCTGGATCTCCACAATCGTAAAGCTGCCCTGCTAACATTTTCTCTCTTTCCGTCATAATTTTTCTCCAATTCTACAAATTCCTGATAACAAATGGTTTCGCTGGTTTCATTTAATTGCTCATAGACATCTGTGACAAACAAATTAAATTCATCCAGAATACCTTCAATAGGAACTTGTGTAAGATTCTTAGGCGATGCATCTTCCTCTCCATAGCATTCCGATTCCATTTCAAATGTGAGAGACGTTACAAAAACATCTCCAGAACCATAAGGGGAGCAGACGCTTCTCCTTTAGATTTTTCTGTTATCTTCCCATGAACTCCTCCACCGTACTCCCTGTCACTTTAGAATAAGGCAGATAGATATATCTCTCTTCTTCGAATTCAATTTCCCCCATTCCTTTTCCGGATACAAGCGCAACGGAAAGCTTCGCCATCGCTTCCGCCTGCCCTTCCTTATCATTGTACACAGTCCCCGCAAGCTTAGAATTCCTGACTGCCTCAAGTCCTACGTCCGTCCCGTCAATCCCTAAGAATACCGGCAGGGCAGATTCCGTATAATTCAGCTTTTCATAGGCATCTATGGCCCCCAGCGCCATATCGTCATTGTTGGCAAGGACAAGCTCTATCTTATTCTGATGCTGGCCGATCATCTGCAGCATCTGGTTCTGCGCCTGCGCACGGTTCCAGTTCGCAATCCCGTTGCCTAACTTTTCAATCTCTATATGATTGCTTTTCAAAGTCTCCACTACATTCTCTGTACGGATAATCGCATCCTGATGTCCTGCTTCCCCCTCCAGAATGACAAACTGAATCTTCCCATCCCTGTTGCGGTCTATCAGGGGATCCGACTGTATCAGCTCTACGGCCAATTCTCCCTGCATGACGCCCGACTGAGATGCCGGCGCTCCAACATAATAGAGCTTGTCCCACTGCATCATATCCTCCGCAACCGGTTCCCGGTTAAAGAAGACAATCGGCACATTATTCTCTCTTGCCAGATCAATAATCTCCGATGGGTCCGTCCTGTCCACCAGGTTCACACAGAGCACATTGCATCCCGCATCAATCAGTTCTTTCACCTGGTCATCCTGCGTCCTCTGGGAGTTAGAGGCCTCCCGCACAAGCAGGGTTGTCTCATACCCTTCCTCATCATAATCCTGAAGCCGCTCCTTTAAGCAGTCAATCAGCTGGTTAAGAAATGTATCACTCTGATCATAATATGTCACTCCCACATAAATCTGATCCGTCTCATACACCGGCTCCTTACTGCAGGCACAGAAAAGCTGCATACTCATACACAGAATCATCCCTGCTGCCAAAATTCTCTCCATTCTCATAATAAATAACTTCACCCTCATCTTTACTTACAAACTACGCAGCAAGCCTTCCCCCGGCAGCTTCCTGCATACTATGCTATCCTAAAAAAACACCTCTACTGGCTCATCGTGAATAAGATCTCCTGATTTTCCTTCGTAAACAGAGTATCCCTTCGCATCACCGTAAAAGAAACATTCCTGCTCTGAGGCTTTTTGAATATATGGCCAAGGCTTTCTGCAGCTTCGGTCAGGCTCTGATACCCCATGTTAAAATCATCCGGCACCACAAGGCATCTTACGTATCCTGTATCCAGACAGTATACCGCTTCCATGGAATTCCCAATTCCATATACAAGCGCCCCATGCAGGTTCCTGGCTTCTGCTGCTTTCCCGGCAAGCACCAGGCTATAATCATCCAGTGCAATCACAAAGTCTGTTTTTGCCATTTTTTCCAGAACAGGTTCTTCTTCCTTTACCGGTGAAACAGAAATACTCCACCGTCTACTGGCGCCCTGTTCTTCCAGGACCGCACACAGTCCTGCTTCCCGTTCAGACACAGCCCCGGATATCTCACCCTCTGAGACAATACCAAAGGTCTTTCCTTCAAGATGTCCGCTGTAGTCGCTTAACAATTCTTCTGCCAGAGCCTTCCCCAGTGCATAATTGTCCGGCTTCACGACAACGTTTCCAGATATTTCCTCTTCTTTGGCTGCCGGACATTCTACAAGCATGACCGGAATCTTCTTTCCTGTCCTTTTTAACAATTCTTCTGTTCTATTTCCCGGAACAGGCTGTACAATCACTGCATCTGCCCCATTATTAATTTCCTGTTCTAGTGCTTCATATTCTTCTTCTGCCGACAATATTTCTCCCGTATTGACAACAAATACTTCAACACCTTGATCCTGTGCCGCCATACTAAGCCCGTATCTGAATGCCGCCCATCGGCTATCGTCAGAATTTCGGATAATTACAGAAACCTTATTATGTTCCTCTCCATTCTTTCCCCACAGCATGGCAACCGAAACTAATATGGCAAGAACTGCCAGGACTGCCTCTGTCAGAATAAACATCCTTCTACTACTCTTCATCTAATCCTTCCCCGCCAAACGTTCGTCCTGCCTCAAGTGTCTTTCTGCTCTCTTCTGTATACGGAACCGCCGGGATACAGACATATACCGTTGTTCCCTCGTCCGGTTCACTCTCCACCCTGATTCCGTACTCATCCCCGAAGAGAAGCTGAATCCGGTTGTTGACGTTTACAAGCCCGACTCCTGAACCGTGCTTGCGGATCCGGCTGCCGTCCGTCAACAAAAACCTGACTTCATCTTCAGTCATTCCTATTCCATTATCTGTCACTGCAAAGATTATCTTTCCATCTTCTACCCTTCCGGTTACCTTAATCTCGCCATCCTCATCCATGCCGTTGACGCCATAATTAATCGCATTCTCAAGAATCGGCTGCAGAATCAGCTTCACCGTACAATAAGAACATATTTCCGGCTCCACATCCTGAACAAAAGAAAAAGAATTCTTATACCGAATCTTCTGTATATTCATATAACTCTGTGCATGCTGCAATTCGTCGCTTACAGGGATAACCGTACGGCCTTTAGAAAGGCTGATTCTGAAAAGCTTGGCCAGCTGGGAAATCATAAACACCGCTTCGTCGTTTTTCTCCCCTTCGATCATCCACGTAATAGAATCCAGTGCATTATAAAGAAAATGTGGATTAATCTGGCTCTGCAGCGCATCAAGCTCGCTCTTTCTCCGTTCTGTCTGTTCCAGGACAATTTTATGCATCAATGTATCAATCTGCTCATAAGACCGTTGAATTGAGTCTCCAAGATGCCGGATCTCCATGGAACCTCCGATATAGATCTCTGGCTGCTCTCCCGCCTCGTATTCCATAACAGAAGCATTCAGCTTTAAGATAGGGCTGGATATCCTTACAGAAACCACCCGGCTGACTACTCCGAGCATCATTGCCATCAGAAGAATCAACAGTACAATAAAGTACCGGATGTCAAACATTCCATGAGTAAACACAGAATATGGAATAACTCCCACCAGTTTCCAGCCCGTATAGCTGATAGTATTGACAAGCACTTTACGGTGCTCCTCTTCAAAAAACTCATCATAGATTCCGTCCTTACAGACAGCCGCCTTTTCACTGCTTTCGTTAAAAATACCATTATTAATCTGAATCTGCCGCGGATGATAGATAATCTCCCCGCTGCTGTCGCACAGATAAAAATACTGTCCATTATTCTGGTTATTCATCTGCTTCATCATCCGCGAGATACCGGAATAATCCATATCTACCAGGAGAACCCCCGACTGGGGAACTCCTCCGTCCGTCAATTCAACGACACGGCTCAGTGAGATTACCCAGTAATAGCGGAATGCATCATCAAAAAGATTCTGGATATGGGGTGTGGAAAAATGCATATTCTCCATCTCCCCCACAGCCTGCTCATACCAGCCTTGTTTCGTGACATTGGGATCTTCCTTCTGAAGCACGACTGGCTCTGCGCCCATCAGGCTTCCGTAGTTATTATAGATAGCAATACTGCGAAGATTACTCTTATTTGCTTCATATATTAATTTCATACCCTGTTGGATATCATTATCCTGGTCAGAAAAATCATTTTCCTTTATCACATTATAATAGACCGTATCCGATATCTGACGCATGCTTACCAGATAATCCTCCATGTTCTCCCCAGCCTGCTCCATCAGCTTCTGTGTACTCCCCGTGATTTCCTGCCGGGATGAAGCTGAGAATCTGAAGTAAAGCAGAACACTTAGAATCAGCATAATCGTAATAGATATAGAAGAAAATACAATCATAATCATCGACTGCATTCCCTGCGGTTTTAATTTCTTAAAATCCTTATTTTTCACCACCATTTTCACTTCCTGTATGCTCTGTTCTATATCTGGACGGAGAAACACCAAACCGTCTTTTGAATACATAACTGAAATAATTCGGATCTGTATACCCTACCTGTCTCGCTATAACATAACTTTTATCATTCGTTTCAATTAACAGCCGGGAAGCCTGATCCATACGGTATTCTGTCAGATAACCAACAAAGGATTTTCCTGTTTTCTTTTTAAAAATGGTGGAAAAATAGGAATTTGACACACCTAATACCTGACAGATTCCATCCAGCGAAAGCGTCTCGTCCGTATAATTGTTATGCACATATTCTTTTGCCTTAGATACAAATGACTTCGTGGAACGGTTCCTTGCATCAAGCAATTCTTCGTAGAAGAAAAAGCAGATATCTGTAAGCCACTTCTTTAATGCGTCCGAGTCCATATCCAGAAGACGCGCATACAGCACCTTCATATTATCAGGAAATGCCTTTCCAGTAATCTCATGATTTGCTGCAAACCGATATAAGGCATTGATAAGTTCCATGATATCAACATGATACAATTGCAAAGATCTTTCCTGAAGTGAAGCATGATCCAGATATTGCTCTACCGCTTTCTCAATATCCTCTTTGGAACCAAGCCGAATCATCTTAAACAGGCTGGTGAGCTGTATATCATTTCCCGAAGCGGGAACGCCCGTTTCCTGCGGAAGATTTTCTTCCATATTGATCGCCCTGGACACACCGTAAATCACCCTGTAAGACACGGCAGTCCGTGCGCTGCCGTATGATTTTGACAAATCATGTATATTCTTACACGCCTGTCCGATTCCCACCGTCACGACAGCCCCAATAATATGAAGAGCATATTTGCAGAATCGGTCACAGTCATCTGTCAATTCCCTCATCTCCCTTACCGACCGAAGCTGCGCAATCAGAACCGTATTTTCAAGATACGGAAATGCCTTTGCCCGCCACTTTTCTCCCAGATGTTCTTCCGCCTGCTTCTGAACAGATGTTGACAAAAGCAGTGAATTCATATTCTCTGGTATCTGGCTTGCCGATGTGTGGACAACGAGACAACAGAAAAACGGTCCGTCAAACGATAACTGATAATCTGAAAGATATCTTGGAACCTCTTCCACGCGGACCTGTCCTTCCAAAAGCATCGTGTAAAAATTCGACTGAAGAAGTGGAAGCGATTCCATGTAGTATTTTTTCAGTATCTCAACATTTCTCTTTTCACTGATCTCCTGATCCAGTTTTATCTTAAGCTGTCTGAATACGTTAGTCAGCTCTACTGAATTCACCGGCTTTAAGATATACTCCTCCACCTCTAAGTGAACGGCCTCCCTGGCATACTCGAATTCGTCAAACCCTGTAAATATCAGTATCTTTGTCGTCGGGAACTCTGCTTTAATACGCTGGGACAACTCCATGCCGTTCATGTAAGGCATCTTGATATCAGTCACAACAACGTCAGGCTGATATTCTTCTACCATCTCAAGAGCCTTTACCCCGTTGCAGGCATACCCTGTCACAGAGAAACCAAGTTCCTCCCATTCAAGCTTTTTCATAATGGCCTGTATTACTTCTTCTTCATCATCTACCAAAAGCACCGTATACTTTTCCATATCTATTTCTCCATGTATTTCTATTAACCTAATTATAGCAAAAATAACAATAAAGAGCCAGCACAAAGTCTGACTCTTAACGTTCTTACTTATTTCACATCTTACTTTTTCTGGACATATTTCAGACAGTCAAGAGTTACTGCCACCAGTATGATGATGCCTGAGAATACGAACTGCAGATTTGTATCAATACCCAGTATTGTCAGGGAGTAAGTAAGCGCAGTAAAGATAAATACACCGACTACTACACCTGATATCTTACCGATACCACCGGTAAAGGATACGCCGCCGACTACACAGGCTGCAATTGCATCCATCTCCCAGCCCTGTCCATAAGCCGCTGAACCGGAACCTACCATTCTGGCACACTCGAGCCATGAACCGAATCCATACAGGATACCTGCCAGAACAAATGCGCCTACCGTCACAGCAAATACAGAGATACCTGATACAGATGCTGCTTCCGGATTGCCTCCGACTGCATACAGGTTCTTTCCAAACGTGGTTTTATTCCAGATAAACCATACAATCGCAATTGCCGCAACTGCCCATAAAATAATTGTCGGGAATCCGTTAATCTTTGGAATAATCATATTGGGAATTGCCGGTTCAATCGCGCCAAAAGATACACCCTTTGTTGCATAGGTAATAATACCAAAGATAACTAACATATTTGCCATCGTTGAAATAAACGGATGCATCTTGAATTTTGCAGTAAAGAAGCCTGCTATTGTCGTAAAGAAGGTACACAAAACCACACATGCAGCTAACGCCAGAATTACTCTTACACCAAGCGCCATGCCTGTAAAGTCAAATATATGGCCGAATACGCCTCCTGTATTGACTCCCTGATGCATAATTATCGTCGCAGTGGTCATACCCATACCAACCATACGTCCGATAGAAAGGTCTGTACCAGTAAGAAGAATCAGGCCCGCAACACCAAGCGCAAGGAACATACGCGGCGAAGCCTGCTGCAGGATATTCAATACATTATTATATGTAAGAAGCGGTGTATTCTTTACGATTGGAGTAATAATACACAATGCAATAAAAATCAATATAATTGCAATATACAGACCATTCTGCAGGAGGAATGCCCTGCGGTTAAACGTATACTTATAATTCTCCCATTTCTGAGCTCTTGTCTCCGTAAAAGTAAATTTTGACATACGCAAGAGGTCAATCAGGTGATACTTATAGGAATATGCCGCATGTCTTCTGTCCTTAATCTGCTGAAGCTCCTTTTCAAGCTCCATCTTAGCGTCAAACTGGCGGTTCTTATAGACATACTTCTCTTCTTTGATTTCCTTCTGGTCAGACAGCTTCGAAACAGCACTCTGATGTTCTTTCGCAAGCTCGGCAAGCTTCTTCTGATACTTTTCTTTCGCAGCAGCCTTCTCAAGCTCACAGCTTGCTTTAACTGGCTGATAATATTCCTGATCAAAATGTGCCTTTATGTAGTTCTCAGCATCTGCTATCAGCTTTGATATCTCATCTTTATTCTTTCTTTCAACCGTCTGTGCTTTCTCAAGTTCGGTTCTTGCTTTCGCGATACGCGTCTCCCTGTCTTCCTTAGTAAGGGCTTTGTCTCTTTTTACTCCGTCAATCCTGTTCTGAAGAGAGATAACCTTATCTGTTCCATCTAACCGGAGAGCGTCAATTTTCGCCTGAATTTTGCCCACATAATCCTCTATCGGCCGGCGCAGCTGTTTCTCCTGCTCTGCCGTAAGAATTTTACTGTTTTCATTAGCCATATCGTTCATCTCCCTCATCATAGATATTTTGCGCTGAGCCTTAAGAGCTCTTCCTGATTTGTCTCGTTCGTATTCACGATTCCGGACAGACGCCCGTTCGACATTACACCGATACGGTTCGTAATTCCCAGAATCTCAGGCATCTCAGAAGAAACAACAATCACTGTCTTTCCCTTCTTTGCCATGTTGATAATTAATTCGTATATTTCGTATTTAGCGCCTACGTCGATACCTCTCGTAGGTTCGTCCATCATAAACACCTGCGGTTCTCTCTCAAGCCATTTCCCAAAGATAACCTTCTGCTGGTTTCCGCCGGAAAGACTTGATATCATATCCTCAGGCCCCATGCACTTCGTATGCATAATCTTAATCTCATCGGCAGTTGCCTTCACCATCTTTGCATCAGAGAGCGCTATGCCGGATTTGTACTGATCCAGATTCGCGATGGTTGTATTAAAGGTAAGATCCCCCTTAAGGAAAAGCCCATTCGCCTTTCTCTCTTCTGTAATCATGGCAAATCCATGGTCCATCGCTTCTTTTGCCGTATTAAAATTCATTCTTCGTCCGTTAAAGTACACATGTCCGGCTGCTCTTGTCCTCACTCCGAATATGGTTTCCAGAAGTTCCGTACGTCCTGCGCCAACCAGGCCATAGAGTCCGAAGATCTCCCCTTCCCTCACGTCAAAGGAAATATCCTGCAGGTGAGGTTCATACTTCGTCGATAAGTGCTGGATAGACAGAATCGTATCTTTCGGCTCATTATCAACCGGCGGAAATCTATTCTCTAAAGAACGTCCTACCATTGCCGCAATCAGTTCATTCATATCCGTATCTTCCGAATCCTTTGTCATAACCAGATTACCGTCTCGAAGTACGGATATTTCATCGCAGATCTCGAATATCTCATCCATTTTGTGGGAAATATAGATAAGGGCGATTCCCTGATTCTTCAACATTCTCATCATCTCAAATAACTTCTCTACTTCCTGTACGGTCAGGGAAGAAGTCGGCTCGTCAAGAACAATCACTTCTGAATTATAAGAAATTGCCTTTGCAATCTCACACATCTGTCTCTGCGATACGGACATATTCCGCATCGGCTGTGTAAGGTTTACCGTCATGCCAAGCTTTCTGAAAAGCTCCGAAGCTTCTTTTTTCATTCTTCCTTCATCGATAATGCCAACGGAATTGCGTGGATAACGCCCAAGGAACAGATTATCGATTACATTTCTGTCCAGACACTGATTTAACTCTTGATGAACCATCGCAATACCATTCTCAAGAGCATCTTTTGGTCCGGAGAAACTGACTTCCCTTCCTCCAAGGAAGATACTGCCTTCGTCCTTCTGATACGTACCGAAAAGACACTTCATCATCGTTGATTTTCCAGCGCCGTTTTCGCCCATAAGCCCCATGACCGTACCCCGCTTTACATCCAGATTAATGTGATCCAGAACCCGGTTCCGTCCAAAGGATTTGCTCATGCCTCGTATCGATAAGACAATATTATCTTTCTTATCTGCCATTCTTTTTTACTCCTGTATCTGTAGCTTAATCATGTTTTCTCTCTTAAAAATTATCAGGGAGAATTTCTCCTCCCTGATACTCTTTCCCTAATGAAACATTCTAAAGATTACTGGCTGAGCAGTGATGTATAGGAAGCTGCATTGTCAGTCTTAACCATGTTAATTGCAAATGCATCATACTGGCCCGGATTGCCAAGACGGTTTGTAATATTAGACTCTGTCTGTCCGTCACCGCCGATGTACTCTACTTCAAGGTTCAGAAGCTTGTCATAGTTCTGAAGAAGCGGCTGATATGTGGAACTCAAGAAGTTATCAGATGCATTATAAATATTAAGCCATACCTTCTTAGTTGCATGAGAGCTCTCGTCAAGCTGATTTCCTACCGGATCATAAATCTTCGTTGAATCTGTGAAATCCTGATAGTTGTCTGCTACTACTGCTACATTTAATGCATAGTAAGAACGCTCGTCTGCATTGTATACATATACATCGTCGCTAAGTACATTCCCGGCATCATCTGCTGTGCCGATACCTGTATCAACATCAACACCGTCTAATGCATTACGCAGAACACGCAGTGTAAGATATGCCTGGACGTCTGCATGCTGGCTGATCGTTCCGCCGTATCCTTCTGCGATTGCTGCTACTGCGTCACTGTTCGCATCATAACCGAATGTCGGCACTTTGTTGTCCTTTGACCATGCGTTGAACATGGACATTCCCATTCCGTCATTATTAGAAGCAACGATATCGATCTCTTTGCCAAAGGAAGAAGACCATGTACCGATTGCATTTCCTGCGGTTGCCGCATCCCATGTTGCACCTGCAGAGTTCTTCATTTCCTGTGAAGCAAGCTCACGAACGATATATTCTTTTCCGCCAACCTCGATCTTTCCATCCTGTACTGCAGCCGCAGACCCGTCTGTGTTTGTTCCGACCGGCTCACTGTTGATCTCCCCATCTTTCTCAACAGCCGTACCCATTGCTTTTCTGACACCTCTTGTACGCGCGATGGAATCATTGTGTCCGATATCACCGATTGCAAGAACATAGCCGATGATGCCGTCGCCGTTACGGTCAAGTCCATCGATATTATTCTCGATGTACTCTTTAATCATCTCACCCTGAAGCTCTGCGCCCTGATTCGCATCGAAACCTACATAGTAAGTGTCTTTGTTAAAATTAAGGGCTGTCATATCGAGCTCTCCGGTAGAACTGTTGGACGGCTGACGGTTAAACCATACAAGCGGCTTGTCCTTATTTGCTACATCTGAAGAAGCTGCGGATGATCCACTGTCATTTGAACCCGAATCACCTGACTCTGAATCTCCTCCTCCGCCGCATGCAGCAAGTGAAAGACCGAGCATTGCTGTCATTGTCATAGCAACAAATTTTTTCATTTTCATTTCCATTTTCTCCCTTTCTTTACACGTTTTCCTCGTGTTTGTTGATAGTGTCAGTATATCCGACCCGGAGAAAAGAAAACATAGAATATTTTTCACTTTACATTGAAATTTATTAGATAATATCTCAGAATTCTCTCTTCTTTATCACGTGCATAGAATATTGGCAGGATATCACCATAACAAGACCACATATAACAAAAAATCCGCCAAACACAGCTGCTGTCTTAAGTGATTCCAGCCACTCTATCATCCCCGTCCAATCAATCTCTAATGCTTCTGAGAGCTTCATTCCCATATATACAATCAGCGCGCCGCCTCCGAATACCAGCATCATCGCAACCCTGCTCTTTTCCGCTCCGAATTTCATCTGCAGCGGAATCATAACCGCCAGCATAATTGTAACAATCATAAAGCTGCCAATTACAGACGATACCCAGTCTTCCCACAGAAAATCGATATTCCGGATTCCAGATATAACGGCTGCACATCCGGAAACCGCCAGCAGCCCCGTTACAGTTGACAGGATACTAAACAAATATTTCTCTATCACATACTGCTTACGGCTGATTGGCAGTACAAGAAGATATCCCATACCATTCTCAAATTCGTCATAACTCATAGTAGTCAATGTCAGAATACCAAACATAATAGTAACATAACTGATCACAAAAGAATAATTTCTATACGTCATCATAAAAAATGTCATCATAATCACAACTGCAGCAAAAAATGATTTCTGTCCTTTTAACAGACGCAAGTCCTTAATAAATAATCCTTTCATTATTTCTCACCTCGTATCATCATCATAATCAATTCATCTATGGTTCCCTTTTCAACCGCAATCTCCGGATAATTCTCCTGGTAAAACTGTCTCTGGTCGGTCAGACAACTATATCCGAATTCTTCTCTCCTACAGCGCAGGATATGCTCTTTTTCTAACTTATCATACTGCTCTGTTGTCATCTTCAAAATACCGTAACTATCAAGCAGTACGTCCGTCTCCTCATAAAGTACGATCTTTCCATCGTTAATCATATAAATATCGTCACAAAGTCCTTCCAAATCGCTGGAAATATGGGAACTGATCAGTATCGCCCTTCCTTCATGTTCCATGTATGCCCTCAGCATATCTAAAAGCACATCTCTTGCAACTACATCCAGACCTGCCGTCGGCTCATCCAGAATCAGAAGTTTCGCCTCATGGGTAAGCGCCGCCACCACCTGTAACTTGCGCTTCATTCCTGTTGAAAACTCTTTAATCTTCTTATTCATGGGGAGCCTGAATCTCTCACATTCTCTGATGAATTCTTCTTCTTGAAAGTTCCTGTACATACTCCTAAGCATCGGTATCAGGTCGTAAATTGTCAGATAACCGCTGAATCCTGCGTCTGATAAGACAACTCCGATATCTTCCTTATCCTGAATCCCAATATCAGAAATAGGTTTCCCAAAAATCTCAATACTGCCTCCGTCCATGCTTATCAATCCCAGAATTGCTTTGAATGTTGTGCTCTTGCCTGCTCCATTCTTTCCTATTAATCCTGTAATACATCCTTCCTGTACTTCCAGCGTACAGTTCAACTCAAACCCTTCATATTGTTTCTTTACCTTATTCAATCTAAGCATCCTGTTAATCCTCCAAAACAATCTCGAATAATGTCCGGATCTCCTCATCCGACATCCCGCAGCTTCTGCCTTTTCGGATGGTCTTTTCCAAATCAGCTTCTACTTCTTTCTTCTTTTCCTCAAGCATTAATCCCTGGTTTGCAAAGGCTACAAAACTTCCCTTTCCATGAACTGTATTCACGAAGCCCTCTTCTTCCAACGCATCATATGCTTTCTTCACAGTCAGTGCACTGACCTTCAGTTCTTTCGCCAGTGTACGTACTGACGGAAGCGCCGTATCTTCCTTAAGTTCTCCATGCATGATTTTATTTTTCACCTGCTCTACAATCTGCTCGTAGATTGGCTGCATGGAAGAATGATTAATGATTAATTTCATTTCATCCCTCCTTTACAATAAACAGTATATAACAGTTTATATCTGTTGTCAACTGTTATATACTGTTTGCATCAAAAAAACAGTTTCCGAAGATCTGTTAATGATCTATTCGAAAACTGCCTCAAGATTTCAATTCATTGTTTCACACGGTATACCCTTTAGGGGCATCCCGTAATTCATGCCCTTTCGGGCGGGGAAACAACTTCGTTGTTTCACAAAGTATGTATAAATAAACCGCTTCGCAATTTGGGTTCAAACCAGGTGGATTTCGGAGGCATCAGCCTCCCTGAATCCGCGACAGCGAGCAATTCATCCATTGATGTCGGATACATGGCAAATGCAATCCTCTCCTGCTCCATATCCGTAAGGCGAACCAGCTCTTTAAGTCCGCGGATTCCGCCGACAAACTGAATCCGTGGATCAATCTTCGGATTCTTAATGCCAAGAAGGGGGGCTAACACATAATTCTGCAGGATAGATACATCCAGATCCTCAACCGGATCATCCGTATATAAATCCTCATGCACTGTTAATTTATACCATTTTCCTTCCCCATACATTGCTATCTCGCCTTTATGCTCCGGCTGGAACATAGAAGGATATTCTGTTATATGGAACTTCTCATCCATCTCTCCTAACAATTCCTGAAAGGTATGGCCGTTTAACCCGGTAACAACCCGGTTATAGTCCAATATCTTCAATTCCTCTGCCGGGAACAGCACGGAGAGAAAATAATTAAATTCCTCCGTCCCGTCATATTCCGGATGTTCTGCGCGCCGCTTAAGTCCCACCTTCACAGCAGACGCCGCCCGGTGGTGTCCGTCTGCGATATAAGCATTCTCCATATTAGAAAATATCTCTGATATCTTCTCTATCGTGCCTCCATCTCCGCTAATCTTCCACACCTGATGCCGCACATCGTCTTCCGTAGTAAAATCATACAGCGGTCTGTCTTCCTTCACGGTACGGATAATCTGATCCAATTCTTGATTTCTCCGGTATGCAAGAAAAATAGGCCCCGTCTGCGCATTCAATATATCTACGTGACGGATTCTGTCCTGCTCTTTATCTTCCTTGGTATTCTCATGTCTGCGGATTGTTCCGTTCACATAATCATCCACCGAAGCACAGCCGACAACTCCCGTCTGTGTCCGCCCGGCATATGTAAGTGCATATAGATAATAGCAGAACTCCTCATCCTTGATGAAGAAACCGTCCGCAATCATCTCTTCCAAGGTCTGTCTGGCACGATCATATACCTGCAGAGAATACATATCTGTCTCGTCAGGAAACTGAGTCTCCCCACGGTCTATCTTCAAAAATGAAAGGGGATTTTGCTCTACTACTTCTTTCGCTTCCTGTCGGTTATACACATCATAAGGAAGCGCGGCGATGGCAGATACTTTATCTTCTGCCGGACGCACACTCTTAAAAGGCCGGATTACTGGCATAAAAGGCACACTCCTGTCTTCTATTATAGTGTCTATTCACAACAACATCATCATATTAACAAACTACATGAATCCATCCTTCCGGAGCTTCGATCTGTCCCATCTGAATTCCGGTCAGAGTGTCGTATAATTTCTTCGTTACCGGTCCCATCTCGTCCATTCCGCTTGGGAAACAGATTTCCCTGCCATGATCGACAACCTTTCCAACCGGAGAGATTACCGCCGCCGTTCCGCAAAGACCGCACTCAGTAAATTCTTTCACTTCTTCGAACGGCACTTCTCTTTCTTCTACTTCCAGCCCCAAATACTTCTCTGCAACATACATAAGAGAACGTCTGGTGATTGACGGCAGAATCGTATCGGACTTCGGTGTTACCACTTTATTGTCCTTCGTGACGAAGATAAAGTTCGCTCCACCGGTCTCTTCTACCTTCGTCCTGGTCGCAGCGTCCAGATACATGTTCTCATCATATCCCTGATTATGAGCGTCCACGATTGCATGGAGACTCATGGCATAATTAAGTCCTGCTTTTACATGTCCGGTTCCATGGGGAGCTGCACGGTCAAAATCACATACACGAATTGTAATTGGTTTTGCGCCGCCCTTGAAATACGGTCCAACCGGAGTCGTAAACACACGGAACTGATACTCGTCTGCCGGCTTCACACCGATAACCGAGTTAGAGCCAAAGAGATATGGACGCACATACAATGTCGCGCCTGAACCATACGGCGGAACATATGCCGCATTCGCCTCTACAACTTTATGCACAGCGTCAAGAAATCTCTCTTCTGGAAATACTGCCATCTCAAGCCTCTTCGCTGTATCTGCCATTCTCTTCGCATTCAAATCTGGCCGGAACATCACGATATGCCCGTCTTCCGTCGTATATGCTTTCAAACCTTCAAAACAAGTCTGTGCATACTGCAGTACACATGCACACTCATTAATCACTACATTCGCATCGGAGGTTAATACACCTTCGTCCCACGTTCCATCCTTATAATTGGAAACGTATCTCTTCTCTGTCTGTATATACCCAAAACCGAGATTAGACCAATCAATATTTTTCTTCTCCATCTTTCGATTCCTCCGTTCTCTCAACATATTTATCATTCATCTGAGCCTATTATAATCCCCTGCTATCCAAAATTCAAGAGTGCACTCTGTTTTTGTAAAACATTTTTATCATCCCTTACTATTCACAGTAACTATCGCTCCATCATACTGATAGACTCTATTCCGACGCTTCCGCCTCTTACAACTTCAATGCTCTTGAACTCTTCTTTCAACAGCTTAATTACGGCGTCATTCTTCGTCGCAGTCTGGACAAATTCCAGCAGAAGGCTGTCTTTTCCATAATCGATTACCTTCGCTTTAAATGTCTCCGCAATCTGGAATAACTCCACTTTGTCTTCTGGTGTACATTTTCTCACCTTGACATACAAGATTTCTTTCATACGGACAAAGATATCTGTAAAATCAATCACCTTAATTACTTCTACCAGACGGTTCAGCTGCTTCTTAATCTGTTCAAAGGTCTCATCGTCGCTGACTGTAGCAATCGTCATCCTGGAAACCGTAGGGTCCTCTGTTGTTCCAACAGTCAGACTGTCCAGATTATAAGATTTCCCGGAGAAAAGCCCGGAGATCTTGGATAAGACTCCCACCTGGTTCTCTACATACAGAGATATCCATCGTTTCTTCATTCCATTTCCATTCATATATTATTTATCTCCTTTTTCATGTAATTCATAATCAGCAATCCAGAATCATATCCTCCAGTGTCCCTCCCGGCTGAATCATCGGATATACCAGATCCTCCGGGTCAATCTCGAATTCTATAATCGTAGGTATCTTCTGGCTCTTCATCGCTTCACGGAATGCAGGTTCAATCTCTTCTGTCTTAGTTACCCGAATTCCCTTTGCCCCATAGCTCTCTGCCAGTTTGATGAAATCCGGCGTATATGTCGGACACTCCACTTCACCGCATTTCCCCCGGCATGCCGCCCCTGCCCTTAAGCAGGTCATGGAATAACGCTTTCCATAGAATAACTTCTGCCACTGGCGTACCATACCCAGATTGTTATTATTGAAAATACAGCTGATAATTGGAAGCTCTTCCAACACTGCCGTTGCCAGCTCCTGTATGTTCATCTGCATACCGCCGTCTCCTGAGATAGAGATAACCGGTACGTCCGGATTGCCAATCTTGGCGCCGATGGCTCCAGGCATTCCATATCCCATGGTTCCAAGCCCGCCGGACATCAACAGCCTCTTCTTCTCATTCAGTTCAATAAACTGCGCGGTAAACATCTGATGCTGGCCTACATCTGTGACAACAATCACTTCTTCAAAGACACGGTTGATCGTATCGATTACATCCTGCGGAGTCATGATAGGTTTTCTCTTCATCTGCATTGGGTGCTCATGTTTCCATCCTTCTACGACAGACAGCCACTCTTTTGTGTCACATTCCGCCACATACTCAAGCATCCTGGCAATCGCTTCCTTAGCATCAGCTACAATCGGCACATCTACCTGTACATTCTTGGAAATAGCAGCCGTATCAATGTCAATATGGACAATCTGTGCATTAGGTGCAAATGAATGAAGTTTCCCTGTAATACGGTCATTGAACCTCGTACCTATGGAGAACAGAAGATCGCATTCACCAACTGCCATATTACATGCATATGCCCCGTGCATTCCCAGATTACCGATATATAACGGATGATCTGTCGCAATCGCTCCCCTGCCCATAACGGTCGTAACCACCGGTATATTCGTCCGTTCTGCCAGTTCAGTGAATTCAGCGTTGGCACGGGCAATATTCACACCGCCTCCTGCTAAGAAAAGCGGACGCTTTGCTTTACTCAGCATCTTAATTGCCTTCTTAAGCTGTCCTACATGCACCTGTGTATTCGGCCGGTAACCACGGATATTCACTTCCGTCGGATACTCTGCATTCCCAAGTTCTCCCATCACGTCTTTCGGAAGGTCGATCAATACCGGCCCCGGCCTTCCGGTTCTTGCAATGTAAAAAGCTTCCTTTATAATCCTGCCGAGGTCCTCTCTGTTACGGACGGTCACTCCATACTTGGTAATGCTTCTGGTAATCCCCACGATATCTACTTCCTGAAATGCATCGTTACCAATCAGATGTCTTGCTACCTGGCCGGTAAAACATACCAGCGGAACACTGTCATAATATGCCGTGGCAAGTCCGGTTACCAGATTCGTTGCACCTGGCCCGCTGGTTACCAGACATACCCCAACCTTTCCTGTAGATCTTGCGTAGGCGTCCGCTTCATGTACCAATGCCACTTCCTGTCTCGGCAGAATCACCTTAACATAGTCCTGTTTGTACAGTTCGTCGCTGATGTCAATGGTACAGGCGCCCGGATAGCCGAACAGAGTGTCCACACCTTCTTCCTTCAACGCTTTTACCAACAATTTGTTACCGCTGATCTTCTTCATATAATTCCCTCCTGTTTCATAGTAAAAATACCTGACCAGAGAACCTGCCGCCGGCAGCTTCTTCCGTATGTTATGGAAAAAAAACACCCTAAGCTTCTTGCTTAGGGCGAATATTACATCCGTGGTACCACCTAACTTCAAAGAGATGACTCTTTGCACTCTGCCGGTACGGGAAATCACTCATTGCTCCGATACCGCTCCCCTCTAACGCTGGGACTGCGTTGAAGTCTACTCAGGCTCTCATCCATCCACCGTACTGCGTATCAGATCGATACTACAGCCGACACCGTCATCTGCCCTTTCGGTTCACTGCTCAAAGGCTACTTCTGCAGATCCGTCACGAAGATTCTCACCAACCATCTTCTCTCTTGGCTTCAGATACCTGCCTACTCCTCCTTGTCATTGCATTTCTCTAAATGATTATTACTATTATAGTTGACTGCCAGTATACTTGTCAACCAGATATTTTTAACCACTTTACCTGGTTACCAGCTAATGTGTAGATATAACCTTCCGCGCGATTCCTTCCCAGGATATCCTGCTGACGTCCGCCCTCTTTCTTACTTTGGTTTCAATGCTGGCAGACAGAGCATCCGCCAGACGTTCCTCGAACTCTGGAAGGGATTCTGGTACTGGTTCATCTGCATTTCTCATCCGGGGCATCCGGACATACCTGACGTCCGCGCCCGGTGCATACTCTTCAAGCCATTCTTTAATACCCGGAAGATCCGACACCACAATCCGGTCTCCACAAGCCAGGGCCTCGATAATCGTAAGCGGAAGTCCGTCAAAGAATGATGGCAATACGAAGATATCACTTTCGTTATATATCTTCGCCAGTTCCGTTTGTGTAAGCCTGCCTAAGAACCGAACCTCATAAGGACATTCCTCTGCCATATTCCTGATTGTCACATACTCCTCCTGATTCCCTGCACTTCCGGCAAGCTGGACTATCAGTTCATCTTTCTTAACATTTATTCCTCTGCCATACAGGACAGAAAGACTCCTCAGCAGACTTATAACACCCTTTTTCTCTGCAATCTTTCCTGCAAATACCAGTCTTGTCACACCATCATTTTTCTTCTCTCCTGCAAAGAAAAATACTTTATTATTATACCCCATTCCGACAGCCTCAATCTTCACCGGGTCTGCTTCATAGATCTGAAGCACTCCTTCTCTCTGTGCTTCCTGCGGAACGAAGATCCGATCAAGCTTTGGAATCTGTTCTCTGATATAATCTCTCTTAAGGTCTGTCTTCACCATCTGTCTAAGATCCGTATTATGACAGAAGCCATAGATACAAAACTTTGGAAAATGTTCTCTGACAATCGCAGTCAACAGATACAGATGATGACACAGAATCAGTTCTGGAACGAACTCTCTTATTGCACTGTCAATCACCTCTAAGAACGTTTTCTGAAACTGATCTGTCATTTTCGGTGTCATGTCACAATACCGTGTACTTCTGTAAGGCATCTCATCGGACATCCCCACAATCGGGAATGGCAGCTTCTCACTTTCGAAATAAACCGGATAAAATCCAACTCCTTTTGGCAGTTCTACAACATCATCCTGATATATGCCTGCCACAACTGCCTGCTCATGCCCCTGGGCCGCATATTCTTTCACCAGTTCCGTCAGATAGACTCCGCTTCCGGTACTATTAGGTTTCTGCGCTGTTATACTTAGGATTCTCATAGCTATTTCACTTTCTCATATATTGTAAAGTAATATTCCAAGTCAAAACATGTCTGCTCTTCACTAATCTGAGTCATTCTCCACTCTTCATCTTGATCCAGATTCGGGAAATATGTATCCGCATCATAAGCATGGTCTATCTTCGTTACGTATGCTTTATCACAAAGTGAAAGCATGGCACGATAGATACTCTCCCCGCCAATCACAAAAACTTCCCCTTCATACTTTCGTGCTTCTTTAAGCGCTTCCTCCACGCTGTGGACGATTACCGCACCTTTTACCTTATAGTCTGCATTCTTTGTAATCACGATATTTACCCGGTTCTTAAGCGGCTGTCCCTGAGGAAAACTCTCCAAAGTCTTTCTTCCCATAATCACGACATTTCCCTTGGTAGTCTCCCTGAAAAACTTCATATCTGCAGGGATGCTCCACATCATCCGGTTGTCCTTGCCTATTGCCCAGTTCTTATCTACGGCTACGATCAGATTCATCCTTACTTTCTCCCTTCATCTTACCTCTTAAACAGCGACCGGAATGTTCCGTATCTGTTCATGTGTCTCATAATCTATCAGTTTTACATCATCACGGGTAAACTTATAGAAATCCTTAATCTCCGGATTCAGCCAGAACTTCGGCGCCGGCAGAGGTTCCCTGCTGATCAGTTCTTCCACCAGCGGTATATGCCTGTCATAGATATGTGCATCAGCAATCACATGGACAAACTCGCCTGCTCTCATATCACATACCTGGGCAAGCATATGCATCAACACTGCATACTGGCACACATTCCAGTTATTTGCCGTAAGAACATCCTGCGACCTCTGGTTCAATATACCGTTCAGAACCAGCTGATCTGTATCTTTCTCCTTTGTCACATTGAATGTCATACTATAGGCACAAGGATAGAGATTCATCTCGTGCAGGTCCTGATGGACATAGAGATTCGTCATAATCCGCCGGCTGTAAGGATTATTCTTAAGATCATAGATTACCCGGTCCGTCTGGTCGAACATCCCTTCCCGGTATACATTCTTAACCCCCGCCTGATAACCATAAGCTTTGCCGATAGAACCGTCCTCATCTGCCCAACTGTCCCATATATGGCTGTTCAAATCATGAATATTGTTGGATTTCTTCTGCCAGATCCACAGAATCTCATCAGTACAGCTTTTAATCGCCGTCCTTCGAAGCGTCAATGCCGGGAATTCCTTAGACAGATCATACCTGTTCACCACGCCAAACCGCTTGACAGTATAAGCCGCGCTCCCATCTTCCCATCTCGGGCGGACCTTCTCCCCACTGGTATCCGTCCCATAATCTATGATATCCCTGCACATATCTATAAAAACCTTATCTGCATAACTCATATCCACTTCTCCTTGTTCTACTGTTATCCTCTCTGCACTACCGCCATTCTCTGAAACTATTTTACAATGTCACTCATTATAACATAGTTTCCCAACTAAAAAAAGAGGGATATCCCCTCTTTTATTTTTGTCAGCAACAATCTTTCAATACATTCTCCAGAGCATTTGCGCTGCTGGAATGGGAACGTTCTACGCGGATATTGTAACGTTCAGCTTCTTTCAGCGCACAATGTACCATCTTATGTGCTACTGTTGATGTGAACAAAATAATCAGATCCGGCTGTCCAATCTGTGTCTTTAAGTTACCCTGCATCCTGGTAAATACCTTTGCTTTGCACTTGTGCTTCTTACAGATCTGCTTATATTGCTGCTCCATCCGCTCATTTCCACCTATGATTACTACACTCATCGTTCATCGTTCCTTTCTGTATATCTTTGATTGTCTTACCCATAAGAAATTCATTGACTGCACTAATTCTCGCTTTGTCATAGGCCAGAAATACCATCTGTGCCCTTCCTGGATTGTGATAAACTTTCCAGTAACCTGTCATCAACTCTCCTTTCCCGTCTTTCTCAATAAAACACCGTACATCTTCAATTGGATAATTAAGAAACGCTCCAATCTCATGCGGAAAGCCACTGTTATGACAGGCGTATTGACAGACTCTTGACGAAAGTTTTAGAAGCACTCTGTCAACATCCTGACATGCATATCCGTAATATTCCAAAAACTTTCTTACTTCCTTTCTCTTTAGATAAGCATCCAGTTCTTCTCTTCGAAAAAAGAATATCAGACATTTTTCACTATTGACAGCCAACACTTTATATTCGATATCTGTCTCTTCAAAGATTCTTTCTAATTCTCGACAGCACTGACTCTCAATATTCATAATACATGCGACCTTAATTCTCTTTAAAAACGGCGCACATTGAAGAATAATCTGAAACTGCAGGCGTTTATTCTTATTCTCATCAGAAAGCATATAAGATACAACTTCGACCGGCATATATTTTCCTCCCGTCAGTTATATATTTGATTTTGATTATCATTTGCATTTAATATATCATATCTGACAATAACTGACAAGTGTATACTTGATAGTATTTTCTCAATTACAAAAAAATATCCAACCTACTCATACAGGCAGAAAAAAGCCGGGCCATCACGGCTCGGCTATATTATACAGCACTCTTTCCAGCATTTTCTCCAATGCGGCTTTTTCCTTCTTAGTCATTCCCAGAGTCAGCCTCTTATCGATCTTCTTCCGGTCAGACTCCATCCGCCTCTGTATGTCATAAGCTTTTTCTGTCAGATAGATGTTCTTACATCTCTTATCTTTCTCACTGGGAATCGACAGAATAAATCCTTTCTCATCCAGTCTCTTTAACAATCCTGTTACCGTAGGATTCTTAAGGCTCAACGCCTTTTCTATATCTCTCTGATTCACGGCCTCCTCATTACTCCGGAACAAAAAATCCAGCACCGCGCACTGCGACGCCGTAATCCCCACCGTTTTCAAAAGATTATTAAAATCTTTTTCATAGATTGTATTAATCTGCTTAAACATGAATCCAACCGGCATTCGTTCTTTCATCTGAATCTCACTTTCTCTTAACTATTCGCTGACTCCATCTGTTTCATAATCTTAAGTTCTCTGACCGCGCAGCTAAGCGCTGCCAGCGCCGCCGCCCCGTCTGCAATCGGCCCTGCATACATGACACCGTCAATTCCCATGAATATCGGGAATATCAGAATCAAAGGAAGTAAAAAAATCACCTGTCTGGTCAGTGAAACAATAATTCCTAACCTTGCCTTCCCGATGGAAGTAAAGAATCCGGAAGACATAGGCTGGACCCCATTTATGAAAGTCAGAAACATGAATATTCTAAAATATCGTTCTGCAAAACGAAAATATTCTTCACTTCCTGACCCAAATATACTGACTATCTGCCGCGGAAAGAACTGAAAACAAAGGAAAAATATAATTCCCACCGTCAATGCTATCCGAAATGCTTTAAGATAAGTCTCTCTTACCCGCGCATACTCACCCGCGCCATAATTGAACCCCCAGATTGGCTGGCATCCCTGAGATATCCCGATACAGATTGCCATAAACACCATATTTACCTTGGAAATCACACCAACACATGCCAATGGGATATCCGTTCCATATATGGACGCCGCGCCATAATGTCTCAACGTATTGTTCATCGTAATCTGGACTGCAGCCATGGAAATCTGATTAATACAAGAAGCAATGCCTAGTGATGCAATCGCCTTTAGTAATCCGGCGCCCGGAACCAACATCTCTTTCTTTAATTCTAATTTACGAAATCTGGCAAAATACAGGATAACCAGAATCCCTGATACCACCTGACCGATTACTGTCGCCCACGCCGCGCCCTTAATCCCCAGATGGAACACAAATATAAACAAAGGGTCCAATATCGTATTAAGAATAGCTCCTGTCAACATACACGTCATCGAATAAGTTGGACTTCTGTCCGCCCGAATCAAATGATTTCCTCCGGTAGTCAGTACAAGAAATGGAATTCCCCATGCAGTAATTCCCGTATAATCCTGCGCATAGGGCAATACCTCCGAGGTCACCCCGAATATCTGCAGCAGCGGATCCAGAAACAAAAGTACGATTCCTGCAATGACAATCCCACAGACTACAAGCATCGTAAGTCCGGTGCCGATAATCCTGCACGCTCTCTCCTGATTTCCCGCGCCTGATTCCAGATTATAATTCGATGCACTTCCAATCCCAAGAAGCAGCGCTGTAGCCGTACAGATAATAGATACCGGAAATGCTATATTGGTAGCCGCATTTCCTAACATCCCTACTCCCTGGCCGATAAATATCTGATCCACAATATTGTAGAGGGAGCTTACCAGCATACTAATGATTGCCGGTATTGCAAATCTGGCTATTAATTTACCCGTTTTCTCTGCCGCAAGAGGATTCTCCTCTTTTATTACTTCATTCACTCTCTCACTCATATTCTCACTCTTATTCTTACTAATATACACGAATTACACTGCTGATCTCCCGGGTTGTATCCATATCCTTAAGACAAGTAAGCGCATCTTTAAGGTGGTATTCCTTCACTGCTTCTGTTACGATGACAAGTTCTGCAATTCCATCCGTAATCACCTTCTGCGCCACCTTCGATATACTAACTTTATGAACACCGAACACACCTGCAATCGCTGCCAGGACTCCCGGCTTATTATCCACCTGCATACGGAGAAAGAATGGATTCTTCACTTCCCGGAATTCCTTCACTTTCGTGTCCCGGTAACATGTACAGCTGATTCTTCCGGTACAGTGATACAGGATATCACGCATCACATCAATCACATCACCCATAATTGCACTTGCAGTCGGCAATTCTCCTGCTCCCCGTCCATAGAACATCACATCATCCACTGCATCGCCATGCACGAATACAGCATTAAAGGAATCCCTTACAGATGCCAACGGATGCTCCTTAGGAATCATCATCGGATGGACTGCAGCTTCAATACCCGTCTCCGTATTGTGCGCTACTCCAAGGAGCTTGATGACATTGCCAAATTCTCTGGCATATGCAATATCTCTTTTCGATATCTTCGTGATACCCTCTGTATACACGTCTGAGAAGACAACTCTGGAGTGAAATGCAATAGACGCCATGATTGCAACCTTTCTTCCGGCATCTAGTCCCTCTATATCAGCCGTCGGGTCTGCCTCAGCATATCCTAGTTCCGCTGCCTTACACAATGCTTCTTCAAAACTCATCTCTTCCTCAAACATCTTCGTCAGGATGTAGTTTGTCGTTCCGTTCACAATTCCGATTATCTCATCAATCTCATTCGCCGCCAAACATTGTTTCAAAGGCCGGATAATCGGAATTCCGCCCGCAACTGCCGCTTCGAACAGAAAATCAGCCCCTGTATTCTCTGCAGCATCCAGAAGTTCCCTTCCTGATTCGGCAACCAGGTCTTTGTTCGCTGTTACCACATGTTTACCGGCTGCCAATGCTTCTAAGATCATGGTTCTTGCCGGTTCCATGCCGCCCATTACTTCTATCACAATCTCTATCTCATTATCTGATATGATGTCCTTCCAGCAGTCTGTTAAGAGCGCCTGATCCACTCCTTCTCTCGGTTTCTCCATATTATGTACCAGGATCTTTACAATCTCAAGTATTGCTCCTGTCTTATCCGCCATCTCTTTCATCTGGCGCTCTGCTAATTTGTATACGCCTTTGCCTACTGTTCCTAGTCCCAGTAAAGCAGCCTTGATAACTCTTTGCTCTGCCATAACACCTTGATCCTCCTCCAAACAATGTCCTGAGACATTTATACCGTGAATCTATACAAGATACAAATGTCTCAACACATTAGTAAAGGTATAGGAAATGATATCCTATACCCTTGCACCGCTTATATTGTACTCTTATGGTCTCAGTCCCATACCGCCTTCCAGCGTAATTGTCTCACCGCTCATATACTTGAAATCAGGAGAAGCTAACTGTACACATACACGTCCAATCTCTAATTCTGCATCTCCGTAGTGGCCAAGTGGCGGCATATGCACATTCTGCTTGAATGCTTCCGGATAAGCCTTCTCAAAGTTCTCTAACTGCGCGGTCCATGCAAGTGGACAGATAATATTCACATTAATTCCGTCTTTTCCCCACTCATTCGCCGCTACACGTGTAAGTCCGCGTACGCCTTCCTTTGCCGCAGCATATGCACACTGTCCATAATTTCCAAAAAGTCCTGCTCCTGAAGCAAAGTTAATAACTGTTCCCTTCGTCTCTGCAAGATGTGGGTGGCAGGCTTTCATATAGTAGAAGGTTGCATACAATCCTGAATATAACGCAAGGTCAAACTGCTCTGTCGTATGATCCGTCAGAGTTACACCGGAAGCAGACGCCTGTGCATTATTAATCAGCACATCAATCCGTCCAAACGTATCCATCGTCTGCTTAACAACATTATTCACAACTGTCTCATTATCCGCGCCAGCTGAGACATCTGCCTGAACAGTAAGAACCTTAACTCCGTACAATCTCTCAAGTTCTTCCTTTGCATCCTCAAGCTTCTTAACATTACGGCCTGTGATTACAATGTTAGCGCCTTCTTTTGCATAAGCAGTAGCGATTCCATACCCGATGGAGCCACATCTTCCATCACTTAAAACAGAACGGCCTCCTCCCGTAATGATTGCTGTCTTACCTGTCAAAAATCCCATAATATCATTTCTCCTTTCTGCAAAAATCCTTCTTAAAGATTTCATCTAAGATTAGGATATCACTTTTTTCCAGGGAACACAACTGAAAAAAAATTAACAAAGTAACAAACGAACAAAGAAAAGGATAAATGACCTAATCATTTATCCTTTTCTTTAGAGCGACAGACGGGGTTCGAACCCGCGACCCCGACCTTGGCAAGGTCGTACTCTACCAACTGAGCCACTGTCGCATCTCTGTGTTTTATTTGTGTTCCTCAGAACAATAATTATATTACTACAAGCTTCTACATTTGTCAATAACTTTTTTCAACTTTTTTTTATTTTTTTACTTTTCGGTCCTTAGACCTCAGACTCGTCCGCTGCAGCAGCATATAATCTGTGCAGCGGATGTGCCTGAGCCCTGCTGTGCCGAATACTTACGTTTTTATCGGCTTCCCGTTAATCTTAATATTTAATTCATCCTGTAATAATGGGTATATCTGAATGTTCCGGAAGCTCCATATGTAATTTGATATCCGTTCCTTCTGTTTCCACCTGCAAAACTCGGATCAAATACATATGTAGTTCCATCAATCACTATCTCAACCCATGAATGTGGAGACATGCCATTCTTTGTAAGGACATTTCCGGCAATCTGATGTGCATCATACCCCAGTAAAATCGCCATCTGATAGAATGATGCAGCCATTACATAACAATTTCCTTTACCATTCTGATATGCATAGTCGGCATACCATGCACTTCCCAATCCTGGATTGACTACCATCTCCGAGTAAGTAAGATTGGTTGACCAGTTAAATGCTGCTCTTAGATTCCAGCCCACCTGGTTTAACAGATTATAAGCCTTCTGAAATGCATAGTTATATGCTCCGTTCGGGGCTATTACATAACCGTCTATCTTGGTATTCTTTGCCATTGCCCCATATGTACCGCCATGCGGGTCATCCTTCGTATACAAATAATACCAGTTTTCACCTAATGAAATCCAGCCCGTTGCCATCGCTCCACTGCTGGTAAGATAATACCACTCGCCAGTGTAGATCCAGCCTGTTGCCATCGCTCCACTGGAATGGAAATAATAATATACATTGTCAATCTCTCTCCAGCCAGATGAAACCATTTTCCCTTCATCGGCAGGATTCATATAATACCAGGTTCCACCAACCTTAACCCAGCCACCAGTTGCCTTATCGCCTGACGGCATGTAATAATACCAGTCATTACCTTGTTTCACCCATCCTGTTACCATCGAACCGCTGGATGTAAACTTGTAAATCTTTCCACCTATCTCCTTTTCACAATCTGCAATCATCCGGCCTTCAGCATCAGGGTCCATATAATACCACGCATTTCTGACATACTGCCAGCCGCCTTCTACTTTTGCTCCTGATGACGCATAATAATACCAGTCATTGTCTTCCAATACCCATCCTGTTATCATTGCTCCGCTGGATGTGAATCTATATCTTGCATTTCCTATCTTCTGCTCACAGTCTGCTATCATCCGTCCTTCGTCATCCGGATTCATATAGTACCATGTATTCCCGACGTACTGCCAGCCGCCTTCTACTTTTGCTCCTGATGACGCATAATAGTACCAGTCATTCTCTATCAATGCCCATCCTGTTATCATTGCTCCGCTGGATGTGAATCTGTATCTTGCATTTCCTATCTTCCGCTCACAGTCTGCTGCCATCCGGCCCGGACATTCAGAATCTTCTGTGCCATTCATAAGATAATACCATGTTCCGCCAAGATGTAACCAGCCTGTAAATTTAGCCCCGCTTCCGGAAAAATAATACCAGCCTGTACTATCCTGATACCAGCCTGTCACCATCCATCCGGCTTTGTCAAAAGCGTAATCTACACCATTAATCTCATAGATACCATTAGATAGATAACTGCCGTCACTATACTGATACCACCATCTGCCAGACCATATCCATCTGCCTTCCAGAACAGGTTCTTCTTCCTCTTTTTCCTCTTCCCCTGATTCCGGTTCGTTTCCTTCCTCATCAATATCTTGTATCTCTTCTCCGTCCAAAGCTCCGTCATGACTAACTTCTTCGGCTTCTTCCTTAACCTCTTCTGTCTTTTTATCCTCAACAACCAGCTCTTTATCTTCACTTGTCTTATCATCCTGAATTATGGCTGTACTATCAACGACTTCTTGTTCATCTTTTATTTCCCCGGCTGACACCAGCAAGCCTTGGGATAAAGTTAAAACAACCGTCAATATAACAGATATTAAGCGTAATTTCTTTTCTTTCATCTTACTTCTCTTTTCCTCTCTCGCTTTATTACCCTATTGCTGCTATTACCCATTTCAATTCCTTATGCTTTATCACTTATCGTTCTATTCCTTATCCTTCCTCTTTCACAACCTCAAGCCCCAGCTCCTCTAACTGCTTCTGGTCAACAGCTGTCGGAGCCTCCGTCATCAGATCTGACGCATCCTTCACCTTCGGAAATGCAATCACATCACGAATGCTGTCTTCCTTTGCCATCAGCATCACCAGACGGTCAAGGCCATAGGCAAGCCCTGCATGCGGCGGTACTCCGTACTTAAATGCCGTAAGCAGGAATCCAAACTGTTCCTGCGCCTGCTCCGGTGTAAATCCAAGCACTTCGAACATCTTGTTCTGTATCTCCGGATTAAAGATTCTGACGCTTCCTCCTCCGATCTCATTTCCATTGAGCACGATATCATACGCCTTCGCACGCACTCTTCCCGGATCACTGTCAATATATTCCAGATCCTCTTCCATGGGCATGGTAAACGGATGATGCATCGCCGTATAACGGTTCTGCTCCTCGCTCCATTCTAACAGCGGGAACTCCGTTACCCACAGGAACCGATAGTCATTCTTATCAAGCAGTTCCATCTGACGCGCCAGTTCCAGACGAAGAGCGCCCAGCACATCCCATACCACCTTATTCTTATCAGCCGCAAAGAGCAGAAGATCTCCATTCTCTCCACCCATTGCCTGAATCAGCGCTGACGTCTCTTCCTCTTTCATGAACTTCGCAAAGGAGGACTTTACAGAACCGTCTTCCTGGATAGCAATATAGGCAAGTCCCTTAGCGCCATAGTCCTTCGCAAAGGATACCAGCTTGTCTATCTTCTTACGCGGCATTGCTCCCTGTCCCTTCGCATTGATACCCCTGACAGATCCTCCGTTTTCAATGGCTCCTTTAAATACTGCGAATTCACACCCCTTTACTACTTCTGTTACATTACAAAGTTCCATTCCAAAACGGACATCCGGCTTATCAGATCCATAACGGTCCATCGCCTCCTGCCATGTCATTCTCGGAATCGGAAGCTCGATCTCTATACCGAGAACTTCTTTAAACAGTTTCGCAAGCAGCCTCTCATTAACATCAATCACATCATCTACATCTACAAAAGACAATTCCATGTCAATCTGGGTGAACTCCGGCTGACGGTCCGCTCTTAAGTCTTCGTCACGGAAACATCTTGCCAGTTGGAAATAGCGGTCATACCCGGAACACATCAAAAGCTGCTTGAATAGCTGCGGGGACTGCGGCAATGCATAGAAACATCCATGATGAAGACGGCTCGGCACCAGATAGTCTCTTGCCCCCTCCGGCGTACTTCCTATCATCATCGGCGTCTCAATCTCAAAGAATCCTTCATCTGCCAGAAATTGACGTGTCAAAGTTGCCACTTTACTCCTCATCATCAGATTCCTCTGGAGATCCGGCCTTCTAAGATCTAAGTATCTGTATTTCAAGCGTACTTCTTCCTTCGTCTTAGAATTCTCCTCAATTGGAAACGGAGGCGTCTCAGACTCCGCAAGAATCCGCATCTGTTCTGGAATCACCTCAATCTCGCCTGTCGCCAGATTCTCATTGACTGCACCTGAACGTTTCTCAACCTTTCCTACAACGGCAACTACATACTCCGCGCGGAGCTTTGCCGCCTTCTCGATTAATGCTGCGTCTGATTTCCCTTCTTCGAATACCACTTGAATAATTCCGGAACGGTCTCTTACATCGACAAAGACCAATCCTCCCTTATTCCTGTTCTTCTGTACCCATCCCATGATGGTCACAGTCTCACCCGCGTTAGCGGCGGAAAGTTCCGCACATCTGTGAGTTCTCTTTAAACCCTGCATTGACTCAGCCATATCTCTCATCTCCCTTTCGTTATTTTACTTGAAGAATAACTCTAAGTAATTTAGCTATACAAGAAAATATAATCTACAGTGATTCCTTCCAGGAATCTGCATAGCAGTCAATAATCTCTTCATATCCATCTTCTATCAACTGCTCTTTCTGGAATTTCTTATTCTTCTTCATATTCACAATCAGAACCTGACATCCCGCTTCCCTGTCTTCTTTCGCCAGTTCGAGTACTTTAAGGATTCCCTCTTTTGGCAGCTTCTTCTCCAACAGATATGCCTTCCTGCTCCCTTTCTTCGGAACCTCGTATCCATTCTCGAGCAGAAGCATCACAATCCTCTCAAATCCAATAGAGAATCCACATGCCGGCGTATCCTGCCCGGTAAACTTACCAATCATCTTATCGTAACGTCCGCCGCCTGCTACAGAACCGCCGAAATCATCCATACGAACTTCGAATATCGTACCGGTGTAATAGGACTGTCCCCTTACCAGCGTCGGATCGAAACAGATCCTGAATTCGCAGTCCTTCGCCGCTTCCACACTGGATATAATCAGTTCCAGGCCGTTTGCCGTCTCATCACTTAAGCAATCTCCAAGCTTCTCCTTCAGATAACGGATTCCCTCCACATCCGGCGAAGTCTCCTCGAATAACTTCAGATATGTCTCTACCTGTTCCTTACTGTTCCCCATCTCGCAAAGCTCAGCCGCAACACCTTCCATACCGATCTTATCCATCTTATCCAGTATGATGAACACCTCGTCATAATCTTCTTCCTTGAATCCACAATATGCAGCCATCGCTTTCAGAATATTGCGGTCGTTGATGCATACGGTAAAATTCTTGAAGTTCAGCTTTCCAAGCATAGCCGTCGTCGCCAGCACCAGCTCAATCTCCGCCAGATTAGAAGGTTCGCCCAGAATATCGATATCACACTGCATGAACTGACGGAAACGCCCCTTTTGCGGACGGTCGGCGCGCCATACATTTCCTATCTGCATCGCCTTGAATGGAGACGGAAGTTCATTGGCATGATTCGCATAATACCTGGCAAGAGGAACGGTCAGATCATAACGAAGTCCCCCATCCACCAGATCATCTTCTGTCTTAGCGGTCTCAATCTTTAACTTCTCACCACGCTTCAAGATCTTGAAGATTAACTTCTCATTATCCCCGCCCTGTTTGCTGCACAGGTTTTCTATATGCTCTACGCAAGGTGTTTCCATAGACTGAAAACCATAAGTCTTATAAGTATCCTTAACCATCTGTATCACATAGTCCCGGATCTCCATCTCCTTTGGAAGCATGTCCTTCATTCCGGTAACCGGTTTCTTCTTTAACGCCATAGCCACTCTCCTTTTCGCTCTATCATCTCATCAATGCGGTCAATATAGGCATCAATCGCTTTCACATTCTCAATACGCATCAGGCAGGTCAGCTTCTTCTTTCTGCTGCCAGGCATCTGGATTGGCTCTTTTAGGACAATCTTCGTAGACGCACCCGCTCCTGCTGCAACAATAGATTGTTTCTCCTCCATAATAAGTATATTGTATATTCCCGCTTTGTCAACCTTTGCATAACCAACATTTTCAAAATTCCCTGCAATATTCTTCTGCCGATACAAATAATAAGGCTTAAGTCCCATCTGTGCTGCAGCGTCTGCCGACGCCTCTATCATCTCTGAAAGCATCCCGGAAATCTTACCGGCATCACCATTAAGATCAGTCCATTCCATCTTCGCCGCCCTTTTGATTGCCAGCGAATGTACAGTCAAGCTGTCTGGAGACAGTTCTTTAATCTGTCTCAGTGTATCTTTCATATCCAATACCTCTTCACCCGGAAGGCCTGCGATCAAATCCATATTAATATTGTCGAATCCGAGTTCCCGCGCAAGTTGATATGCCTCCACAATCTCTTCCACACGATGTCTGCGGCCAATCGCATCCAGAGTTTTCTGCTGCATACTCTGAGGATTGATAGACAGCCGGGTAATCCCATGTTTCCTTAATACTTCTAATTTCTCTCTGGTGATACTGTCCGGGCGGCCTGCCTCCACAGTATATTCTAACAAATATTCTCTTGCAAAGTATGTATCAATACAGGTAAGAAGCCTTTCCAATTGAAGCGCCGTCAACGTCGTAGGCGTTCCCCCTCCTATATAAATCGTGTTCAATCTCTTCTTTACCGATTTTTCACCGATAAAAGCCAGTTCACGCATCAAAGCATCCAGGTAATCCTCTACCCTTCCTTCCCAGTCAGATAATGCTCCCGAACTAAAGGAACAGTAGGAACAGACAGAAGGACAGAAAGGGATTCCAACGTACAGGCTGTATCCTTCTTCATAATCCAGCTTTCCAAGCAGTTCCTGTTCTCTCTTCGCAATCTCCCATGAAAGTTCTGCTTTCTCCCTGCTCACCAGACAGTCCTTCTCAAACCATGGAACGAATGTCCCCTTATCCCATCCTGCCTCTGCCTTCTCCATGGCAATCTTTGTCGGCCTGACCCCTGTAAGTATCCCCCACGCAAGAGAATGGCCTGTTATTCTCTTCAACTCACAATATAACCAGATATCAAGCCTGTATTTCATCTCTTTTTCTGTGCTGATTCCTGTTCCAAATAGTATCACACTGTCTTCAGATACAATCTGGCTGCAATCCGGTAATTGTACCATAACATAATGAGAGGCTTTTTCCTCCACCTTACTGCTGATCTCTTCAGATGGGAAAAAAGCCTTCACGATATGATACACATTATACGTATACGCCTCGCTCTTACATACAATCTGAATCATTTTTGCTTTTGCTCCATTCATAATTCCCGCGAGCAACGAGCCAAGTGACTGCTTGCAGGCATTTGGCGACTGCCGCGAGGGTTGCTAAGTGCCAGTAGCACTTGCTCAGCAACGACCGTAACGGAGTGAAGACCACATACCCCACTCTGTATCGTTACTTGTTTGATGTCCCATATGCTTGCATCGGGGTTGTTGACTTAGATATATGGATTGTTCTTCCTCTCATGTCCAATCGCGGTCTCACCCATATGTCCTGGATATACGCGTGTCTCATCCGGCAGCGGAAGAAGCTTCTCACGGATTGAACGAATCAAATCCGAAGTACTGCTTCCTGGGAAATCTGTCCGTCCTACTGAATTCGCAAATAATGTATCTCCGCTAAACAAGACTCCCTCCTGCCTTACATAGAAACAACAACATCCTGGTGTATGTCCCGGTGTATGGAACACCTCGAATTCATAACCGGCAAGCGTAAGCACCTGACCATCCTGAATATATTCAGCTTCCGAAAACGTATATCCTGCAGTATATGTGGAAGACTGATTCAGCTTCGGATCGTTTATGATCTCTTTGTCCGCCTCATGCAGATAGACTGGAACATTATATTTTTTAAGAAATCCGTCAATCCCCATAATATGGTCAAAATGCCCGTGAGTTAAAAGAATCGCCTCTATCTTCAAATTCTCTGCATCTATGTGGTTCATAAGATTCGGTGAACTTGCCGCCGGATCGACCACAACTGTCTGAAGGGTCTCTTCATTAATGACCAGATAACAATTCGTGCTGATAATTCCTGTAACAAATCTCTCTACTTTCATCACTTAGTTAACCTGTCGTCCTTTCAATATCTATTACATCTTCTATCTGAAGAAGCTTATTTACAATCCATTCCAGTTCGTCTCTTCCATGTACGATAAAGCCTGCTTCTATCGTTGCCGTTCCCTGTTTCTTGCTGGTCCGCACATTCATAGACTTCACGTCTACATTCGCTTCTGTGAATATCCTGGACATCTCCATCAACAGGCCTTTCCTGTCATAAGCATACATCTTAATCTCAGCCAGATACTGCCCGCCGGCTTTCTCCGCCACGTCATTCTCCCACTCGGCATCAATCAGCCTTGCCCTCTCCACCTCGGTAAGATGAATCATATTCACACAATCCGTCCGGTGGATGGACAATCCCCGTCCTCTCGTTACGAATCCAACAATCTCATCCCCCGGAACAGGGTTACAACATCTTGAGAAACGAACAGCTACATCATCGATTCCTTTTACGACAATTCCACTTTTGGACTTTGCAATATGCACCTTATTCTTTGCCGCTTCCGCAACCTTCTCAAGTACATCTTCATCTGTAAGTTCTTGTTTATGCTCCTTACTGTATTCCTCCACCAGCCGGTTCACTACCTGGCCTTCTTTAAGCCCGCCGTGTCCAATTGCCGCAAGAACAGATTCCCAGTCTTTAAAGCCATACTTCTTCTGGACAATCTCCTGGTATTTGGAAACAAGAACATTATTCGGCGAAATAGACTTTGCCCTGCAGTAATTGGCAATCAGTTCTTTTCCCTTGACGATATTGTCTTCTTTGAATTCCTTCTTAAACCACTGATTAATCTTATTCTTAGCCTGCGTACTCTTGACAATTCCCAGCCAGTCACGGCTCGGTCCTTTAGAATTCTGTGAAGTCAGAATCTCAATCCTGTCGCCGTTCTGTATCTTATAATCGATGTTCACCAGTTTTCCGTTCACTCTGGCGCCCACCATCTTATTTCCTACCGCACTGTGTATAATATAAGCGAAATCTATCGGTGTGGAACCGTTTGGCAGATTCTTAACGTCTCCCTGAGGAGTAAAGCAATACACATCCTCTGCAAAAAGATCCAGATCCCCTTTTATCAGACTCATGAATTCCCTGTTATCTGACATGTCTCTCTGCCATTCCAGAATCTGGCGGAGCCAGCTTAATTTCTCTTCTTCCTGCGCCTTTACATTCTTCTTGCCGTCATTAGATTCCTTATACTTCCAATGGGCTGCAATTCCATATTCAGCAGTCTTATGCATCTCTTCCGTCCGGATCTGTATCTCAAAAGGCTGCCCTACGGAACTCATTAACGTTGTATGAAGAGACTGGTACATATTAGGTTTTGGCATCGCTATATAATCCTTAAACCGCCCGGGAATCGGTGTATACAATTCATGTATCACACCAAGCGCGGCATAGCAGTCCCGCACAGATTCCACGATAATACGGACAGCGAAAAGATCATATATCTGATCCACCGTCTTATCCTGATTCACCATCTTCTTATATATACTGAAAAAATGCTTTACACGTCCGCTGACCTCTGCCTTAATATTCGCATTCTTCATATGTGCGGAAACTTCTTCTACAATCTGCTGCACGAATTCCTCGCGTTCCATCTTTCTTGCATTAATCTGGTCTACGAGATCGAAAAACACCTCCGGCTGTGAATACTTAAGTGCCAGATCATCAAGTTCCGTCTTAATCTTCGAAATGCCAAGACGCTGGGCGATAGGCGCGTAGATATCCATCGTCTCTTTCGCCTTCTCCCTCTGCTTCTCTGGCTTCATGAACTGCAATGTCCTTAAGTTATGCAGCCGGTCGGCAAGCTTGATGATGATAACCCGGATATCCTTCGCCATGGCAAGGAACATCTTGCGCAGATTCTCTGCCTGGACATCCAGCTTATCCGAAGAATATGACAATCTTCCCAGCTTCGTAACCCCATCCACCAGGAGTGCCACCTCACGCCCAAAATCTCTTGCTATCTCATCTTCACTAATCTGTGTATCTTCTACTACATCATGAAGCAATCCTGCTGCAATCGTCTCTTTATCCATCTCCAGATCCGCCAGTATAATGCCAACCCAGAGTGGATGGATAATGTATGGCTCCCCTGACTTACGGCACTGATTTCCATGTGCCTCTGTTGCCAGATGGTATGCCTTCTCTATCATCGTCACGTCCGTAGATGGGTGATACTTACGGATACGGGCGATTAACACGTCATACAATCGGTCAGGATTCTCATAATCTACCGGTGCTTTTATCGCATGGCCGTCTACAATCTCAAGTCCTTTAGAATGATCGGTCATGATTGCTTCTGCTGCAATCCGGTCATCTATTGCTTCATAAGTTGTTGCCCCTGACATATTAACGCCTCCTTCCTTTTTGATTCACCCTGTTACTTGCCTGGATATGCGATTACAGACTCCACATCATATCCTTTCAGCTTATCTCTTCCATTTAAACCTGCCAGCTCCATAAGGAATACTGTCTTTACAACTATTCCTCCAAGTCCTTCTATCAACTTAACGATAGCCTCATTCGTTCCTCCTGTTGCAATCAAGTCATCGATAATAACTACTTTCTGTCCTGGTTTGATTGCATCACGGTGAATTTCCAGTTCTGCTGTGCCATATTCCAGTTCATATTGAATGGATGCTGTCTCACACGGAAGTTTTCCTTTTTCTTCCGTTTTCTATTTTTCCCTGAAACTGCCTGCCATATG
>CANSLW010000003.1 GCA_947647815.1 uncultured Dorea sp. | reverse complement strand
GCGACAGCTATATTAGATTATCACATCTTTCGTCGTTTGTCAACAACTTTTTTAATTATTTTTTTCTGTCGTTTTTTGTGATTTGTCTCTCACTTGACAGCTCAATTAGATTACCATATATTCCAATCCGTGTCAACTACAATTTTCAAAAATATTAAATTCAGAATTCCGCAAATATTTACAGACATTTTATCCATACTTCTGATCGCAATGCTAAGAAAAAGAGACAACCAATCTGGCTGTCTCTTTACTCTGTCTATTTATTTCTTCAAATATACATCTGCATAGTTCACACCAAGTGCCAATGCCTCCTGATGATCATTTACATAAATATCTATCCGATTACCTTTAATTGCTCCGCCACAGTCCTCTGCAGTAAATACGTGTCCGCCAATAATAACCTGTGTTCCATAAGGAATTACACTCGGGTCAACCGCAATTGTTCTTCCTTCCACTACCGGCGCGCCTGTTGCCGTAATTCCAGTCTCAACATCACAACACAGCTCACATGAACAATAATACGTCAGCTTGAAATTACCAAGATTCAATCCATACATATCCTTTGTAGCATTTACTTCATTGATATCTCCTCCGGCATAATCATAACCATTATCCTGTAAGATACGGGTTGCCCATACTGCACTGCCTTCTCTGACATCAGCCTGAACAATTCCCGCATTTGTACTCATTGCCTCAATCGTCTTGCCTTCTCCGGCATACATTACAACATGATGGATATACCCATCCTTTGCATAGAAAATCAAATCTCCCGGCTGTGCATCCTCGACAGGTATCTTTATACCATACTGTGCCTGGTCACATGCCACTCTTGGAAGTGTATAGCCATATTGCTTATAAATACTCTGCACAAAACCAGAACAATCTGCTCCATCTGTCAGGCTGGTACCGCCCCACACATAAGGATTTCCTATAAACTGGGATGCAAATTCTATCATGGATCTGCGAACTTCTCCACTTGGCACTCCGGGCTTGGTTGAAGTTAAAGTATAATAACATGCTGCATTCTCCTCCGGCTCTACAGCTTCCTGCGCAAGAGTATATTTCTCTTCACCAGTCTCTTCCACAGCTTCTGTGACTTCTTCTCCCGCTTTGATATCATCATACTCTACAAATCCCCGTACATCTCCGGATTCCACATAGACCCATTCCTGTTCTTCATCTCCCAGGATATAACATAATCCACCTGCCGGAAGCGTACCGATTGTACGGCTCTCTACACTCTTGTCTTCCTTAATCTCTGCCGCTTCCTCTGTTGCAACTGCATACTCCTTATCTACTACCGTCTGATTCACTGTAGCTCTCAGATAGGTAAATGCTTCATTTTCATTCCAGGCAACCAGTTCTTCTGCCATGGGCGCTGTACCTTCAATACCAGTATATTCGACTTCATTTTCCTCTGCCCATTCCTTGGCTTCTTCCTGATATTTTTCTAACAATTCGTTGGCATCATCACCGGTGATAACATCTTCCGCCTTCACGAAACCTCTAACTCTGCCAGATTCTATATAGAGCCATCCATTGTCTTCTTCCTTCAATATGTACAACAACCCATCTTGTTTCAGCCTTCCAATAATTCTTACCGTACCCTCATCTGCATATTTTGCGGGTGTCTTCTCGCGAATCATAATATCTTCTTTGGCAAATGCATATTTTCGTGCTACTGTCCAAAAATGAAAATCCTCCACAATCTCAGGCAGTTTTACAATCTTCTGGCTCAAAATCAATGCTGCGTTACTGGTTTTTCCAGGGGGTAATTCTTCAGCTGCAGCTTCTTCCACACTCTCCACAACGTCCGATTCAACCGGCGCTTCTGGTTCTGCTGGTGGTTCTGGTGTCTCAGGACTCTCCGGCGTCTCTGTTCCAATCACGTCATCCGGATTCACCGGATCTTCTGGATTCTCAACTCCATCTCCTCCATCCGGATTCGACGGGTCTTCTGGTGCTTCCGGATTCGTTGGATCTTCTGGATTCTCTGGTGCTTCCGGATTGACATCTCCTCCGTCCGGATTCGACGGATCTTCCGGATTCTCAGCCCCATCTCCTTCGCCTGGGTTGATCGTATCCCCTGGATTCTCAGATGCATCTGGATTCGTTGGTTCTTCCGGGTTCGTAATTCCTGTATCTTCTCCGTCCGGACTCACTGGTTCCTGCGGATTCACAGGTTCTTCCGGATTCACAGGCACTTCTGGTGACTCTGTCCCGGCGGCTCCTGCCGCTGCTTCTTCCTCCGCTCTTTTTGCCTCTTCCTCGGCAGCAAGCCTTGCAGCCTCTTCTTCCGCTGCTATCCTTGCCGCTTCCTCATCTTCCAGACGTTTACGCTCTTCCGCCTCCGCCTTCAGACGTTCCTGCTCTTCTGGCGGCAATGCCGCACGCTCTTCTTCGGTCATGTCCTCCCAGCGTTTCTCTTCTTCACCTTCAGCCGCAATAACATGATCCAGAGTAAGCGCCGCTATTGGTTTTGCTGTCACCATTCCAGCCGCTAACACGCCGGTCATTCCGACAGCACATACTCTTTTAATTAATTTTCTTTGACTGTTCACAATATACCACTTCCTTCTGTCTCTGTCATTCTACAACTATCACCCCTTGTCTGTCAATCCATTTTTCCGTTTATTCAGCTTTGTTCACAGTATCTTCACATAGTAATAATAATCTTCATACACTGTTTAGACTGCATAACTGCGAATGCCTGTTCCATCTCTCTTAATGGGAAATGATGAGTAATCAGCGGTTCTACTTTTACACGCCCATCTTCCACAAAATCCAGACATTCTTCAAATTCCTGCCGTGTATAGCAGATGGTCCCGTAGATCTTAATCTCGTTCCTTACTACCTTCCCCAGATCTACTTCCGGCAGGCTGTGATAGAGTCCTGTAACCGCATACGTCCCGCCCTTCTTCAGCATATTCATGGCAAGGAGCGGAACACCCGGCACGCCGACACAATCCTGTACATAATCCGCCATCTTTCCTCCGGTGGCCTCACGTATTCTCTCAACTGGATCTTCTATCGATGCATTAATCGTAACATCCGCTCCCAATTCTTTGGCCAGCTTAAGGCGATCTTTATCCACATCCGTTCCCACACAGATCACTTTCTTTGCGCCGCGCAGTTTGATTAATTGCACTGCATACAACCCGATAGGACCTGGTCCATACACGACACATACATCCTTAGATGTTATAGATGATGCTTTGACCGTACGGTATGCCGAAGCGATTGGATCCACCGATGCTCCCTGGTCATATGTAGTAGTATCGCGCATCTTGCGGCACACTTTTGCCGGAACCCGTACATACTCTGCAAAAGCCCCATCCACATGAATCCCGGTCTCAACGAGATTATCACAAAGCACTTCTTTTCCCTCGATACACATATCACAGTCTCCGCATCCTATAACAATACACGGCGTTACTCTGTCACCCACCTTCAGATGTTTCACACGAGAACCCACTTCCACAATGTCTCCGGCGAACTCATGCCCCGGAATCAGCGGCCATGGTACTTCCCTGGTCCCCGCAAGTATCGGTCCGTCCGTCCCGCATATTCCCACTGATCTTACTTTTATAATTACATCGTCATCCCGCAGCACCGGATAAGGCACTTCCTTAATCGCAAACCCTGGTCCCGGTTTTTCCTTCACAACTGCTAACATCTTTTCTTCTCCTCCTTCATTTTCTCACCGGCAAAACATTCCCTTGGCAGCCACCCAATATTCCATGAACGTATCTTCTTGCATCTTCTATAATTTCCTGTAAGCTCTCCATGTGGTCGCGAATCTGCTCCAGTCCGTCAGGCATTCTTCATCAATCCTTGCTCCCAGCGCCGCCTTATAAGGCGCTCCCTTTACAAGTTCCGGATTGGTGTATGCCTCTCTGGCGATCGCAGCAAATGCCGCCACATATTCGTCCATATCATCTTTGGAATAAGTTTCTACCGGCTCCGGAGTAAATGGTTCCGGCAGCACCCTTGGATGATGGCTCGTGAAATAATCCTGGAATCCATAATCTACAATCCTGCGGCAGATATCGTCTGTTGTTACTCCGGTCTCTTCCGTAAGCTCCTGCCAGCTGAGCCGTGCCTGCTCCATCCGGAAACGTCCCCTGGCAAACGGCATGGACAGTCCTTTTATCTCAAGAAGTTTCTTAATCAGATAATTGTTATTTAATATAGAAAGTTCTGCAATCTGTTTCATACCATCCGCACCCATACTTCTGATATATGCATATGCCCGGATTAATACAGAAGGCACTCCGTAAAATGCACGAAGCTTTCCGATACTGTCCGGCCGCTGATAATCCAGATAATATTTGTCTCCGTCAAATTCCACTGTAGGCGCCGCCACATATCTGGCAAGCTCTTCTGACACACACTGCGCCCCCGCTCCCGGTCCCTGACAGCCATGGGGCGAAGAAAACGACTTATGAAGGTTATAATGGCACATATCGAATCCTGCATCTCTTGCCCTGGTCAGTCCAAATACTCCATTCAGGTTAGCCTGGTCATAGACACAGAGCCCTCCGGCCTCATGAACGATATCTACAAACTGCCGGATTCGGTCATTATAGATTCCTGTATCCTCCGGATTTGTAATCATAAGCGCCGCCGTATGCCTGGAAACAGCTGTCTTAAGCGCCTCTATATCCGGCAGTCCGTTTTCGTCCGGATACAGCGTGATAACTTTATACCCAAGCGTTGCCGCCGTTCCTGGATTCGCCGGATGGGATAGGATAGTAGTAATAATCTCATTGCGCTGTTCTCCTTCTCCTTTATCTTCAAAATATGCCCGGATCGTCTGTACATTGGCAAAAATAGCCTGACTTCCCCCTGCTGGCTGCAGGCTTACCTTATCCATACCCGATATAGCTTTCAGATATTCCGCATCTTTATACATAATCTCCAGAATTCCCTGTACCGTACTCTCGTCCTGGCACGGATGAATCTCCTGAAACTTCTCTGTACGAACCAGCTGTTCATGGACCTTGGGACTGTATTTCATCGTACATGTTCCAAGTCCGATATCAATATTCAGATCCGTTCCTATAGTTTCCTGAGAAAGCCGCATATAATGACGAAGCACCTGCATCTGCGATACTTCCGGCAATACCGGCGCCTTCTTCCTGCGAAGCCCTTTTGGAACAAGTTCTGATACATCCCCGCTGATTTCCCGGACTTCTTTGGATGCCCGCGGTATCAATACGCCTCTCTCTCCCGGATTTCCCATTTCCATAATAAACGGCTCGTCCCAACGCGCTTCATGAAAGTCTCTGTTCTGCTTATAATATCCCATTTTCCACAACCTCCTTAAGCGCCTCCACAAGGGCGTCCATCTCCTCCTGCGTCGTCAGTTCTGAGACACAGTACAACCCGCACTGCCCCATCTGCGGGAATTCTTTACTCAGATCCTTGCCCCCGAAAATCCGACGCTCCAATAACACACGATTAATTTCTGCAACCGTCTTCCCCGAATTATTAAAATCAACAAGCACCTCCTGGAAATTACTTCTTCCAAATGGATTTGCCTTTATGCCGTCAATCTCATTCAGTCTGATGATCAGATACTGCAGATTCTGCATGATAGTTTCTCCGAGTTCATACATTCCCTGCGGTCCCATACTGGCAAGATATACCCCCGCTGTAATCCCCCACAGTCCGGTCTCCGTACCAAAATACTCATTCGCCTTCTCCCGGCTTCCATGGGAACACCTGTAATTCATCGCCCGGCCCCAGCCATAAGTATCCTCCTTATCGGTCTTCGCGATTCCATACATATAAGTAGGAAACTGTTCCATATACTCAAGCTTCTGATGGCTGGCAATGAACCCTGCCTGTCCGCCGCCGTACTGCAGATGCATCCCCAAAGGCTGAATATCTCCGCACACAATATCCGCCCCCAGATTCATCGGGCTCTCTATTATACCAAGAGAAGACACCTGGGGCTGCGCGATACAGATAGCTCCATACTGATGGGTAAGCCTTGCAATCTCTTCTGCCTGCTCTTCAAAAAACCCTAGATAAGAGGGATTCTCATAGAAAACTGCTGCCACATCCCCCCGCTTAAGTTTCTTTTCTAATTCCTCCAGATTCATCAATCCTGTCTTCGGGACATATGCCACCTTCTCAAGTCTTGCAACATTCCGGCAGTAAGCATCCGCCTGACTATAGATATCCGGATTCATAGAAGCTGGTACCAGAATTACAGATCTCTCCCGCCCGGCCGCGCTATGAATCCGAACTGCCATGCGAAAGGATGAGCACACCGACTGCCCCGCATCATAAGTCGTATAACTCACCACGTCTGCATCTAACAATTCTCCCATCATACTGGTATACTCGAATATTGCCTGCATTTTCCCATGATCTGAATAAGTATCCCCACAATACGCCGTCAGGAATTCTCCCCGTGTATTGACCTCATCACAGATTGCCGGAACCTGATGCTTATAGCACCCTGCCCCAAGGAAGCTTGTATACTCTTCCGTGGAAATGTTTTTATTCAAGATTCCTGTCACATGTTTCTTTAATTCATACTCACTGCATATCGGTTCCGGCAGATTTAATCTTTCTTTATAGAGTAAATCTTGGGGAATGATACTCTCATATATCTCCCGGATATCCTTCACCCTCAACTCATCAAGCATCTGCTTTTTTATCTCTGGAACACTGTTTGGCATATACGGATGCACAAATGTTTTCTCCATACTTTCCTTCCTCCTGTCTTTTCATACGTTTTTCATACCTCTACTCTGATTACTACATACTCCCCATATCCGACGATGACACGCATGCAGCCTGCCAGGTACTGATTCACTTCTTCATCTCCTGTATCTGCATACAATGATTTACCCACAAAATGCAGCATCTTATCTCTGGACGCCGCCACAATGATATGTTCTCTCCCGACCTGCCTGATAACCTCTGCGCTAATCTGTTGATTCCCCCGTCCGAAGACATATCCCTGACCGCCGATGACTGTTACAAGAATATTAACACGCTTATATTCCCTTATAATATGTAGAATCTCTTTCTCCGTACAGTCTGATTTTATCACCTGATCTTCATACACAAGATCAACGCCCAGCAGTGTATTCGGCAGGTTCTTCTTCTTCATAACAGCTGCCGTCGTAGAACCTCCTCCCACGATATACAATGTCTCTGGCTCCCATGTATCTACAATATAATCCGACAGGCCTTCTACCGAATCCTCCCCGCCGTATGTACCGCCGCTCTTTACATTCTGCACCATCCGGGTGTCGTCAGGTATATTGAGATAACCATAGAGCCTGGCACTCACCTGCCCTTTCCTGAAAAGTTCTTCATCAATATCCATCACTTCCGCTTCCCGAATCTTACGCACCTGCCCCCGGATATATCTTACCGCCAGCTCACCGGCTCTGCGCGGATTCAATGCGTATACGCCGGAATGAATCTTACACCCTGCCGGAATCCCCAGAACCAGCGTATCCATTCCTACCGCATCCATAATATCTCTCGCCGTGCCATCTCCTCCCGCAAAGAGAATCAAATCGGCTCCCTCCGCAGCAAATACCCTGGCCGCACGGATTGTATCCTCAGCTCCTCCCTGATATAACACCTCCGGCAGCCTATAGTCAATACCCGCTGCTTCACAGATATCAGCGCCCATTTCCCCTGGACATGTATAGATCTCTGTTTCATCCGCCACATCCTTTAACATGCGCGCCGCAATAAGAGCTTTCCTGCCGCTCTCCCGGACAGCTCCCAGAGCAAGGGCTTTAAGATAAGTTCCTTCACCGTCAGAACCTTTTAGCCCTGCTTTCCCTCCGATTCCTGCAATCGGATTCACGATCAGACCTATTTTCTTCATGCCGCCTCCTGACTCTTTCTCACGATTCTCCAGTGCACTCTATATCTCATCTGATTCATATACATTTTCTTTTGTGTACACTTTTTGCACACACATCTTATTTCTTCTTTCAATATACACTCTGAGCCTCAAAATTTCAACATACTTTTATTGTGAAACATAACCCCTTTTTATGCGAAAAGGGGTTATATTTATTGTAAGACGTTTTACAATAAAATGTTGCAGAGTATTTTCTGTGAACACTCATTTGAACAGGAGATATATTGTGGAAGACAGGGAACTGATCCGGCGGATTCAAAACGGACAAACTGAATACTTGAACGAGATTGCCGGCAGATATTATGACGATATCTATTATTTCTGCTGCTATCAGACCGGAAGCCGTGAAGACTCCTACGATCTGGCTCAGGAAACATTTCTGCGGTTTATCAAATATGTAGACCATTATCAGTACCGCAATCTGAAAGGGTATCTTCTGACCATTGCCATGAACCTGTGCCGGGAGTATATGCGGGCAGATTGCCATATAAGCCAGACAGACAGCATAAAATCTTCTGATTCAGTCAGCCATGCTGCATCTTTGGAAAATACTCTCCTGCTTGCCGGAGCGCTTATGAAACTCCCCGAGGCACAGCGGGAGGCTGTTCTTCTTCATCATTTCTACGGGTACAAGAACCGGGAGATCGCCCGCATGACAGGCGCCTCTTATGACGCCGTCAAATCTCGTATCCGGCAGGGATTAGAAAAACTGAGCAGAATGCTGAATCCAGATGATTTTAAATAAATTCCAGCTATAGAAAATTCAAGGAAGGAACAACATTTCTCATGACACTTTATACAAAACCAAAGCAATACTCTAATCTCCGAGAAGAACATAGGAGCAAATATATTACCCCGCATCCAAACCACCGGCCCCCGGACTCCTTATTAGAATGGAGATTCCCGTTAGATGCCCAAAAGAAAACACAAAGCCTTGCCGTCATCCGGCAGGAAGCAGCCTGCAAATCTATCCGGTATTATCCGACTTTTTTGGAACATGTATGGAATCAGATACGTTTCCAGCCAATCACACACTGGCTCCTTCAGGGCAGCCTTCTTCTGACAGCAATGCTGTTGGCTCTCTACCTGCGAAGAACCTCTCGCGGGGGGCCGGAGATGCTTACTGTCTGTTCCGTATTTATTGTATTTGCCGGAAATATCTGCCTAAGCCAGATAGCACGCCTGTTCTCCTGGCATATGGCAGAACTTGAGCAGACCCTGTACCTGAATCTAAGACAAATGATATGTATCCGGATGCTGGAAGCAGGAATTGCCAATCTGATTATACTTGTATTATTTATTCTAATTGCCGGTGGAGTAGATACTCTTGGAATCAGTGTCTCTCTTATCTACATGGCAGTGCCGTTTCTATGGTCAGACATCTTGTACCTGCATATGCTGTCCCATCTGCGGAGCATTTTCTCTGGTTTTCGTTCTTTTGCTCTCGGTCTGCTCTGCGGCATTATATCACTCTTACCTGTGCTGTGGGAGCCTGTGTACCAACCAGAATATTTGATTATATGGCAGATACTTGCAGCTTTAGGAACACTTCTGCTGATTGCAGAAATTGCAAAACTTCTTGAAAAGATTAATCAGGGTGACACCATATGTGTAAATGAATAAGCCATTTTGAAAAGGAGAAAATTATGCCCGAGTTAAAATTAGACCGTATCACCAAGCATTTCAAAAATAAAATAGCCGTAGACAATGTATCACTCTGCCTAAAAAACGGCGTCTATGGCTTTCTAGGTGCAAATGGAGCCGGAAAGACCACATTGCTGCGTATGATCTGCGGTGTATTAAAACCTACAGCCGGTGAGATCCTGTGCAACGGCTCTTCAATCACTAAACTAGATGGCGATTATCGCTATATGCTGGGATATTTACCCCAGGATTTTGGTTATTATCCCGACTTTACTGCCAGACGGTATCTGGAATACCTGGCAGCCTGCAAAGCAATCCCCAGGGAACTTGCAAAAGAAAAAGTACAGGAAATGCTCTGCCTGACAGGACTTGAAAGTGACCAGCGAAGCAAAATCAAGACATTTTCCGGCGGAATGTTAAGAAGACTTGGGATTGCCCAGGCTCTGCTCAACGATCCGGAAATCTTAATCCTGGATGAACCCACTTCTGGCCTTGACCCGAAGGAACGTATACGTTTTCGCAACATTATTAGTTCTTTATCTAAAGGAAGAATCATCATCCTGTCCACGCACATTGTCTCTGATGTTGAATTCATTGCAGATGAAATCCTTCTCATGAAGCAGGGCAGGATCATAGAACAAGGATCCATCCAGGAAGTGACAGCAAGTGTATCCGGAAAAGTCTGGGAGTACCTGGCTGACCCTGAGACAGCGCTTCGCCTGAATGACACTTTCGCTGTAAGTAATCTAAAAAATGAAGACAATCAGGTTCGTCTCCGCCTTGTCTCCGATACATGCCCCTGCGAAGGCGCCCTGCCAGTCCAGCCAGGGCTAGAAGACGTATATCTATATCATTTTGAGGAGGTATCAGAACATGTGGAACATCTGGAAAGAAGAACTCTATAAGATTGCATCCCGCAAAATCGTATGGCTGGGTGTATTCTTGCTGCTGGCATTTTTATCCTTCCGCCTGTTTGCAGAAAGAGACCATTATACGACCGTCATAGACGGCAAAGTCTATCATGGGCAGGAAGCCATCCAAAAAGACCAGGCGCTGACAAAACTCTATGCAGGAGCCTTGACAAAAGAAAAAATATTGCAAATATATAATGAATATGGATTCTATTATTATGATGAGAAGACAGATGCCACTGTAGGAAACTACTGCAGCCGTTTTATCACGGAACAATTTACAAATTATATGCAGACCAACGGAGACGACCCAGAAGCACTCTATTTCTATCCTTTTCCGGACGATATCGTCTCATCCACCGGCAATCATACCGCAGAGTATTCAGACAGTCTGATCTTCGATTATGTCTATGGCTGGAATGATTTTGCAGAGATCTACATCATGGCGCTGCTGGTGCTATTCGTCATATTGATTATTGGTTTATCTCCCCTCTTTGCTGAGGAATATCAGCTAAGAACCGCCGACATTCTGAAGACTACCCGCCATGGAAAACAGAGCGGCATCTGGATGAAGGTATTGGCAGCCAGTATTTTTGCAGCGGCCTTAACCTGTATAGTAAGCGTTTTTCTATGGATACTCTATCTTACCATGTATGGCACACAGGGTCTTGACGCGTCAGCCGTTCTACTGAATTTTGCAAATTTCTACGGATATAGTCCAAAGACAATTCTGGGATTCTGCGTATTTGTTGCTTTACTGGGATTGACAGGCGCACTTCTTCTTACCGGCATCATATCGGGAATCTCGGCCTTTTGCAGGACTCCCTTCCTTGCGCTCATACTGTCACTTGTGGTATTCTTCTTCCCCGTTTTATGGCTGAAGGTACTTGCTCCTTTATTCGGCTTTGGAACAGCTGTAACCAAAAATATTACCCATTTCATGACATCTATGCCAGTGTATCTTCCTATGACCACTGGATTCGCGTTTCCTGCAAGGCAGATTATCATACACCTGTGCATTGCACTGATAACCGGAATCATCGGGATTCTGCTTGGATACCACAGATTCCGGAATACATAGACAAATCCCCTCTGGGAACCTTGAAGTTCAGTGTTCCCAGAGGGGATTTGTCTATAATCAGTCAAAAAAATACCTCATCTTAATCTTCTTCCACGCGCTCCCCTGTGTATACAACACCCTCGCAAGCTTCCTCAGAAAGCAATCCAACGTGTGCATCTCGCTGGGCAGAAGTTTCTTGCCGCCAAACCGTATCTTCTGGAGCAGCTGTACCGCCCTCTCATATTCCGCCCGCCTGATTCCCACAATCTTCTCTTCAACCTCTGCTGATATCTCCATCGGGCGCCCATAGTCTCCCTTGATCTTACCAAGCAAAAGCAGCTTCTCTATCTCGTCTGCATACCATTCTACAAACTCCTGTCCGTCTTTACTCTGACGCGAACGCTTCCTGATAATCCTCCTAATCACACGCTGTATTTCCAGAAACAGGTACATCCCCAGACACAGATACATACAAAAAACAATCATAGAAAGAATCCTTCGAAGCGGCAACGGCTGCTCATCCTCTTTCTCCGACGTTTCTTCCTCCCCGGCACTTCCTTCAACCTCAAGTCCATCCTCACCCGGATTTGAATTCACTTGAAATGTCGGCTCACCCTCGATAATCTGGTTCGTATACATCTCCGTGTACATACCCGGAACAACCTCCACCGGCATCCAACCTGCTCCTGGTACATATACTTCTGCCCATGCGTGTGCATTCTTATTGGTAAGCGTAACCCTGGTCTCCTCTCCCATATCCTGGTTCTGCTCAGATGGATAATGATACCCTTCCACATACCTGGCGGCATATCCTGCCGTCCGGTATGCCAGCACCGCTGCCGATGCATAGTGCGCCGCATTGCCTCTTTTCGAATCATTCAGGAACCATTCTACAAAATCTTCTCCCGCCGGAACTGCCGGAGGTTCTTCTGTATAGCGTGTCTCCCGGCGCAGAGTTCTTCGGATATGTGATGTTACATCGTTAAAATCATTAAAGTCTATTTCCTCTTCTTCCTGGAAAAACATGCTTTCAATCAATACTTTTAATTCATCATCTATCTCCATATAATAACTTTCTGCAAATGAATGATACACCGCTTCTGCATCCAGATAAGTCTTCTCTCTGTCCCCGAAAGGATTCATCAGCCATTGCGCTATAGAGAGTCCGTCTGCGGACGGCGCGCCGTCGACTGCCTGAAACTCATACTCATCCGCTCCGAAGAATCTCTTCGAACGTACCTGCCAGTCCTTTTTTGCTTCTGTCCCTCTGACGGTCCAGCTGTCAACGGATGCCGGAAGATACACGAATTTCCGATATGCGCCGATATTCTCTACCTGTACTTTTACATTCCCCGTATCCAGTCCTTCATTCATATCTGTCAGATCCTGATAACGTGAGAATTGAGTAACAACAGAGAAATCTTTCGTCTCAAGCCACTTCAGGAGTCCTTCGTACTCTCCCTGATAGGCTTTTGCAGGAAGGTTCTTCCACGCAGTATCTTCGTAGGATCCGCCCACGAATCCTCTCAGATACCACTCCTGAGGCTTCTCCATCACAAGCCTCAATGTCTCCTCTTCCCCGTCAAGAAGGTCCTGGGCTTTTGTCAGATCCCCCTTCGGAAGAGTATCCTCACCATAGCGGAATCTCTCAAACCATGCAGATACACCGCTCTTCCATCTGGTAATCTGGTTCAAACCTTTATATTCTCCTGTAATATATACTGCTGCAAGAAACACACACCCTGCGCACGCTATACATAATATGCCTCGAATTCCTATCTGACGCTTTGGCGCCGACGCAAATGACATCATTCCAAAGATCCCCATAAGAATGCATGCCACTGCAGACCACATCTGGGACTGCCCCAAAACAAATCCTATGAGCAGCACACAGCCAACAAGCCCCAGCAGCCTTCCGGTACCCTTACGTTTCACCAACATTAATATAAGAGACGCCAACGGAACAGCCAGCAGGCTCCAGAATATCATTGCCCCCGGCACCACAGCGCTATTCACGGAGAACCGTTCCAGTTCCGTCTGAAACCGTAGATTCCACAGTGTACGAATCTGATTCACCGTATATAGAAATCCCTGTGCAATATACAGGATGAATCCCAGAAAACACAGAATACTCACTACATAGATTCCCATTCTGGCAATACCTGATGCCCCTGGTAAGGCTTCTGATACCTGCAGGATCAGGATTACAAGAGTTCCGGCAAGGATTGCACCGGCAAGGCAGTATGGCGCATACATCATATCCCTGCACATACTTAAAATTCCAATCAGCAGAAAAAGTGCCGGAATTGCTTCTGACACCAGTTCGGTCCTGTTATTATCTCTCCTTATCCCTTTACTTCTGCCTCTCTCTGTCCTGCTCTCTAGTGTAAGCAGACAGATGTTATCCTTCCCTTTTTTCATACTGCATCCTTATATTGTAATGTTGAGGTCAAAAGATATTTTAACCCTGATATCATATTGTAATACTATTCATCGTTTCCTGATATGTATCCACATCTATAGAGATTACCGTATAGCCCGCCGATGAAATATAAGCAGATTTTCTTCCCTGCATAACCTGGAGCACAGTCAGATCAACCTCCCTTGCCAGCTGTCTGACTGTATTCTCCTCATAGCAAGACGTGATATAGATCATCTTCGTATACTCATTTCTCAGATTTCCCTTCATAAAACTATAGACTGTATCCAATCCATTGATTTCCTCTGCAACAGGCAGACATAACAGGTTCATCTGCATCTGCTCATAAGTATCCATCGAATAAACCGGAACAATCTGATAATCTTTCCCCTGAATCCGCCCCACATTGTGTTCCAGGTTCAGTTCCAGCATACCCATGCTCAACGCTGCTGTCAGGGCAAGTACCGCATTATTGCAGGAACTTGGAACCTCCCTTTCTCTATTCTTCTTCATCATCTCATATAAAATCAATGTATTATAGTTGGATGGCTGCCCAAATTCCCGGACAATCAGCTCGTCTAATTTCCCGGACAATTTCCAATGAATACTGTTCATGGCATCTCCCGGCACATAGTCCCGAAGTCCCGATACTTCACTGATATCCTGTCCTCTCTTCTGGTTGTACATATCACCAAAGCTCTTGGTTTCCGGTCTCTTGAGAAGCTCCATATTTAACCGGATTTCAGGCGGATAAACCAATATTTCCTGTATAAGATCCGCCGGACGCCTGAATGCAAATAATCCAAACACATCCTGATATTCTACATCAGGCACACGTATCTTCACATTCCCACAGTCTTCTGCCCCGTAGATATAGGTAAATGCCATATCCTTCTGTTCATCCGGCTGAAGCCATGCCTCAAGCTCATTCTGGCTTCCGTACAGTACATTTTCAAAGATGATATGAACCTTAACACTGCCAAGCGGAAGTCTGCTCTTCCGCTTCAATACAAGATTCAATACAACCTTCTGCCCCATCCGGCATGTCCCCTGTATCTGACAGTTTATCTCACTCCCCCGCATAGCGGCTCGTTGAAGAAGTACGCCAAACACAGGAACCATAATCAGAAGCCACAGCAATACCAACGGTTCCTGCCGGTCTGCCATAATATATGCAATCAGGGCGGCAACCAACACCGCCGCATACCCCATCCGATGTTTCCACATAATCTTATCTCTTTCTTCCCAATGAAGGTGCTTTTATTTTCATCAAAATATCCGTCAGCACATCCACAGCGGTCACACCTTCTATCTTTGCCTGTGGACGCATGACCAGACGATGTGCACAGACATCAATAAATACTGCCTGCACATCCTCCGGTGTCACAAAATCACGTTCCCTCAAGATTGCTCTTGCACGAACCAGATGCGCCAGGGCATTGACGCCTCGCGGACTGACTCCCAACTCTACCATGGCCGCCTGTCTCGTCGCCGCGCACAAATCTGTAATATAATACAAGATATCCTCCGTAATCTTGATGGAATACAGATAATCCTGGATCTCTTTCACATCATCCCTGTCCATCATCGGCCGTACATGATCAATGTCACTGATTCCCCGCCGGCTCTTAAGTATCGCAACCTGACTGTCCCGCCCCGGGTAACCGATGCTAAGCCGTACCATAAAACGATCAAGCTGAGAATCCGGAAGCGCCTGTGTTCCCGCAGATCCATAATGGTTCTGTGTTGCAATACAGATAAATGGTTTTGGCAGCACATGCGTGATACCGTCCACCGTCACACTTCCTTCTTCCATGACCTCCAGAAGCGCCGCCTGCGTCTTCGGAGAAGTACGGTTAATCTCATCTCCCATAAGTAGATGACAGTTTGCGGCCCCCGGCTTGTATTCGAACTCTCCTGTATTCTTATTATAGATACTGAAGCCGGTAATATCTGACGGCATTGTATCGGGCGTAAACTGCACCCTCTTGTACGACAACCCAAGCGCTCTCGAAAAACCAAGCGCAAGGGTCGTCTTGCCAACCCCCGGCGCATCCTCCAGCAGGATATGCCCGCCGGCATAGATACTCATCAAAACCTTCTCAATAATCTCATCCTTCCCAATGAAGACCTTCTTCACTTCCTGCATGACCTGCTCTGACTGTTGTATGATCATTCTATTATCTCCTCACATATCTCTTCTGCTTCCTCGTCCTGCTGCGGTTCGCCAACCGATACGCTATCGGCAGATGCCGGAAGCGGATTCCTCTCTTTTGCGCTGTCCGATATGGAATCCAGGATTTCATATGCCTTGCTCTCTCCGAACATTTCCGTAAATACTGCCAGATACCCTTTATAGACACTGTCCCCCTCTGCCTGGCTGTCCGGCACTCTGATAACGAAAGCATCTGACATAGTATCAAGCGCAATCTTACCAATCTGCGGTATTGTTACTGAGGACAATATCATCTGTCCGGCACTTCTGCATCCATCGAAAGCGCCTTCCCTGATTCTCTGCACTGTAGATGGCAATGCAATCTCCGTCATGGAGATACAACCCCGGAACGCATTCACTCCAATCTCCTCCAACTGAGAATATCTTCCCAGATTCCACGTATCGTTTGTCACCAGTGATGTACAGCCCTCGTATGCTCCTTCTCCAATCCTCTTAAGCCCGGACAATGCATCTGCAACCCCTCCTGTTCTTGTAAGTTTCGAACAGTTCTTAAAGCAATCCTTTGGATACTCTTCCAAAGCACAATAGAAACTTACCGTTGTCAGATTATCGCATTCGGCAAAACATCCCTCTCCAATAGATGTTACATTCTCCGGAACCGATGGATTATTCAACGAATCACAGTCATAGAATGCCTGGCTGCCTATCGTCCTCATCCCAGGAAATGCACTGGTGAGGAACTGTGTCATGCTCTTGCAGCCCGAGAATGCTCTGTCTTCAATCACTTCCAGGCTCACACGGGCTGATTCCGTTGTCGGAATCGCGCTAAGATTCACACAATTTGCAAAACATTCTTCTCCCAACACAGTTACTTTAGCCCTGATTGAAACGGCATCCCGTCCATTAAGCCCGCTGCACCCTGCAAATGCTCTTGTTCCGATTCGCGGTATACTCTCCTGGTATCCTTCGCCTATACATACCTTCCTCAAAGCGGTACAATCCATGAAGCTTTCGTCCCCCCACTTTGGAATATCTCCAAGCAGATCAGCTTCTTCTAATGCTATACATCCCTTAAAGCACCGGTCACCAAGAATAATCTGACTGCCTCCTGGAAGCACGATACCCGTAAGTTTCTGGCATCCGGCAAATGCCTCCGTCTCAATCCGTATCGTATTAACTGGAACCGTATATGTCCCCTCAAACGCCTCTGATGCTTCCTTTAATACCCTTCCTTCATCCGTGATTTCAAAAGTAATTCCCCTTACAATCTCTGTCTTCTCATCGATTTTCCCCAGGATACTCGCTGCAGTCCCCTCTCCATACAGCCGGTCAAGAATATCTTTATATGCATTCACATAAGCCAGAAGATTCTCTTCCTTCACCCATATATGGACAAACGGCGACAACGCATCTCCAAAAATCGCTTCCCCCAGTCCCGTCACCTCGGCAGAAACGAGAGTAAGGATTGACAAATTCGGACAATTCTCAAAACAGTAATCCGGAACCTTCTTAAGATTCTCCGGGAACTTTACCGCCGTGAGGAAATCACATCCCTCGAATGTCCGCTCTCCCATCTGTGTCAACAGCGGGAACTGGCTTAAGTCCAGGCTTTCCAGCGAAGTACACTGTCCAAATGCTTCAACCCCTATCACCTGCAGGGCTTTTTGCTGCTGCTCACTGAACTCAACCTTCACAAGTTCGCGGCATCCATAGAAACAATACCGACTGATTCCCGTCAGTCTCCCTTTCATCTCCACCTGAGTCAGGGCGCCGCATTCTCCAAAGCACTCTTCTCCCATACTGCTTAGAGTCTCTGGCAGCGTCATTCTTTTAAGCCTCTGGCAGCTGAAGAAAGTCCGTATTCCAAGACTCTGAAGCGCCGGCATATCCGGGAGCGCCGTAAGCAGGCTGCAGTATGCAAACGCCTGGTCGCCAAGCTCCGTCATCTGATTCCAGTCAAGTGTGATACTGCCTGCTAAAAGGCTCTGGCAATTATAGAACGCTTCCGTCCCAACTTTCTTAACTCCCTTTGCACTCATGACCTGAAGAGATGTACAGTCATAGCACATGCCTTTTCCCAGCTCCTTTATACTATCTGCCAGATATAGCTTCTCAAGTCCTGTACAAGAACGAAACGCTTCGTCTCCGATTCTTTCCAAGCGGACTGCATTATCAAGATGTATACTTCTTACAGCCGTACAATTCTCAAAGCATCTGTCTCCTATCTCTCTCAACGATGCCTGATCAGTGATCTCTATCTTCCCTGCCAATGTACAGTTTCTAAATGCCTCTGTATTCAGATAACCTGTATTCTTATAAACTTCCACATCTGCGGAATAATCTGTCGGAACATCAATTAATGTATAGATTCCCTCTGATGACTTTCCATATACAATGCCTTTATCATAGATGAATTCTTCGAACCCGCTGCCTTTATCATACACATTCACCTGCCCTGCCAACGAGTCAAACACACCGTCCTCAAGGAGCTCCTCACTCTTTACCGTCACAGTCTCAAGCTTCGCACATCCCGAAAATGCACTGTTCTCCACCCTCTTTAAAGAATCTGGCAGATACAAGATCTCTAATCTTTCACTTCGTGCAAATGCACCCGCCAGAATCTGCATCGTCCCATCCTTCACCCGAAAAGAGGTTCGATTCTGAGCATATACCTCTAACAAGCGGTAACCATTAACTCCGCCTTCTGTTATCTTCTGATATTTTGCTTCATCTTCATAAAAAATCGTGTCATCCCTGATCTGAAGCAGCCGTTCCGCCGTTCCTGCGCCATATACCGGATCCAACGCCTGCTGCCAGGCCTCCAGATATCCTTCATAATATTCCTTTGGCACACACACTCTGATATCTGGAACAGCTGCTCCCTGCGCAGAATCGCCGAATAACATCGGTGATATCGTCATTCTGTCTGCTGACAGGCTGACTTCTTCCACGGCCGCCGGCAAAACCAGACTTCCCTGTCTGAGTTCCTTTAAAGTGTCCGGCAGGCTGATTTCCCGAACACCATCCGCTCCCGCAAACGCACCGCCCGATACCGCGGTAATTCCATCCGGAACCGCATAATATCCATAGATACCAGGATTAATTCCTGCCAGAATATCCGGCTCATCCTTCATCGTCAGGATATTCCGCTTATCATCATAAGTATAGATATCTGTCTTTCCCGCAATCTCCGTTCCATCTCCATCCATTGCGCCAAATACGATATCCTGACTCTTAAAAGCAAAGATTCCTTTCTTCATCAAGACATCATAAGCCGAATCCGCAAATAAAACCTTACCGGTATATCCTGTATCGGCAGGTATATCCGGAATTATCCCGCCATCCATCCGAATCAATTCTCCGGCAAAATCTCTAAAACATCCTTCATTAAGACTGGTTACTGTCTCTGGTATCCTCAATTCTCTGATGCTGCTTCCCTGGAACGCACCTTGCGCAATCGTCGTCACCGTATCTGGTATCACGATATCCGTCTTCCCTGGCGGAACACTGAGCAGCGTACACCCATCTTTACTATATAACACTCCATCTATCGCCTGATAAACGCCATTGCCGGCTGTTTCATAATCTGTTAACGTTGGCAGGCTTCTCCCAATACTCGCAAACTCAATCCCTCTTACGCTTTCTGGCAGAGCCAGCGTAGTAATCTTTGTGCTTCCATCTCCCTGCATGCCTTTTAATTCAATGTCTGTTACACCCATCGGTATCTCCATAACCGGAGAATTTCCTGTATACTGTTCCAGCACCTGACTGCCCTTAAACTTTCCCGGATCATCTTCATCTTGAACAACCCGCCGGATTCTGTATCCTGCCGGAACCTCACCCACTATATCCATGACAGTTCTCAATGAACCAGTTCCCCAGTTAGCAACAGGATAATACAGGCAAGGCTCTCTCTCTTCAAGCGCCCCATTCGAATAGTATTGGAATCCCGTCAACATCGACTTCAGATACCCATCCTCTTCCTCAAGAAATACAACTCTCTTATATCCATTGTCTTCCAAAAAACTCTCCTTAACCTTCCCATCCCCCAAATATGCTATCAGACGGCTATGGATGTCTGTCAGATCCGCCGTGCCGCCGCTGACGGCATAATAGGTATAAGTACGGGATGAAAGTTCTTTCATGGTATCCGAATCGTATCCAAGCGGTCCGGGAAGTGTAAGTGCAAATATCCTGTCGTCGCTTATTCCATAATATCGAACTGTCACTCCACTGGAGATTACTTCGTATGCCGCTCTTGCCGATACTCCCATGTAAGTAAACGTTGCCGTATGCTTCCCCGTAACCCGTGTAGACATCCTGACACTGTAACCGTCAGGCTCCCCATAAGGTAACGTAACCAGCTGATTCCTTCCATCCGGCTGACGGAATGTCGCAGTAACTGTCGCATCCTCTCCCCGAAAGACATCTCCCTGATAATAATCTCTGTGAATTGATGCACTAAGTCTGACCAGGATACCGTTCTCTGTCTGGACTGGATCCCGGGGCTTAAGCTGGTCTTCCTCCCAGCTTGAAGGTCCGGACGGATACTCTGGATTATCCGGACCAGTGGGTGTACCAGGCTGATCCGGCTTCCCCGGAATATTCGGTTCATCCCCGTTATCTCCATTTCCCGGATTCTCTCCATTTATATCACCTGTATTTCCATTGTTCGTTCCGCCAGGCGTAACATCAATTCCTCCCGGGCCTCTGCCATCTGACACCTCGAACGCGTCAGGATTTCTTTCCTGTCCAGAATCACCTGCACGATTCTGATTATCTGCCAGGCCCGGATGATTCTGATTCTTGGAATCATCTGCCTCCGCCTGGAGCGCCCTCTGTGACTTCTCGTCTTTATCATTATCGCCATCTTCATTTTCATCCGCAAGATCAGACTCATTCCCATCGCCTGCTGCCGAATCATAATCATCCCCATCCTCATGCTGATTCTCAAAATGTTCGAAGTCTTTCGGTTCAAATATGGAATTCAGTCCGGACGCGTTGACTAACACTATGATTCCTGCCCCCAAAACAAGAAGTCCTGTAGCAAATGCAGCCAGGTAACTCTTTTTCACTTTCTTCCATTTCTTCATACTCATAAACCTCCCCAGGCTGTGTATCTGGACGCACTCATATCCTGGCAGACATTAATCTGCCTTACGTGTCAACAGCGCTTCACCTACCAGTCTGCGTACTTCATCATAATCAACGGGCTTCGATATATGTCCGTTCATCCCAATCTCTATAGAATGTCTCTTATCTTCAACGAATGCATTTGCAGACATGGCAAAAATCGGAATATCCGCATCTTCTCTCACTAAATTACGGATCTTTGCCGCCGCTTCCCAGCCATCCATATTCGGCATCTGTATATCCATTAAAATGGCATCATATTCCCGGTTAGCGCTCTCTTCAAACATGCGCACCGCTTCAAGTCCGTCACATGCTCTCTCCAGCGTCGCGCCTTCCATCTCAAGAATCTCCATCGCAATCTCTGCATTGACATCATTATCCTCCGCCAGCAAAAGATGAACTCCTTCCAATGTAAACTCTTCAATTGCCTTCTGAAGTTCTTCGTTGTCTTCCTCCTGCCGGATGTTATCCTGGAAATCTGGTACATTTTGTACCCCCTCGGCAACTGGAAGGCTGACATATACAACAAATTCCGACCCTTTACCCTCTTCACTTTCTACGATAATCTGCCCATCCATCAGCTTAACGATATTGTCGGCTATCGCCATGCCCAGACCGCTGCCTCCATAATGATGAGCCGTAGACGCATCCTCCTGTTCAAAGGGCCGGAATATTTTGCTGATAAAGTCTGCCTTGATTCCTTTACCGGTATCTCTCACCCTAATCATCAGATGCAAATTGCCCTCTATCTTATGCATCTGCCGGAATGTAACGCTGACCGTTCCCCCTGCCGGTGTGAATTTTACCGCATTAGAAATGAAATTGATGATGACCTGCGTCAGGCGGAGTTCATCTCCAACCACACGGCTCACATCAAAATCCTGCATCTTAATCTCCCAGTTTATATTCTTCGCTTCTGTCGTATTACGGAACATAGAGTCTAATTTCTCTGCAACCTTGAATAAGTCAAAAGGCGCCGCTTCCAACTCCATCTTCCCACTCTCAATTCTGGACATATCCAGAATATCATTAATAAGAGTAAGCAAAAACTGTGACAGGCTCTCCGCCCGGTTCAGATAGTAATCCGTCTGCTCAGGGTCTTTCACATGAGCCCTTGCAAGACTTAACATTCCTAGAATTCCATTCATCGGTGTACGAATCTCATGAGACATCTTAGACAGGAAGTCTGTCTTAGCCTGACTCTCCTGATATGCTTTCTCTAACTCCTCCTTCATCGTACTTCGAACCTCATAATCTTCCGTATTATCACAGAATATCAGCAGATAGCAGGCATTTTCTTCATCTTGCCGCAGAGACGCAATCCCATGTCTTTGCCTTGTCTGTTCACATCCTGCGATACTGTAGTCTACTTCCAGTTTCAGTTCCTGTTCCCCATTCCAGTTCTTCAACTGTTCCACAACATATCTGGCAGTCTTCGGGCTCACCATACTCCTCAAAACTTCAATATCCGCACGCACCATGTCTGCATCAATTCCGGTCATTTCTTCAAAATTCGGACTGACATACAAGATTCGCAAATCACTTTTCCGGATTAATATAAAAAAATCTCGCCCGTTAACAGAAAAAGACCGGAAAAATCCCCGTTCTCCTGCAACAGACGATTCCATCCTTCTTGTCTGATCCTTTTCCCTCAGATAAAGCCGCAGACAACCTATAGAAAAAATAATTGCCGCCAGCAAAAGAGCCAGCGGCAGCAAGTGATAGTCAATATATTCTAAAATCATCCCCATAGCCTGTAACTCCATAAAATAAAAAACTGTATATATATGTATATTATACCAATATTCTTTGACTTTGGAAATGCTTTTATATGTAATTACCAAAAAATTCGCCGCTATCCTTATACCAGATGCGCAATCTTATTCGTAACCTGTACAAAAGGTTTACGGGATACTACCCATACCACCACTATACAGAATAAAATCAATAATATACTCTCGGCATTGCTTTCTACCGACCCAAGAATCGATGAGCTATATTTCAGGCAGCTATAAATCAATCCATGGAAGATATAAACCGCCATCGTCCTCTCCCCGAGGTATGAATACGACTTCTTCTCTGACGGAAGCACCAGCATGAATAAATAAATCAGCAAAAAGGAAACTGCATAGCAGATAACACGAATCAGAATACCTTCTGCAGTTGATAATTCCAGTTCCTCATAAGAATACCGGCCATAGAAAATCTTTACGGACAGTTTATGATGATATCTGTCCGTGAATAAAAATACCGCCAGGCTTCCCAGTATCCCCAGCGCACCCGCATATCCCTTCCGATTACGGAACCTGGCAAGCCACGCACTGTCAAACTCCATACCTGCCAGGAAAAAGGGAAAGAAAAATACAATCCGCGGAATCGAGAGAAAGTTCCCAATACCAAACAGTCCAACTGCTAGTCCTGCCGCAACAGATATCGGAAAATGACACGGGAACTTTCTTACCACCGGCGCAGCCAGTCTCCACACACATAATGCCATTAAATACCAAAGGGTAAACTTCGGTCTGGTAAAATATAATTCTGTCTCCTTGTCCAGAACGAATGTATATAACAGATAGTAGATCACTTCATATACAAAATACGGAACCACCAGTCCGCCAACCAGCTTCTTTACCGACGGCACTTTCTTCGAAAAATAGCCTGATATGAAAATAAATGCCGGCATATGGAATGCTACAATTCCCCACTTCAATTCATACAGGAACGGATTCTGATCGTAACACGGCTCAATGAAATGGCCAATCACTACCAGGACGATCAAAAGCACTTTATAATTGTCAAAAAGATATTCTCTCTGTCTCTTCTCCATCTTCATCACCTTCGGATATTTTAATCCGAAGGAATCCGAAGTTCAATTCGCAAATCGCAGAAAAACTCATCTATTTTAGATATTTTTATGAAGTTTTTCACAAATATCACAGTTCATTGATCGTCTCCGTGATCTCCATATCCCGCATCCGTTTCGCCGGAGCATACACCGCAGCTACGCATGAAACGAAGACCAGCAGCAATATCAGCCCTATCGGAGTAACCGGAACCTTCCATGTCCCGCCGAAATGAGTAATTAATAATTTTTTATAAATAATATAGTGAAACAGAAGTCCGCATATCAGTCCGGCGATACTTCCGCAGACAGCATAAGTAACGGCCTCGGCAGTAATCATCCTTGTAACCTGCGCATTCTCCATCCCGACGGCCCGCATAGCTCCATACTGCCGGATTCTTGCCGAGACACTCATGGAGATACTGTTCATGATATTTAACACCGTAATGAATGCAATAATCGCCAGAAAAGCATATGCCGCAACCCGGAACACCCAGTAAGAACTGATGACCTCGCTGTCTTCCTCCCTTCGGTCAGTAAACAGATGACTGCCTGCCAGATTGCGAACCGCATCCACCGTCTCTTCTGCCACATGATCCGAAAAGATTGTATTAATCATACAGTAATCCCGCTCTCCGGTCAGACGTTCGTAAGTCTCTTCGGAACAGATGACAGACGGTATATCACCGCTGACGCCTCCGATTCCAAAGGATAATACACATGCAATCTCAAGTTCTTCTCCGGCGATCTCTACCTTATCCCCCACGTCAAGCCTGCCACCCTCTTGGAAAACACACAGCGCATACTTCGAATCTCCATATACTTTCGACAGATTCCCACTTGCAATAGACCTCTTAGACTCGTCTAACATGAATTCGTCGTAAGACATCAGGTCAACGCTGCCCGCATCCCCATTAATCTCTGCCGGAGCCGCAATCTCCATCCTTGTGCCGAAGGCATGCTCCACTCCCGGCAGATCAGAAATCTCCCGAAGCAGCTCTCTGTCTATGGAGTTCGTATTATCCTGACTCAAGATCGCCACATCCGGCGCAAAATTACTGGTTGCCGGAAGAAGATTGCGGACAATATCAAGTCCCGCTGAGAATATCAGCAGCAAGATAATGCTAAGGGCAAAGGATCCTGTAATCAGAAACAGATTCTTCTTAGCCGATATGGCATGGTGGATCCCAAGCGTCGTCTCCACTCTGAAAAACCGGGTATCAGCCGCATGCCTGACATTCTCCATACTGCCGGCATTGCCTGATACCGCAGCTACAGGCGATACCTTTGCCGCCTGCTTCGCAGGTGCATGTGCCGCAATGAACACGGTAACAATGCCCACCAGAATCCCGCTGGCAATCCCAATCACACTCACTCCAAAGAGCGGCATATCCACAAACTCCCCTCTGACAAGAAAACGCAGTACGGCACATGCCGTCCAGCATGACACAACGCCGAGGATACACCCCACGGGAATCGCCGTCTTGCACCAGTTCAGCGCCTCCATCCTTACAATGCGCATAATCTGCTCCCTGCTGGCTCCAATACATCTGAGCATCCCGAAGAACTTCGTTCTCTGTGCCACATTGCTGTTAATACAGCTTGAGATCATCAGCACACCCGAGATCAGGATCAACACGAAGGCAACTGCTGCCAGCGGATAGATATTCTTTGCCGTCTCACTGCTGCTGGCGCCGGACAACCCCAGAACGCCCTTGTTCTCCTCCATATTTTCATCCGAAAGGCCGTACTCTTCTCTGACGTCGGCAATCGCCTGGCGCAGGTTCGCATCCTCCTGAAAACGAATATAATATTCCAAGCTGGAATCTTCACTGTTATCACCGCTGATTTGCCCAAATGTCTCCATATCCATATAGGCACAGCATCCCTCCACAATCTGGTTAAACTCAGAATCATCCTCACAGAATCCTGATACGGCATAGTCAAACTCTCCCGCCGGAGTATCTACCGTAACGGAATCCCCCGTATCAATTCCAAACAGTTCCTTTGCATCCGAACTTAAGAGAATCTCACTGTCATTCTGGGGAAATGTTCCTTCCATCGGATATTTTCGCACCTCTTTTAGATATGTCTCTTCAACACCGTATAGAATAATTCGCCTGTCTTTTATGCTATAGTCCAAATCTGCCGAAGAATCCTTCTCTGCCTGGGACATGATCTCACACACTTTCGCCGCCACGTCGATATCAGAACGTCTGCACAGCTCTTCCATCTTATCTTCCGGCACATTCTGCATCTTAATATGATAGTCTCCATGACGGCGGATCATCTCTGTCTTCTGCGCCTCAATCCACATATCCGCCATGGAAAAAAGCGCTGTCACAAGGAATACCGCCAGAATAATACAGATCCTTGTCATACGGCTCTGGCGCTTGTGCACGCGTGCGGAAATGGGAACAATGCCAAGATAGCTTTTAAGGGAGTTCTTAGAAGAGTTCTTCATTCCCAGCACCCCCTTCCGCCGAAATCAGCCAGCACTCCGTCAGACACTTCCAGAATACGGTCCGCCGTCTGGGCAATCCCGCTGTTATGCGTGATCATGATGATCGTCTGCTCATATTTTCTGGAAGCTTCTTTCAGCATAGCGATTACCTCGCTGCTGTTCTGGCTGTCCAGATTACCCGTGGGCTCATCCGCCAGAATCAGCGACGGCCGTGTAATCAGCGCGCGCCCGATTGCCACCCTCTGCTGCTGACCGCCCGACAGCTGACTGGGCAGATGATGGCGACGCTCCGTCAGGTTCAATACCGCCAACAACTCTTCCAGATATTTTCGGTTCGGTTTCTGGTAATCCAACAGTACGGGGAAGATAATGTTCTGCTCCACCGTCAGCTCCGGAATCAGATTAAATGCCTGAAAGATAAAACCGATATTTCGGCGGCGGAAGATGGTAAGCTCCTTTTCTTTCATCGCAAAAATATCTCTGCCGTCAATCAATACCTTGCCAAAGCTGGGGGTATCCAGAGCGCCTAACATATTAAGCAGCGTACTCTTGCCTGATCCTGATTCACCGATGACTGCAACAAACTCTCCCTTGGGAACGGAAAAACTTACCTTCTTCAATGCGTGTACCGCTGTCTCCCCGCTGCCATAGGTCTTGGAAACTGATCTTACTTCTAATAAATCCATATGATATACCTCTTTTCCGATGAAATGATTGTTCCTTAGAAACTCTTATAGAATATCATCCATACCTTACTGCAATATTACAGTAAGACTACAAATCTGTAGCAATTCCTTACTTTAAATTGATACCAGATAAAGACAAATCTTTTATTTAAGTAATAAAATGAATATTGAAAAAAAATTTTGCATATGCTATAATGCCATTAGGCAAAAGGATGCAAAAGTTCCATGTGAACAAAGAATGAAATCCCCGAACTGTGCTGGAACACGGTTCGGGGATTCTTCTTTACTTTTATAGTGGCAAAGCACCCACTAGGCTATCTGTTGCTCTTATCGTCGCCGTCTAACTATTTGATGATGTAGTGGCAAGCCACACCAGCCGCAACGGCAATTAAAAAGGATGCAAATAACTCCATATGAACACCTCCTCCCTGTTGCGGGTTTCGGTGAGCAACACATTGATTATAGCATACTCTCCGATATTCTTATACCTTTTCTCAGAGATTTGTTTTTAGATTACTTGTCACGCCAGGTAAGGATCAGAATTCAAGAAGTTTATCACAAACGCCGTTCCCTTTCCCGGCTCGCTGTCCACTTTGATCGTGCCGTTATGCTCCTCGATGACTGCCTTTGCAATCGGGAGGCCAAGCCCAATCCCCTGTGTATCTTTTGAAAAACGGCTTCGGTAAAACCGTTTGAAGATATGATGCAGATCTTCCGAGTGAATTCCCTTTCCATTGTCTTTTATCACAATCTGAACCACCGACATGAAGTGCTTCCATTCTATCAAGATGGACTCCCCGGCCTCTGTATGATCGAGCGCATTTTTTACAATATTATCAATGGCTTCCATCAGCCAGTCCCGGTCACAGAGAAATTGTATATCATCAGAACCAGACAATGTGATTTCTTTTCCTTCCTGCCTGGCACGATAAGCAAAATGCAGTTCCACATCTTTCATCATGTCCGCTACATTTTCCATACTCTTCTTAATCACGATGGAACCTGCATCCAGTTTCGTAATCTTAAGAAGATTCTGTACCAGTGTCTCGATGCGGTCCAGCTCCTGTTCTGATAACCTGGTGAATTCCTGGACTGACGGAATATCTTCCGCCTCATCCTGCAACAGGCCATTATAGATATTTAACGCCGCAAGCGGCGTCTTAAGCTGATGGGAGATATCGGATATGGTGTCTTTCAGGAACTGTTTCTCCTTAAGTTCGTTTGCGGCATGGGCATTCAGCACTGCTGCCAATGTATTTACCATATGAAACATCCGGTACAATTCCCCTTCTTCGTCACACGCTATACGGGCGTCCGTATCGCCGTCAAGATAAGAAGAAATCCGGTCTGCGGCCGTTTCCATAATCTCATTCTCCCTTCGGAAATACAGAAAACAGATGAATAATATGCTCCCTGCCAATACCAAAGAAAGCAAGAACAGGCACACGGAATATCTGCCATAAAGATATCTGGACGCAAGCTGTGACAGTAATAGAAAAAATAATAAAACACCTGTTATAGAATTAAAAAAATGTTTGATATGCTTATTTGCGAACATTTTCATGGCACGTTTTCCTCTCATCAAATTACATTCCACTTATATCCCATACGGCGGACGGTTACAAGCATCTTCGGCTCACTGGGGTTGTCTTCTACCTTCATCCTCAGCCTGCGCATATATACAGTAAGCGTATTGTTGTCGATATAGTTCCCCTCGCAATCCCATAGCCTGTTAAGGATCTGTTCCTTAGAGAGCACTGTGCCCGGATTCTGCATGAACAGACATAATAGCTTATATTCTGCCGTGGTCAGATCCAATAATTTTCCATTCTTATATGCCTGTCCCTGTAATAAGAGTACCTTGATTCCATTGGACTGAAGTTCTGTCGATGATGCGCCAAAGTCATTCGCACGGCGCAGCAGGGCGTTAATCCTCGATATCAAAACTCCCAGTTTAAACGGCTTCGTGATATAATCATCTCCGCCCATATCAAGTCCCATGATGATATTCATCTCTTCGTCGGATGCTGTCAGAAAGATAATCGGCACCTTAGATGTCTGCCTCACTTTTTCACAAAAATCAAATCCAGAACCGTCAGGCAGGGAGACGTCCAGAATCAGGAGATCATAAGCGCCCCCTGCCCAGAAGCCTTCTGCTTCCCTGATGGTTCTGGCTATATCCGCTTCGTATCCCTGCTTCTTGAAAGCAAAAGATAAACCGTTGATTAAACTTAGATCATCTTCGAGAAGTAGTAGTTTGCTCATAGTTGATTTTCCCTTCTTTTGATTCCCGCGAGCAACGAGCCAAGTGACTGCTCGCAGGCATTTGGCGACTGCCGCGAGGGTCACATACCCCGATGCTTGCATCGCTGCTTGCTTGATGCCCTGTATGCTTTCATCGGGGTTGTTGACTTGCCGGCAGAACCTGCATGATATTATCATGACACTATTAAGATACATTTTTCTGCATATGAACTCAGTATCATTATATGTGGTATGAAGGATAATAGCAAACTACAATTTTGTAAGATTCAGCTAAAATTCTACAATCACGCGCTAATCTGTGTATTTATATTCTCATCAACTATGATAATTGCATCCATAGATACCCCAAACACTGCTGCCAGCACAACCAGATTATCGATTGTCGGCATTGCAGTTCCATGCTGCCACTTATAAATTGCCTGGGGTGTTGCAAATCCAAAGATATTCTGCAAATCCCTTACCGTAAAACCTGCCGCCTCCCTAAGCTTCACGATATTCCTTCCTGTTGCTGCCATATCGATGACAGGCGCTATAAACATATCTTCCTCCATTTCTGCCTCCGGAAGGCAGAGAATGCACATCTGCCGCATCATCCTCTGTCTGGTACACCCAATCAAGAACCATTCTCAACTGGTAATTCAATGAGTCCAATCAATAACGTGTCAGTACGCTATGCATCCGCAGACACTGCAGATCTATCCCTCTGCCTACTCAGAAGCCTTATAATTATAAATTGGTTTCATTACATCAATGACATCTACAGACTCTCTGATCACCTCAATAATATCCTCCAGAGACTTGTATGCCATCGGCGCTTCGTCCAATGTGCTTTCATTGAGGGATGTCGTAAAAATCCCCTCCATTGCCTTCTTGTATTCCTCCATGCTAATATTCGCTTTTGCTTTCGTCCGGGACATAATCCTTCCCGCGCCGTGTGGTGCAGAATAGTTCCATTCCGGATTCCCTTTTCCTACAGCTAAGACGCTTCCGTCTCTCATATTGATTGGAATCAGCACCTTCTCACCTGCATGGGCCGCTATAGCGCCTTTTCTTAAGATCATCTCGTCAGTATCGATATAATTATGAATCGTATGGAATGCGCTGCCTTGATTGATATCTCTTTTCTCCGTAATTATTCCCGTTCTCTTCTTTCCCATGGGTGCTTTCTCTATCATCATACCTGCTTTTTCCAGAATAATCTCCGCCATCTTCTCTCTGCTTCTCTTTGCAAATTCCTGGCAGATCTCTACATCATGGAGATAATCTTCCAGATATCTTCCGCTTAAGAAACACAAATCTTCCGGTACACTGGTCTCACTCTCATAGACTTGCCACTGAAGCTGCTTTAGGGCCTTCTGTATCTCCTTCCTGCGCCCCTGCTCCTTGTAACTCCTGATAATCTCATCCCGCTTCTCCAGATAATCCCCATAGCCTCTGCTCAGATTGACTGCCAGTTTCTGATAAAGCTCCGCAACCTGTTTACCCAAGTTACGGCTTCCGGAATGTATAATCAGGTATTTGGTTCCGTCTGCCGCCACATCAATCTCGATGAAATGATTCCCGCCACCCAGGGTTCCAAGTGATCTTTCCAACCTCTTCGTATCCTTCAGTTCTCTGTAACACCTAAGCGCAGTCAGGTCAAAACGCTCCTGTCTGCCTTCCCAGACCTCACGGCCGGAAGGGATAAAACGAACCGCTTCATCAACCTTCTCAAAATCGATATCTGCCTTACCAAGATTCACCGTATACATCCCACATCCGATATCCACTCCGACTACATTCGGGACTGACTTATCTGTGATTGTCATTGTCGTTCCGATGGTGCAGCCTTTCCCCGCGTGGACATCGGGCATGACGCGGATTCGCGAGCCCTCTGTCATGGAATAATCACACATACGCCGAATCTGTTCTATCGCCTCATCTTCTACGACTCTGGCGTAACAAATAGCTGTATTCACTTTTCCTTTAATTTCAAACTTATCCATAATTATCATTTCCTTTCCTGGATTCTTACTAAAATTTTGCATACGCTTCATATGTGACGAATTCCATTGCTTAGTGCAGTTCTGCGTACCAACTCAGTCAACACCCCCGATGCAAGCATACGGAGCGTCAAGCAAACAACGATGCAGAGCATCGGGGGATATGGTCTTCGCTCCGTTACGGTTGTTGCTGAACAAGTGCCACTGACACTTAGCTACCCTCGCGGCAGTCGCCAAATCCCCGCATGCAGTCACTTGACTCGTTGCCCGCAGGAATAAATAAGAAAACCGCCTGCCCTGTGTCTCCACACAAGATAAGCGGTTCTAAAATCTATGTATCCAGTTGTCTGCACACGTCCTTTACCCTGACAGTCCGCAGCTTCCTTCACCACAGTTTTTCAATCGAATCTTATCTGAATATGCAGAAACAAAGCTCCACTTTTCATAAGCAAGTGCCGCATCTTTTATGGTTTCCAGATATAGATTACTTTCCTGAATAACTGTAAACATAATTTCTCTTCCTTTCCTGGATTCATCTATCTTAAATCCGCTTTTCTCTTTCTATGTCTTATGTTTTATGCTCTATCTTCTATACTTTACGTTCTATCTTCTATACTCTATGCTTTACTTTAACACATTTTTCTCTGGCTGTCATTATACTGCTAGTATAACTTTTCTCTCAACCTTTTCTCTTACATTGAGTAACAATTCATTTATCTAATCTCAATCCTATTACCTCTTACTCTTACCTTCCATTTCACGCTTCAGCTCTTTCGGCATATTTCTCGGTCCCCGTACTGCATATACGCCGAATTGCTTAATTCTCTCAAACGACCATACTTTCGGTTCGTATTTCTCCAGCAGTTCTACTTTCATCGCTGTCTTCACAGTTAAGTTCTCGTCCGAATACTGCCGTGGAATGTCCACTTCAATCGCTTTACACTTATACATGATTGATGAATACGGTGCAGCTACATACATATAAATCATGTCTCCCACATGGACATCGCTGCTCTGTTTCCACGTAACAATCTTAGATGCTTCGAAAGCGCCGACCACATCATAGTATTTGGGATTCGCCGGAATGATCCAGTCTTTCGCTTCGGTACGGTTAGACTTCCTTCTTGGCGCCATGCTGCCTGCTCTTACGATGCCGGCAACTCTGCGGATCTGAGCCTCTGTCGCATTCGGGCAGATCTCTTTCATCCGTGCAGCAATCCTCTTCCAGGATTCTGCCGAATCTTCTTTATAGGCGGAAGTCACATAATCATATCCCCACAGATGCTCCGGCGTCGAATACACGGCAATCGCCCATCCATATTTCTCACCCTTCTTATTCCTCTTCTGCCTGAAATCCCGCATACAGAGATATGTCATCATCTGAAGATCCGTGACCGTTCCTTCAAAGTTCTTTTCGCCGTCTTTGCCAAAACCTGCATTCTGTTTTACTTCAAAAGAATATAACTCTGCATCTGCATTTTCTTCTGCAAATAAGTCCATAATCTTCTTCTGCCGCATGGAAGCCTTCTCATCATCCCATAAGGCGTCAAAATCATATCCCTCCCTTCGGTAATTGGCAAAATACGGAAACCACTTCTTGGAGATGAAGCCCGCCTTTTTATCGAAAAATTTGCCATAAGCTACCTGACCGCTTCGGGCAATCGCCTTGCGCCATTCCCAGGGATCATGCTCTGGGTCTTCGCTCCACCAGTGTTCCGGGACTGTGTGCTCTTCCAGGGAAAAGCCAGGGATGTCATTCTTAAATAGTGGGAGAAAACCGACTTTATTAATATATGTAATTGCCTCTTCTGCGGTATGTATGCATGTAGGATCATCTTCAGTGACACCATGCATGATCCATGTTCCGGATTCGTTCGCCATCTTTGTTAACCTCTGTATTTCATCTATCTGCTCAAAATCAGTTTCATCGCGTCAATCAGATCTTCACTGTAACCCTCTAAATCATCCATTGTTATAACTTTATCGCGAACAAGTATCGCAATATCCCATATCGCTGTTGATCTTCTCATTTCAATCAGAACACCTGGATGTTTCTTATCTTTTCTAATTCTTTTTTCAAGCTCCCAGAAATGATCTGATGCATTACCTGGTAAGCTTAATAGTTCTATATATTCTTTTGTAAGCCGCTCCATATAATGTCCCTTAATTTATCTATATCTAACTGTGAATCACTCTTTTGTCTATTCTTCATATCTCACCGCAAATTACTCTTTCGTTTATCGTCATTACCAGATCCTGGACTTTAGACAAATCCGGCTCCTCCGGTAAGTCAGTATTCTCTGCCGCATAATGAAGTTTCTTCTCAAAATCTGCCAGCATATCGTAGAAACTCTCATGGAACGTCCCGTCTGCCTTCTGATATCGTCCGGATCGGATATCCATAAGAAGATCCTGTTCTTTCTCTCTGTAAGTGTTAATCTCACCTTTTTCAAGAATATCTAACGCCATTATGAAAAGCCTGATCAGATGCATCGCATGTTTATTCAGGTGTAGATCATCTTTTTTCTTATTGCGCTTTCCGATTTTCTCATAATCCCTGACAACATTTGTCAAAGTATTCCACATTCCAACATAGTCACGAAGCGGGTAGTGCGTCATATTGGCATTCACAAATATCTCCGATTCCAGTTCCGGGTTCACTGCCTTGTCAATGAATATTTCCAGACTTCCATTTTCAAAACGCTTATAACGGCTATTAAAATCCCGCATCGCATTCTTAACCGAATTAAAAATGTGCTGCTCTTTCTCGGTCTGTGGAAAAGTATCCCTGGCAAGGGCATTCTGCAGCCGGCGAAGCTGCGCGTCTGCATATCCGCCGAAAGAATGAATTGCACGCTTTGAGAGAAAAAGGTTCTTGTTATCCAAAATCATCTGTCCGATATCACTCAGATATAGATAATGCTCCGGATTAAGCCCCAGAAGTTCTATTGTGTTGGGATTGCAGCTTAGCAGAAGCGTGATGATCTTATTGAATGCGTAGATTACCGTATCGGTATCTTCGTCTACATACTGCTCAAAACTGGTGAGACCGATCAGGTCGGATCTCCGGTTCAGCGTAATACCTTTGATATCAATATCACTGGTGTCGATATTGGTGCCGTAGGCGTAACTTCCGGCAAGGCCGAGAAGGATGATGTGGGAGCCGAGATGGTTATTGGTTTGGAGAAAATGATATTCTTTTTGTTTTAATAATTTCTTGTAATTCAAGGGAAACACTTCCTTTTCATGTAATGGCGCATTTAACTTCTATTCCAAACCTCATATCCTTGTCTTCTGGCAGAATCATATACAGGTTGCATATTCTTCTGCAGAATATTATAAAATTCTATTTCTGAATTCCCTTTTCTGTATAATTCCTGACCTGCCCACAGTGAATGCAAATTATCCCTGTAACAAGACTCATATAATTTCCTAATTGTATTTTTCTCATGAATTAGTCCGTACAAAATAAATTGATTTCTGGCAAAGCGTTCGAAAAACGGATTCCACTTCGGAAGCCTGTTACTTTTTGATGAATTCAGCGAAGAATCCATCGGCATCAAATTCCACAGTTCATCATTCATCACAAATGACCATGGAATAAAATGATCCACATCGTACTGCTTTGAAACTATGGTTTTATCCGTAAACACATCTCTTATTTCCCTTACCTCTATAATTCCTTCCCACAGTTTCCGAACGTTATTCAACTTACGCATCTTCTCATCCATTGGTGCAAGTTTATAAATGAGTCCCGGCACTTCCGGATTGTTATTCTGCAGCCACCTTACCTTTTCATATTGAATCCAGCCAAGTATTGGTACCGTCTGATCCTGTATCATCTCCACCCAGGCATCCTGAAAATAGATCTTCTTTTTCAACTTACTTTCCGGTCCCAAAGTATATGGCAACAGAACTGTATTTTGGTTAATACGTTCAATATAGGGAATCAACCTTCGGACACTCCCCCAGTCTGCTGATTCTTCACTTCGATTAAAAAAGCCGGCCAAAGCTCTATAGGGAACCATATTAGTTAACTGTTCCTTGAAAGATTTTAATTCGGCATTATGCTCCGTGACGGCATTTTTAATCTCCACTTTAGATGCATTTGCAGAAAGATCCGAAAGTTCTGCCAGTCTAAGAACAGCCCGTTCCAAACCATCTCTGACCTGACCATCTGCCTGCATACCGCTTAAATGAATATGAAATTCTCTTACCGAATACCAGGCATTGCATATCATCTCATCAATGATTGCATCAAAAGAACTCTCCTTAACCCCTTCTGAGATTAACTGCACAATTGCTTCTAACCAATAAAACTTATAGCAGTAAGAGGGATCCTTCATCATCAGAGAAAATGACTCAATATCCAGCGTATTATAATATTTTCCATCTATGGTCAATGAATATTCGATTTTCGCAAAATCAGATTCAGCCACTTCTCGTCACCTCTTTCCGGTCTCACATCACAAGTAATCCAACTCTCTGTAATCTGTAACTCCTTCACATCATGCATAAACTCTTGGAAACTCTCCAATGTAAAATCTGTAAAATGTCTGCCGTTACGTTTACCTTCAAATTCACCATATTTGAAAGAAGTATACACGATTCCACCATCTTTTACCGCAGCAGCCATTTTCTGCAGAACAGGTTTTAATTCACTCTTAGGCAAGTGTAAGATTGACGCGCACGCCCAGATACCCTCATACCTCTCCTTCTCATTAAGTTCAGAAAATAGCATTTGTTTCACAGTTATTCCAGTATATACACTGGCAATTTTACAGAGTTCCTCTGAACCGTCGATTGCGTCTACACCATATCCCTGGTTCAGAAAATACTTTGTATCACGACCAGACCCACAGCCAAAATCCAGAATATATGAGCCTTCTTTAAGGTCATTCAAAAATCTGTCCTGAGTGTCAGTAAAATCCACGAAAAATGTTCCTTTAACAAATTTATCTGCATTCTGGTTGTAATAGTCTAATGTATCATTCACAGGCTTTCCTCTCCTTTACAGATCAAAATTTTTTGGATATTATGTTTATAAAATCTTCAGCCTGTTCCTTGCCGTACTCTTCAACAATCAAATCAAATACTCTTTCTAATACCTTTCTTTGATCCGTTGTCAATTTATCATTAATGTTTAATGCCACATACTTTGTTTGCGCATTTTTCTGATTAATCAAAAACGATAACCGTCCTATAAAATCAGCTTCTGCTACACTTTCTGATTCTCCCTGGTCAATAAAGTCACTTTCTCCAAAATCATCCATTAATTCTATGGATTCATCTAACAAATCATTGATATCTTCAAACTGTTGAGCTTCCACAACCGCCTTTTTTTCTGCTGAAAGGCTTCTTTCATAAGATACTTTTCTGATTTCTTTTGACTTCTGAGTTGACCATTCTCTGAGATTATCTGCCAATACATAATACGCTTCGTTTTTTTCAAAATCATCACGCCTGGCATTTGCAATCAAATCATCATCCAAAATATGTAACTCCCCTATCAGCCATCCATTAAATCTCTCTTCTTTAAAAAATGAACTGCATGAGAATTTATCACCAATCAGTATATTTCCCTGTCTGATTCTTATCCCCTTTATCGCATTTTCTGTAATTGTTCCAAAATAACTGGTAGATGCACACCATAATATTGCGCTCACCTTTCCTTCCCGATAGAACGGAACAACCTCAATATCCTTTATAGTGTCTATAATTTTTTTAACTCTGTCCGATTCGAAAATATCTCTATAAGGTTTATAAAGCTTCTCACCGTTAAGTGATATATTGTATGCTGAAATGTCAAAGCCCAGTCTCTTGATCTTTTCAACGATAGGTCCTTGCCATCTAAATTCCTGCCTGTATTTCAACGGTGCATGCTGAACCAGATAATCTTTTACCTGCTCGTCTATAAGAAGTTTATCGTTATCAATTACATCTATCAGTTCGACCGTAAAATAATGTGATTTTGCTTTCTCTTCAGCAGTCTTTACAGCGATAACCTGCTCCATCACCTCTGTCGCGCTCTGTTCCACCGGGTCCCTCGATCGCAGCAGTCTGTTTAATTCTTCTGCATTGAACGAAATTACAGATTTCACGCATTCTCCCGGATAGCTTGTTGTAAAAATCAGTTCTTTGCAATATCCCAGTCCCGCAAGCCTGCCGATTCCCCTAAACCCGCGTGATCTTTCTCTTCTCTTGTACGAGTTTCCAATATCTGCCAGTATCTTAGCCGCCATTTTTTCAGGAATTCCTGTCCCATTGTCTTTTATCGTTATCTTTTTTCTTTCGCTTTCAACAACAATTTTAATCTCAAATGTATTTTTCTTATCAATGTCATTTTCAATAGCTGCATCTATTGAATCAACAGCGTTCTGTATGTATTCCCGATATAAATCCAATGGTGACGCGTACATACCATTCGTTAAAGATTCCAGAGTGTACTTTCCTATTATCACGTTTTGTTTTCTCATCATAAATCAAACAACGAGATCTGCCTGTATACAGCATTTAACTGGTCTTCAATTTGGCTCAAGATATACTCTGCTCCAACCTCGCCTGCCGGAACTGTCTCTACAACTATCTTTTTAAAAGCATCAAATTGTTCTAACAGCAAGTCTCGAGTTCTCCTTTCGTCTAATTGTCGTATCGCCAGAATAATTTCTGCCTCCTTATCTTTTGCAAGAAAACCAACCGATTTATACATATAAAAGCATCGAACCAATTCATAGTCAAACACATGAATTTGTGTTAAGTTTTGTACCTTAATTAAATTATTAATTACAAAAGGTTCCTTTTCCTCTCTAAAGGAAATCTTATGAAAAATATCTTTTACGAACTCATCCCTAAATGCACTGTATATACCTTTCAAATTCGAATATGGAATTCTGCTTTCTGCTATATATCTCACCAGGCGTTTATATATTAATCCGAATTCATCATGAATATAACACACTACAAAAGCTTTCGTTTCTCTATCATCTAAACTAAGTGCTTTTAATATATTTGTTGTCGTCAGATAATGAATGAATAATTTCTTGTATGTCGGATTCTTTATGCCGCATAACTTTTCTAAAGAAATATCATTATCACCAATCAGCTTAATAAAATCTTCTTTGTCTATTCCAAGCGAGTCAAACAAGCGCGTCCACTCAGCTAAATAGCTTTGATTTTCGTTCCATAGTTTCTTTCTGCTCGCAATTTCTTCTTTTGTTTCACCTTTCCGGGGAATAAAATCTCCCCTCCACCCAAGATGTTCCTCGGGCATCGCAAGAAACTTTACGAAATCTTCTTGCGTCTCACCAAAATCCGCCTCAAAGAACGACCGGGATGATACGCCTTTTCCCTGCGTTGGAATCAGCATTCTTTGCAAAGCTCTCAGATACTTCATATTCCAATTTGTTCCAACAAAACCTCTTTTTGTATCCGAGAGAGGAATATATCGCATCGGAAAGGAAAATATTGCTACTTTATGGCCAAGCTCTTCACAGAGTTCTTCTTGCAGATCCATAGAAATATGCATTCTTTCATACAAATCCTCCGGTGTGTCTGCCTGATAACTATGCCCCTTCCCAGTAAAATCTACTCCGTTATAAAGCAGATAATTAGACATATGTGTTATCCCATTCTGAGCACACAATCTGATTGCTTTCTTATATGGTTCCACATCTTCAATATGATCAAAAGCAATTCTTGCCGGTCTGATAGCCAGTTCCCCCAGGCGTTCCGCTTTATGCTCAGTCAATAAAAAAGCGTCCAGTCCCTGATTAAAGTCTACATATCGCTGAACAGTTTTTCCCGTTTTGGGATTCTTATACGTCGCACCCTTTGCAAATCCCAACTCTTTGATTTCGTCTATAATTTTGTCAAAATCCGGTGAACGCAGAACGTTATTATCCATCAGCAATAAATCCTTTTTAGGACCAAATTGCTCGTCCACTCTTTTAATGGCTTCCGTAATCGAAAGATATGGATAATATTCCGGCTCCAATGTCTGCACTGCGCAGAACGCACATTTCATACCGCATCCCCGTGTCATATATGTAAAATAAGCATCATGAGCCGGATATACATATTGGTCGGCAATATCATCAAGTATTCCGTAATCTAATGTTAATCTGTCTATACATTCCTCATGTTCAAGCTCCAGTGTTCCTTTTTTATCTAAGAGTCCGGTATTATTTTTCACAGTAGGAAAATTTTCCGCTATCAATTCCGGCATAAGTGTCGCTAAAATTCCTCCCGTATAGACTTGATGCGGGTCTTTTACAACAGTCAATGCATATTCTAATGCTTCTTTCGTTTTTTTCCACTCAAATGTGAACAGCGTAGTAACATACACTCTATCCCATTTTTTGTCCTTGAATGCTTCCGGCAATTTCCCCTTTGCAAATCGTACGTAATCACCATGGATATATTTATGAAAATACGAAATTTTCATTAATCCTATGGGAGGATACTTATTAGAATATCCCGGTTCGAGTAAAAGAATATCTGCCATCTATTATTACACTACCTTCTTTATTTTTCTTGTTCTACTATATACAAATAATAACGTGCTCTTGTATACGCAACATAATCTTCCTTCTTTTTTGCACGCTCATCAATCCTTTTATGCTGTGGACTTTTTACATAAATTACCACATCTGATTCAAGCCCTTTGTAATCAGCAATACTTCTGAATAGTATCTCATCAGATTTATTTGTTGCCGCTCCTGACTGAATGGAATACTTTCCAACTTGCAATTCGTTTGCAAATGCAGATTGTGTATACTCCAAATCCGACAGAATTACAATCGACTTCGCATCTACACATTCCTTTTGGACCAGCCGCTTTAAAATTGCGGCAACAGTACTCAATGTCTGAACTCTGTTTTTTGTCTTTGTTATTTCGGGCGTAACTCCCAATAAAGTATTTGCTTTTGTTTCTATTCCAAGGCCGGTTTCGTCTGTCGCATATTTATATATCTCACCCGTATTTCGAATATTATATCTCAGAATATATGGCGGAGTATCAATTGAAAAAGCACTGTCAAAGTTTACATTAAACAGATTCTGATTCTCATCCAAAAATACATATAGAACAGAATTATTTTCATCTTTCAACAATAATCTTAATGCTAAAGCTTCATCTACACTAAAATCCTGCGCTTCATCTACCACAATTGCATCATATCTTACATGCCCGCATTCCATCACTTCATCAAACAAAGATACACTATCTAAATTTTCTTTTTCTAATATTCTCTTCATGAACTGTTCAAAATCATAACACTCAGCTTGAGTTTCTGTCAAACTACCATTCACAAATCTTGCTAATTCTTCATTTTTACAAAGATACAGGACTTTTCTTCCAGAATAGCACTCCCGCTGAATTTTTTTCATCGCCATATATGTCTTTCCGGTGCCTGCACCTCCGACAATCTGCACTTGCTTATAGTTTGAGAGGAAGTCTATAATATTATCCTGTACCAGATTAATCTTTTGCAGTTCCTTCTCTTTCAGCGGAATCAGCGCACCGGCCGCTGCCGATAAGGATATCCTTTTATGAACCATAGATATGAATTTCTGCTTTTGCTCGCTTGAAAACGGAACTATGGCATTATTCTTATTTCTCCAATAATGGAATACCTCATTAATTCTATGCGGCAGATCATTCATATGACGGGCATCAATTATGAGATCCCTTTCAGCTGCATCTTCGATCTTTTGATCTACCTGATAAAACGGAAAACACACTGCAAATCCATATGTTCCATTAAATGACTGTAAGTATTCTTCAGAAAAAGTATTATAAAAATACCGCATACTTTTTTCAGCCTGTGAAAAAGGACTTTCTTTTAACACTCTTTTTGACAAATTGCCGTCTTCATCATATTCCGTAAGTTCCCATCTTTTGCGAGCGTTAATATCTATATTTAATCCACCTTTTACTTCTATTGTCAGAAAACCAAAACCTGGGTCGTATATCAGAAAGTCACACTCGCTATCAACTCTTTTCCCCTCTATTTTGTCAAACCATCTGACAGAAAAGAAACAATGATATTTTTCCTTTAACTGATCTCTTAGCCTTTCATAGAAAATTTTTTCTGATTGTGTATGCTTATAATTCTGAATATCTTCCGGATACATGTGCGCCATTAATCCGTCTCCTCCCAAAAACCGTATATTTTCTTCTTTGCTAATTTATCGTAATAGCCGATTACGAATCTTCTGTTCAAGTCTTGATTAAAATGCTGACATGAAACCTCATTTAAAAATAAGCATCCGGTACAGGCTTTATATCTTTCAATACAGATCGGGTCAAATACACATTTATCTGCCTTTTTAGCCGCTCCTATCATCCACTTATCAAAATATGCCTCAAACACATTAAATAATGCCCCCAGGTTGAATCCCTGAGAATTTTGGCAATAAATCATCACTGCCGGTATTCCCGGAAATATATATTCCGATATCGAATCTTTATTCAGTCCACACAGTTCGGCTGCTGATTTTACTAACAGATGCGATATAGAGTGGACCAAATTGTAAACATAGCTTGTCATAGGCTCTATATCTGAGTTTATCTCATTGAATGTCGTAATCGCTCCCAAATGGATATTGTTAATAAACCAGATTTTGATATCTTCTTCAGATTCTAAATCAGGCGCTTCTGATGCCTCAAGGTAGTTGTTTTTTAAAAGCCACTTGATAATCATCTTCCTGTCAAATTCAAAGAGAACGCCTTCTGTCCTTAGTTTTGTAGCATAGACATTCTTTCTCCCGGGTTTTTCTTCTTTAAATGCCCTAAGCTGTACTCCTTCTTCGTATTGGGATTTTTCTCTTGTATATCCATATGAACACGCAATGAATGGAATATCTCCGCACACCTTAGTATCAGCAATTCCATATTTCTTTGCAACAGTATCAAACGAGTCCGGATTGGCATTTGTATTTAACAATTGAGCAACTTCTTTCGCATCTTCCAGCGTAGAAATGTCTTCTGATTTCTCAACCATATCATACTCTATAAGCATTTCTGCAAAGCGTTTGACCTCTTCAACAGGTGACCGCAGCTTCAGCTTAAGTTCTGAAATCATATCGTTATACTGATTGCCGCACTCTTTATCTGCAGCCTGCTTTGCAGCAATTCTTGCAGCTTCTTCCCCAAGTGATCCAACAAATAAATTATAGAAGGAATCATATTTCTTTTGATATTTTTCTGGATCAGATACTATTCCGTTTTCTATAATTGTTTCAAATTCTTCATCAGTTAATTCCCCCATCCAGTACGCGATGATAATATATGCGCCATAATCTGTCTCAGATATGAAATTTTCGACTTTTTCATCAATTAAATCAACAAACGATAAACTATATGAAAAATATTGTGCCGGGTCAAGTGCAGGATGCGGATTAAGCATGGCGCCGCAATTCTTACACTTTTGTCTCATAGGAATTTTGGTATTGCAGCTTTTACATACGAAGTCATACCCGCCATACCAATAGATATTGTCCCACTTATGAGTTTTACAATATGCCGGATGTTCAGGTGTAGCCCAACCACATTTACAATAATAGATCTGACGCAATTGAGTTAACTCAACTGTTTTGCATGCTCTGCATCTTGTATTCCTTTTGTAATCCTCCACATTTCTAAATTGATGCACTTTATGGCACTGCTTACAATAAAAAGTAAGCGGGCTAATCTGAGCAACAATACCGCGTTCCTCACCTCCTGCCTTTGGAGTAAGTACATCGCATGTATCCGTTGTTAATTCCGCACCAAACCCTGATGTCGGCTCAACGCTGCTGCCTGGATGCGCCTGAGATGCAAAAGAGTGTACTGCCTGATTCACCAAACGAATAAGCCGTTTTTTATTAAGATCAACAAGTTGCTCACTATTCCATCGCTCTACATGCGCAATATAATTTTTTCTATACCTTCCTCTAACACTAAAATCAATCCAACTATCCGGCAAGTATTTATATAATGCCTGCGACTTGCCCCGACTCATCTGGTTATCTTTCATCCTAATTCTCCAATTCAATTATCAGTGGTATATCTGTATCCCGTAAACTGTTCATAATCCTGTATCCCATCCGGTCAAAGCCAGTAAATACATTTTCTTCTGTCCAGTTCTTATCCGTAATCTGTTCATATACATTGTCTAAAAATCTGTCAATTTTTATCCTGTACTGGCTGCCAAGATCAACCTTTCCGCTACTGTCTGTACAGCCATATGACTCGTATAGTTTTTCCTTCATCTCATCTTTCGGAATCTTTCCGTTCAGAATTGCAGTTTTCAAATTTTTCATAAAAAACAGTGAACCTACAGAATCTTGCATTTCTAAATCGAACCAATTTAATATCAAACTCATAAATATCCCTGGCAGTGTCTTATCAATTGCCTTTGTAGCCCAGCGATTAATAGCAACCGCTTCAACCATAATATCCTTAAACTCATGTATTTTCACAAAATTTTTCAAATAGCTTTGATCAGTTTCACGAGAAGGACGGATAATATCAATAACTATACTGGAATATCTTCGGCCTGTTCTTGAATATGCCTGAATATATTCGGCCATATTTCCCGGTATTCCATAGAAAAACATAATATTAAAACGGTCGGCGTCTACACCATGTGAAATCATACTTGTCGCAGAAATCAGATTAATTCCGTCAAACACATCCTTATTCGTCTCAACTTCAGCCAGTACATTTCTTATATCCTGAAAAGATTCATCCCCGGTCATCTTTCTCGTCTCAAACGGCGTTATCCCCTCTGCTTCCAGTTCAACATTAATTGGCGTTTCCAGAGCGCCTTCAACATTATTGCTATCCCTTTTTATATTGTTATATTCCAGAAAGATCCAGTAGTCTTCAAGTATCTTTTTCGCAGCATCACAATTATCCAGCTCAATACCCGAGATATCTAAAATCAATTGCGGATTCGTCAAATATTTATGAACGATTCTTCTCATGTATTTCAGCGAATAAACAACACTGTTCACAATTGCCTTCCCAAACGGTGCATACCCCATAATTCGTCTTTGAACATCATTTTTATCGGTATAAGCATAAAAATTCCTATCAACATACGGAGATGCCCCCGGAAATCGTATCGCTTCTTTTCTGTAAAGGTGATAAACCTGAGAACGATAGGAAGAAATAGTCGCCGTTGCCCCTATTACCTTAACTCCACGCTTTGATTCCGATAACTTCTTAATATAATAATGCAAGAAAGACTCATAGTGCGAAGCATATGCTCCCAACGACTCGTTAATCAAGTGCAGCTCATCTTGAATAAGCAAAGTTGGTGCGGGGTCATACATATCTTCCTGAATAAAATCTGAGGCATCAACTTTACAAGTAGTATATTCCACACACTTACCGGTTGTTGTGTATCCGTGTTTGGGGCATTTATAAGATGCGCCATTCACAATAGCTCTAAAATTTCTATTATTCCCCATAATTGCCAATTTATCTACGGTACTGATAATCGCACTCGGCAGATACCTGTATATCTCCGTATCCACAACATATAATGGCAGCACTTTTCCTGACTTACAATCCGGATTATCGCAATAATGTATCATTCGGTGTGTATTTTCATCGATGTCCAGATGAACCGATTTCTGTCCGCAAAACGGGCAAATATCAATTACCCTTTCTTCATCCTTTTGTTCTTGTGTTTTTGTTCTATATTTCTCGATATCAGACACAGTAAGCTTATTCGGTGTATTTCCGTCTCCGACAAAATATCCCAGTGAAAATTCACCTGTATTACGAATATCCTGGTCGTTTCTCCTTAATAACTCTGCCTGGGCTAAGACATTCGCCAATCTCTGAACCTGCTGCACAGACAACAATCTAAGCGGATATCGTAAAATACTCGTAACCCCCGCACTTTTTCCTCTATACCGGTCAAAGAAAAGATTAAAAACCAACACGCCCAAAAAAGCTTCCGTTTTTCCTCCTCCTGTAGGGAAATACAGTAAAGCCATTGCGTCTAATGTAGTACTCTTTTTTTCTTCTTCAGGCATAAGATTTTCATCACATGCGACAATATCCGGAATGATGGACACAATAAATACAATCTGAAAAAGTCTCCAGGTATTATACTTCTTATTCGTATTTTTAAATGTCTCATTCATGTAAACAAAGCTCTTTTGAACCATTGGATAATTTTCTATTACTTCAATTCCCTTTTGAAATCTTTGGATTTCCAAACGAAACTCCATTACTTCCCGTTCAATGGACTCTCTGCCTTTTTCGGTCAGTTCATCCCATTTTGATTGCTTATATGCTTTCCAGGAATCTAACTCGGCTATTAGATTTAATGATCTTTTAGTGAATCCTCGAAAAGAATTACATAGAATC
>CANSLW010000002.1 GCA_947647815.1 uncultured Dorea sp. | reverse complement strand
ACCAAACAGGTCTTCATTCTCTACCATATCAAACATCTTGCCAAGAGGTCCTTCTCCCTCCTTTTTTCCGGCAACAGAAGCACTGCTGACCAGATAGGGGGATTCTTCAAATGCTATACTTTGTAATCCTTTTACCATCTGTCCATACCCTCTTTTCTTTCTGAATTTTCTGTCACAGAATCCTACTGGCCTTCAGAAGCCAATACCCCAGCCCCAGAAGCCAGCTTGTAAACGTCCCATACAAGATTACCGGTCCGGCTATGGTGAATATCTTACATCCGATTCCCATGACCTGTCCTTCCTTCTTATATTCAATTGCCGGCGCCGCCACAGAATTGGCGAATCCGGTAATCGGTACTAATGTGCCGGCGCCTCCCCATTTTGCTATACGAGGATAGATGTTAAATCCTGTCAGCAATACGCTGCACAGAACCAGAATCATAGAAGTCCATCCCCCACTGATATCTTTGTCAAGTCCAAGCTTCTCACAACAACTTAGGATAACCTGCCCAATTGTACAGATAACACCTCCTGCGACAAATGCCTTCGCCATATTCGCCGGTAGATTATGGACGGGCGTCTTCTGTTTTACATAATTCTCATATGCCTGCTGCTGTCTTTGTTTATCCAATTTTGTTCCCTCCTGCATCCATTAGAATCTATTAAAGAAAAATAACAGTGCCCCAAGTCCTTTTCCGATTGCCACACCAAGGATAATATAGGGAATTCCCCGAAGTACTTTCGCCCGCCGCACGAAAATGGGAAATACATTCAGAATCTCCGCCAGCGCCATCGACCAGCATCCTACGAATATTCCCCCGAACAGGCCAAATACAGGCGCCATCCATGCACCGTAAGGAATTGTGATGCGATAAATAAAAAATATATTTCCCAGGATTCCGCCAAGCGCCACACTGTCTTCATACAGCATGATATGTTCTCCGGTATGTGTCCTGTCCGCAAAATCCGAGATGACGCCAAGGCCGCTGATAAATGAAAAGAGTCCTCCCGCCACCACCATTCCCGCGCTAAGTCCGATGACTGCCATTAGAATCTGTGCTGCCCACATCCAGTTCTTTCTCCTTTCTGGAATATGTCTCAATCAAGGTGGTCTGAATATCATTCTCATACAAGCGCATCTCCACCTCCATCGGAGTCGGGTCCACGGTGAATTTCTTCTTGCCAAAATGGTTAAAAAATGTCAATATCCCGATAATCAGCCCAATGCAGTATGTCAGCTCTAATATAGTGAATCCGTCAGACTGCTGTCCTGTCATCAATTCATATATCTGCGAAAACATCTTAGGAACATCAACGTCATTGTTGAATGCCATAATCGAAAATGCCGCCCCTGTGAAACTGATTATGACCACAAGCACAATCTTCGTATAATGCATCATACCGCCGGACGTCTGCTGTTCTTCATAAGTGACAATAAAATCTGTCTCTCCCATATTCTGCACATCTAGATTAGGACAACATTCATGAATACACTGAATCACCTTAAGAATCGATACGGCAATGCGGTTCTGATGCTTCTTATCCGTATGATGGAATTTTAATAATTTGATGGTCTTTAATTTTGCCATCACCGCCGGGTTAGAGCACTCCATTGTAAGGACGTCACCCAATGTAACAACTGGTTTTGTAACCTCCACGTTCCGGTCTGCTTTGATGTATACTGTCTCACTGCTGCCTGCCATATCTATCCCCTGCTTTCTGCTTCACTTACAACCAGCGTTCCTTCATTAATACTGCTGCTGTTACTCACATCATTAATATAATAAATAGCTCCAATAATCACTGCCGCCATTACAACACAGAACAGACATATCCTGAGTTTTCTTCTTGCCTCATCCATACTTCCACCTTCTTCATTCCTTTTTGAGACTTAGTATGGACTTTTTTTTTCAAACTATACGGATTCGTTCACGTAGATTTTTTAATATTTTTTTCTCCATACGAGATACCTGTACCTGGGATATCCCAAGAACTGCTCCCACCTGAGTCTGAGTCTTATTTGCAAAATACCGAAGATAGATAAGACGCCGTTCTTCTTTATCCAGATAGGTCAGTAATTGCTTAAGAAGCATATGATTCAGAATCTGCTCTTCCTCTCCTTCCTTCTCAGGAAGCTTGTCCATCAGCCTGACCTCCTGCCCTTCCTTCTGGTAAATAGGCTTGTACAGGGATTCAATATCACCACTTGCATCCAATGCCTGGGTCAATTCTTCCGTCTCTACTCCAAGATGTCCGGCAATCTCCTGAATCGTAGGCTCCCTTCCCCACTGCTCCTGAAGCTTCTCCTGACATAGATATGCCTTATACGCCAGTTCTTTCAGCGAGCGGCTGACCTTTATCATTCCGTCGTCTCTTAAGAACCGTTTAATCTCACCTGAGATCATCGGTACGGCATAAGTAGAAAATTTCACATCATATGACAAATCAAACTTATCAATTGCCTTCAAAAGCCCAATATTTCCAATCTGAAATAAATCCTCCGCCTCTACGCCTCTGTTGTAGAACCTCTTAACGATACACCAGACCAACCCTGTGTTTTCTTCCACAAGACGTGCTTTTGCTTCTTCATCCCCTTCGTGAGATTTCTGAATCAAAGCGATTGTGTGGTCCATAATCTACGTCCTTTTCCGATTGTTTTGTCCATCTTCACCGTCGTGCCTTTCCCCGGAGCAGAACTCACTTCCAGATGATCCATGAATGCTTCCATGAAGGAAAATCCCATCCCCGACCGGTCAAGTTCTGGCTTGGTAGTAAACAACGGCTCCATAGCCTGTTTCACATCCTCAATACCTTTTCCTTTATCTTCAATCTCAATATACAACGTCTTGCCCTCGGTACGGCAGCGGATACTTATATTATGTACTTCATTTTCATATCCATGTATAATGGCATTGGTCACCGCCTCAGACACAGCGGTCTTTACGTCGGATACTTCTTCTACGGTAGGATTCAAAGATGTCATAAATGCCGCCACCGTTACCCTGGCAAATGATTCATTCGTTGAGCGGCTGTCAAAGATTAACTGCATCTCATTGGTATGTTCCATCTATTCTTCCTCCTCATATATCTGCATAATTTTGGTTACTCCCGACATGGTCAATATCTTTCTCATTCTTTCATTCGTATGCACTGCACACACTTCTCCTCCCAGCATATAGATTCGTTTATAACGTCCCATGATTACTCCAATCCCTGAACTGTCCATGAAATTTGTATCCTTAAAATCAAAGATTACGTATCTGATATGATTATGCTCAATCAGATGGTCTGATTCCTTTCTGATTTCTTCTGCATTATGATGATCCAGTTCATTGGGTAGAAATACAGTCAGACAGTTCTCCTGTACCTGATATTTCATATTATCTCTCCTCCTCTACGTTTTATGGAAAGCAACAACAAAAAGGATATGCGTCTTCGCATATCCTTTTTCTTTCGTATACTAAGTCAAATATTACCATCTATGTTCTTCTGTGTATAGAGTTTTATTGGTACTGTTCACTCCGTGACCAGTAACGGGCAGTTTGGGCATGCAGATTCGCTTCGCGAAGCCCAAACTGCCTGCTGAATCATGTTCTCCCGCAGCCACGCAGCCAGTGCGTGGCTCGGGTGTGAAAAGTAACGTTTTATTCACCGGTTCCGTCTGAACCGCTGTCTTCGCCTTCATCATCTTCTCCGCCCCCGTTTTGGGCGTCAAGGGCTTCTTGTGCTTCCTCAGCAGCATCGGTGTCCGGGTAACTCTCTACCAGTTTCTGATATTTGAGATTCGCCTGGTCCTGGGCGCCGCTTCTCTCGTAAGACTGTGCAAGAAGCAGCATGGCGCCGCCGTCACTGTATCCCTCGTCCATCTTCATGACCTGCTCCAGATTCGCTATAGCAGCGTCATAGTTCGCCACTTCGAAATTCTCCTTGGATGTGTTGTACAAATTGGTACATATGCGGGGATAGAGAGTTGACGTGATCTCATCAAAGCTTTCCCGTCCTGTTGTTCCAAGGGAATCCGGATTAACTTTCAGAAGTTCATCCAACATCGCCGCATCACTCATATCATTTGCCCGGAAATGGGTTATCATGGACATCACAATCTCGTAGCTTTCCTGCGTCGAGGAGGCTGTTGCCTGGGCATTCTCGGACTCTTCGCTGGTAGAACGATACTCGTCCAGTTCTTTTTTCAGGGCGCTGATCTGGGCTGTCTGAGTTGCAATCTGGTCACTGAATCCTATAGCCTGTTCGTTGAGCTTCTCCTGCCGTGACGCAGTAATTGCAGGCAGAATCAGAAACCACATGACAGCAATGCCTACCACCAGTCCAAACGTGATATTCAGGACTGTATGCAGCCCTGTGTTGTCCTTAATATTACTGGACACAGGCTGGATAATCATCTCATTTCCCAGATTGTACGTAATCGTGTGCTTGTCCTTCTTCTCTCCCTCTTTGATCTTGACATTCCTTGATCTGCGGATCTGGTTCAGTTCATGCAGGCATCGGAGAGTAAATTCATTAGTTGTGTCTAACTTGTGCGCCGCACGGATGGATTGTCTCGCGTATGCATATTGTTCGGTATGCATATATATCAGGGCAAGAAGCTGATGCGCTTTCACGTAATTCGGATGGGCAGCAACCGCCTTCTTAAGCTGGATAATTGCAAGGTCTTCTCCGTTCTGCCGGCAGTATTCCAGAGACTGATTATACTTCTTAACCGCCTGGTTGACAGCCTCCAATTCACCTGGATTCTCCCGGATTTTCTGGATATAATAATTCGCAATATTATCATGGGATTGAAAATTCTTGCTTAAGATCCACTCCACAAGAGCCTCCATCACATCCCCTCTTCCATAATACACAAGCCCGAGCAGATTCCTGGTGGCAATGTTCGCTCTATTATATTGTAAACTTTTCCTCAATGACGTGATTGCTCCGGACAAATCTCTTATCTTCGCTTTTTTCAATCCGTCATTATACCAGTACATCGACTGGTAAGAAAGCTTTGTTGTGTAATCCATGTACGAACCTCTATCCTTCTTCTACTTCGTCTGTTCTACTACCTCACGCAGAATATCCGTCATATCTGTCAGGTCTTCCTGATAGATTGCTTCCTCCAGATCTTCCACCTCCAGACTGGGCTGGAATTTCTTCAGCTCTTCTTCAAAATTAAGCAAGATAACCGCCTCCTTCCAGTCGCTTCTTTATCATGCCTGCAAGGTACAGAGAACCCAGACAATAGACATCTCCCGCCCCTTTTCTCTCTTCCCTTGCAGCTCTTAACGCGTCGTCTACATCTGACGCACAGATAACCTTCTTCGCCGTATATCGCTTAAACACCCGTCCTAATTCATCCGCCGGAACCTTTCTTGCATCATCAACTTCCGTAACCACATAGGCTCTTGCATTCAGATTCTCACATAAATACGCTATCATCTGTTCATACTTCTTATCTCTGACGGCTGAGAACAGTATCACAGGCGCTTCATTCTGGTTAAACCCGAGTGCATTTACACTCTCTACAAATGCTTCAACTGCTCCAGGATTATGTGCTCCGTCTATAATCAGATGCGGCGCTGCCTGTTCCATCCTGCCTTCCCACTGCAGAGACGCAACCGCTTCCTTCCAGCGTTCCTTGCAAATATCTTCATCTCTCATCAGATATTCTGCCGCACAGATAGCAATCTCTGCATTCATCGCCTGATAACATCCACAGATCGGCACCTGATAGATAACATCTTTATCATACGCATTCCCCCGGGAAAATGCAATATATTTCCTGGTAACTTCCCGGATTTCGAACGCATTTTTCGATATTTCTCTACAGGGCGCTCCTCTTTCCATCGCTGTATTACGGATTACCTCCGATGCCTCTGTATTGCTTCCGTCATAGATTACCGGGACTTCCGGCTTGATAATCCCTGCCTTCTCTCCTGCAATCTGCCTGATTGTCTCTCCCAGGATATCCGTATGATCAAGGCTTATGGATGTGATGACAGACAGTGCAGGACGTTCTATGGAATTCGTCGCGTCAAGCCTTCCTCCAAGTCCGGTTTCTAAGATAATATATTCTACGTCTGTCTCATCAAACGCTTTCATTCCCATGCCAAACAAGAACTCAAAGTAAGAGGGATGCTCCATCTCCTCCTGTTCCATTCGTCTGACCACCCCAAGCACCTGGCAGAATATCCTAAGGAAAGTCTCATTATCCACCGGTACGTTATTCACCCGTATCCGCTCATTAACTGTCACCAGATGAGGCGAAGTAAAAAATCCTGTATTCTTACCTTCCGCCATCAGAATTGCCTGCAGATATGCACAGACAGAACCTTTTCCATTCGTCCCCGCCACATGGATAATCTTCCGGTTGACAGCCGGATTCCCAAGCCTTCTCAGGAACTCCTTCGTATGCTCCAGTGTATGCTTCTTGGTAAACTTTGGAATCTCTTCGATATAAGCCACGGCATCGGCATATGTGAATGTTTCTGATCTCATTACTCTTCCTCATCCAACTGCTCTACCCAGGACTTCTTCTTACTCGTCGCAGTTCCTTCCTGCAGAATCAATTCACCATCCTGGTAGATGTATTCGTCAGATTTTCTAAAAACAGTATTACTGGACCCATACTGACTTACTACAATTACATCTTCATCGTTCAGTTCTGTCTCCGGCAGGTCAATTCTGGTATTATTCAGAAATGAACTCTTCTGCCGCTCTCCATTAACAAACACTCTGCTTGATCTTGTAAAATTCTCTCCATAGAGACTGCAGCCTTCTTCCAGATGAGGGATGATATTTTTAAGACTTACATCCCGTACACCCATCACCATATGTCCCTTGGTAATTGGAAGCTTCCCGTCATATACATACTGATCCCCATACAGGATATCATACTGCAGCAATTCCAGATCCGCCAGATAATTCTTCGTCTTTCTTCTCTCCTGATGATAGTTGAAGACTGTGCCTGAATGGATATCCAGCCTGTCTAATACATCTGCCATAATCTGATAAGACGGAATATTGCGGTCTTCCTTCTCAAGTCCGATATTATCCCATATCACATAATTCGTATTATACAGATAACGGCCTTTTAAATCTTCTGCTTTCAACCCCATGGTCGGCAAATGGTCGCCATAGAATACGATCACTGCCGGTTCACCACGTTCTTCCACAGCTTTCACCAGATTCCCCGCGAATTCGTCCATCTCATAGACCTGGTTCACATAATATTCCCATTTATTCTTCAATCCTTCATCCTTGATTCCCTCTACCAGAATCTTCGGATTCTCAATTACTTTCTCTTCCGGATAGTCTCCATGACCCTGAACGCTGATTCCGAATATAAAATCCTGTCCCTCTGTCGTATCCATGGCATCCATAATGTGCTGGATGAGTATATCATCCTTCGCCCATCCATTCTCCGTTGTCTGAAGGATATTCATGAATTCCTTGCTGGTGTAACTGTCAAATCCTGTATTATTGAATACTCTTGCCCTGCTGTAGAAGTTGCCCCCATTGTTATGGAGTGCATGAGTACCGTATCCCAACTCGCCAAGCGCTGTTGCCGCACTTTCGCTCACCCGGTTCTTAAGCACCGTTTTGTACGGATATTCCCCAGGCCCAAAATATCTTAAGTTCATGCCTGTCAGGACTTCGAACTCCGTATTAGCAGTTCCTGCGCCGATAGACGGCACTTTGAAATATCCTGAAGAATAGTTCTCATACATAGAGTGGAGGTTCGGACATGCATCTTCGGATGTCGTGAAAAATTCCGCTTCTGCTACATCAAAATAAGACTCCAGCTGAATGAAAATGATATTCGGCAGATCATCTTCTGCCCGTCCTGTCTCATTCTTAGCCATATCTCCCTGATTGGTAATCTGTGCAATCGTTTCTTCATTGTAATTATTCGGCTCAGTAATTCCCGTATTAAATACACTCGCCATAAAGCAGTATGGAAGACCATAATCTTCATATGCAAATGCAATATTCCCGAAATACGTAGATACTACCCTCTTATCTACTGCCTGGTCTGAGACGAATCCATACAGCGCAAACCATGCGAATACTCCTGCCAACGCCCATAAGCGATGCATCTTTCCATTGAATTGTCCGCCCCGTCTCCACATAGAGATTACCCAGATTACAACTGCAGCAATCCCGACACATAAGACAACCAGTTCCACTCCATTGAAATAATTATTAATCAGCGTCAATCCATCCTTTGCCACCTTAAAATCCTGGGCATTGAACGGCGTCACCCTCTTCATAAGCATGTATCCGTTTGCCACGCCAAGCGTCATCCATAGCACACTGATAATGATACGGACAAATATCCTCCGCCTGACCAGATATACAACCGAAAATGTTATGAATATCATAAACGCATTATACAGGAACACCACTGGTGTCCCTGTCATATAATCCCATGCTTTTACTGCTGAATGCCTGGAGATTGCCTCAATTGCAAAATTAATCATACAAGCCAGAAGTGCATGCAGGATCAGTGATATTCTGTTCATGAACAGATATACCGGCCTCATCTTCTGTGCAAATGCACTATTGCGTCTCTCTTCTAAGATTCTGGCACGTCTCTCTTTTTTGGCACTCCAGTATGCCTTCACATCATCCTTTTTAATATTCCTCAGTTTATGAAATGCCCCTTTGACATCGGGCTTCCTAACTTGAAACTTCTTCATAATCTCCCCTTATGAATGCTGATTTGCCTATTAAGCCTGTTTCTCTTTAAGACTCTCAAGCCTTGCGCTTACCTGAGTCTTCATCTGTCTGTATTTCTCAAGCTTCTCCTGTTCTTCTTTTACTTTTGCCTCTGGCGCCTTACTTACAAATTTCTCATTATTCAGCATGCCCTGCGCACGTGCAATCTCCTTTGTCAGACGCGCCTCTTCTTTTGTCAGACGTTCTATCTCCTGTGCAAAATCAATCAACTCTTCCAACGGTACGTACACGGTAGCATCCGGAACTACGATAGATACAGCATCCTCTGCAATTCCCGCCTTATCCTGCTGAATAATAAACTCATTTGCCGCAGCCATCATAACTGCCGAATTCTTCAGGAACTCAAATCCTGCACACAACTGCTGGTCCCCGCAGACAACATATATCGTTGCTTTTCTGGAATTCGGAACATTCATCTCAGCGCGTACATTACGCACTCCGCGGATAATCTCCTTGAAATGCTCCACAATGTTCTCTGCCATCGGGAAATCTCTCTTCTCATCATATACCGGCCATCTGGACATCATCAGAGATTCCTCCTCAGGCACCAGTTTACTGTAGATCTCTTCTGATACGAACGGCATATACGGGTGCAGAAGTTTCAATGCATTCTTAAGCACTTCTCTTAAGGTCCATAGTGCATCGTTCGCGCTCTGAGCGTCTTCGTCGGCATGATAGATACGGTATTTTGCAATCTCAATATACCAGTCGCAGAATTCATCCCACAGGAAATCGTAGATCTTGGACAGTGCAATACCCAGTTCAAACTTATCCATGTTCTCAGTCACTTCTCGAATCAGTCTGTTGCATCTGGATATAATCCACATGTCACCCGGATGAAGTTTAAAGTCCTCTGGCTTCTTAAGTTCCTTATCTCCAAGGTTCATCAAGATAAATCTTGAAGCATTCCATACCTTATTGGCAAAATTACGGCTTGCCTCGACTCTCTCATGGTAGAAACGCATATCATTTCCAGGTGCATTTCCTGTCACCAGTGTCATACGCAGCGCATCTGCGCCATACTGGTCTATAATCTCCAGCGGATCGATTCCATTTCCCAATGATTTACTCATCTTACGTCCCTGGGAATCTCTCACAAGCCCGTGGATAAATACCGTATGGAACGGAGATTTGCCCGTATGCTCATATCCTGAGAATACCATACGGATAACCCAGAAGAAGATGATATCATATCCTGTCACCAGTACATCTGTCGGATAGAAATACTTAAGATCCTCTGTCTCTTCCGGCCAGCCAAGGGTGGAAAATGGCCACAGCGCAGAAGAGAACCATGTGTCTAATGTATCCTCATCCTGGGTAAAATGCTTACATCCACACTTCGGGCATACTTCCGGCGTACCTCTTGACACCACAATCTCTCCGCATTCGTCACAATAATATGCCGGAATCCTGTGTCCCCACCAAATCTGACGGGAAATACACCAGTCACGGATATTCTCAAGCCAGTGAAGGTATATCTTATCAAATCTCTCTGGCACGAACTTAAGCTCACCTGTCTTAATAGCCTCAATCGCTGGTTTTGCCAGTTCTTCCATCTTAACAAACCACTGCTGCTTAATCAGCGGCTCTACTGTCGTATGGCATCTGTCATGAGTTCCTACATTATGGGAATGCGGAACAATCTTCACCAGATATCCTTGTTCTTCTAAGTCCTTTACAATCGCCTTTCTTGCCTCATAACGCTCCATACCGGCATATCTGCCGCCTTCTTTATTGATTGTCGCATCATCGTTCATGATGTTGATTTCAGGAAGGTTATGACGTTTTCCCACTTCAAAATCATTAGGGTCATGAGCCGGTGTAATCTTAACTGCTCCGGTCCCGAATTCTTTATCTACATAGTAATCGGCTACAATCGGAATTTCCCTGTTCACCAAAGGCAGAAGCGCTTTCTTTCCTACGATATCCTTATATCTCTCGTCGTCCGGATGTACTGCGATCGCCGTATCTCCAAGCATGGTCTCTGGACGGGTCGTTGCAATCTCAAGGAATTCATCTGTCCCTACAATCGGATATTTGATATGCCAGAAGAATCCGTCCTGTTCCTCATGCTCAACTTCAGCATCAGACAGGGACGTCTTACATACCGGACACCAGTTGATGATTCTGGACCCTTTGTAAATATATCCTTTCTCATAGAGCCTGATAAATACTTCTTCAACAGCCTTAGAGCATCCTTCATCCATGGTAAACCGTTCTCTGTCCCAGTCGCAGGATACGCCTAGTTTCTCAAGCTGTCTCTCTATCGTCCCAGCATACTCATCCTTCCACTGCCAGGTTCTCTCTAAGAATTTCTCACGTCCTAATTCCTTCTTGTCGATTCCTTCATCCTTTAACTGGTTTGTTACCTTTACCTCTGTAGAGATAGCCGCGTGGTCTGTTCCCGGAACCCATAATGCATTGAATCCCTGCATCCTCTTATACCGGATGATGATATCCTGCAGTGTATTATCCAGCGCATGCCCCATATGCAGCTTACCGGTAATATTCGGCGGAGGCATTACTGTTGTGAAGGGCTTTTTGCTTCTGTCCACTTCAGCGTGGAAATATTTCTTCTCACACCATTTCTCATATAATTTGGGTTCAATCTCTTTCGGATTGTAAGTTGTCTCCAGATTCTGACTCATGTTTCCTCTCTCCTTGTACTCTCTTTTTTACAAATATTCGAGAGCGTATACTAAAAAACCGCCCTCTACTATGTAAAGGGCGATGTGTAATCTAATCGCGGTACCACCTTTATTTATATAGAAGAAATACTTCTATACCTCTCATCTTATTCTGTAACGGGAACGACTCCGGGATTACTTAAGCTTCTGTTATGTACAAAAACATCAAAAGGTTCGGTCATCCGGCTCCAAAGCTACCTTCTGCATCTCAATTCTTAAGTATCTCTCAGCCTAGTGTACTGACATGTTCAGTTAGTCAAATTATGAATGTGTCAGTACACCAGGATACTCTCTCTGTCAGAATGAACTTATGCATACTCCTCTTCTTCAACGCCTTTGTTCTATAAACTTTAATGAGGATTATAGTCACCGGATAACGGTTTGTCAAGGAGTTTAAAAAATTTTCAGAAAGTCTTAAGGTTAAAACTCATCCAGTATGCCGCCCACCATACGCCAGTATGCGGCTCTTTCTTCGTCTGCGGGGATGTATTTTCCTTCTGTGTAAAGCTTCACTAACTGGCGTGCCGCATATCCTTCATCTGTCTCGCTCGCCTTTTCATACCACTCTATTCCCTTCTGAATATCCTTCTTAACTCCCGTTCCTTCCAGATATAATTCGGCTACTTTCGACTGGGCGTAGGCGTCTCCTTTCTCCGCCTGTTTGAGATGATTCTTGAATTCCGCCTTTTCCCTCTTTGCACGCTGTTTTCCCTGAATCTCTTCCAATAATTCTGTTGCTTCCTTGTGGCTCTTTGCCGCTGCTTTTTCAAGCCATTTTACACATTCGGCCTCATCTTTCTTAATCCCTTCCCCTGTAAGATAAGCAAGCGCAAGCTGATACTGGGCATGGACATGTTCTTTTTCCGCCGCCTTGCTAAAATACTGCACTGCCTCTTTCGGATGACTGTAATATCCATCCCCTGCCCGGCAGTACATTCCCATCTCATAATATCCGGAAGCTGTGCTTGGATTGCGTATACCAGCGTCAAACCGTTCTTTTGCTTCTTTAATTTCCTGGCGGATCTCTTCTGCCATCTTTTCCGCCGCAACGTCCCCCTGTGCCGACATATCATCTAAAAGTTTAAGTCCCTTATCTGTATCCTGCACTCCCGGCTCTCCGTATATGTATGCTCTTGCCAGCGCACGCCGTCCCTCGGGTACTTCTGTTGCCGCAGCCTTTTTCGCCCAGCTCATGCTAAGAGTAAGATTCTTCTTGACCAGTTCACCTTCTCCGTAAAACTGCATCAGCTTCAACATTGCCGGTACATACTCCAATTTTGCCGATTCCCTGAACCACCGCAGGGCCTCTTTGTCATTCTTAGGAATATCCTCCCCTGCATAAAGCATCTCTGCAGCCTGATACATCGAAACCTTATCCCCATTCTCAGCCTTCTCAAGAACCTTCTCATATGGCTCCTCTTCCTCCGCCTGCTCTTTTGAATGTATCGATTCCGTATCCCAGAATGGTTCTTCTGTTTCTTCCGGCTCATCGTCTTCTAACTCCTCGATCCCGATAATCTCAATGGTATCCTCCTCTTGCAGCATATCCGTTTTTATGAACTCTTCCTTTGTATGCGTATCTTTGGAATTTCCCATCTCTACCCGCGCATCCTGTAATACCTCTCCTATAGACAGATGTTCAGCATATGCTTTTCTGTAGGCTACGGATCCTTCTGTGTCTTCTGAGTCTGTCCCTGACATTAATCCGCTCTGATCTTCTTCGGATTCAGCTTTCTCTTCAGCCTCCTGTGCTTCTCTCTTCTCAATAATCATACTCAGGATATCCGCAACATCCAGAAACACTGATACATAGATCTCTCTTATCCGTCCATCTTCATATTCCAACACACAATAACTGTTATTATCGTCTCTTATTGAAACTTGCTTCAGATACATTAATTCTACAGGCATATCTTCTTTCTCATTACTGCTGTACAAGTATCTGTCTGTTAATAAGAAACCCGACTTTCCCGACTTCATGACCGTTGTATCCAAGAGCGCGACTACTTCTTCCGGCTTAACGATTCTTGCATATTGCTCTATGGCCGTTTCAATCTGTCTTGGTTTCAAATCTTTCGCAAGCTGAAATCCAAACGAATTCTTATTCCGGTAATTCTCTACGGCATATTCAATCCATTGCCTCATAGTACAAGCACCTCCGTCTTCTTCTCTTTCGCGCTGTTAGTATTCATATTCTATCATATAAAAGTAAGTTTGTCGAATTTCCCGGCTTTATGAATGAACTGTAATACATTATATCAAGCCCATGCTGCGCAGTATGTACAGCCAGCCAGTCAGGGTAAATGCACTAAACAGTGTTGTCAACATGACTACACTGGATGACAGCACTCCTTCATGTCCCATATTCTTCGCCATCACGAAGCAGGTTACTGTAGTCGCAGAACCAAGCATTACCAGAATCGCTGTCAACTCTTCGTTCCGGAATCCCATCCACACCGCTATGGGGAGAAATATTGCACAGAATCCTATCAGCTTGATAAATGCTGCCGTTACAGCCGGTCCAACCTTCGCAAATGCTTTCCGGATATCGAACGATGCCCCCATCGCCATCAACCCCATCGGTGTTGCGATATTTCCCACACTTGATACCGTTTTACTTAAGATCTGGGGTGTCGGCAGCCTTAAGACAGACCATATAAATCCTGCCGCTATACCTAATATGATAGGATTGGTTATAATCCCTGTACAAGTTCTTTTAATAACCGCCCCATCTATTCCCTTCTGCCCGGGCTTAAAAAGCGAAAGTACCAGAACAGCCATAATATTATATAGCGGAACACTCCCGATAATCATAATAGGCGCCATTCCTGCCGTGCCATAGATATTCTGGATAAACGCTATTCCCAGGATTGCCGCGCTGCTGCGATAGGAGGACTGGATGAATTCTCCCCGGATGGAATGATCTTTCCACAGGAGGGATACGGCTGCTGATATCACAATACTGATAACCGTCGCCGCAAAACAAAACACCACAAACTGCAGATTCCACACCTGTTCAAAATCCACTGCTGCCAAATCGCCGAATAACAGAACCGGCAGCGGAACCGTAAACACAAACTTATTAATCTTAGATGCAAACGAATCATCAATCCACCCTATTTTATGACAGAACAGCCCCAGTATCATCATCAGGAATACCGGAACTGTCGCATTTAAACTAAAGGCAAGATTTTCCATATACTACCGACTTCCTTTCAAAAATATATTTTGCAGCAAAAGGATATATTTTGTCAACAGTTACTCTTGATTTTCCCGCTCCGTCTATCTATACTATATCTTATTGGACTCATCATATTATAATTAAGAAAGGAAGGGCTTAACGCCATGTCAGTTTCTTCAGCCACACTTATGACAGAAGGACCTATCTGGAAGCGCATCATATCATTTGCGTTTCCTCTTTTTTGGGGAAATCTTTTTCAACAACTTTATAATACAGTTGATTCTCTGATTGTCGGCAATTTCATAGGTAATGCCGCTCTCGCCGCCGTCAGCTCCTCAAGCAGCCTGATTTTTCTTCTGGTTGGTTTCTTTAACGGTATTGCCATCGGCGCCGGAGTTGTCATCGCCAGATATTTTGGCGCGCAGGATGCCAGACAGCTTAAGCTCTCCATCCATACCACCGTTGCCTTTGGTACAATCTGCGGTCTGGCACTAACCTTCGTTGGTATCTTTGCCGCGCCGCAGATTTTGATACTCATGGGAACTCCTGCCGAGATCCTGCCATCTTCAATTACATATTTTCGAATTTATTTCACAGGCTCTCTGGCTTTCGTTATGTATAACTTTTTTGTCGGGATTCTTCAATCCGTAGGCGACAGCAGACACCCGTTAATCTACCTCGTGGTTTCATCTGTCGTCAATATCATTCTGGACCTGATATTGATTGGAGTCCTGCATTTTAACGTGGGAGCGGCCGCACTGGCTACTGTAATCTCCCAATTCATCAGCGCCTTCTTGTGCCTGCGCCAGCTTCTCAAGAGTCCGAATGAATTCCGGTTGGAACTAAAAGATCTCCGGATGAACAGAGAAATGCTGCGGCAGATTCTGATTAACGGGCTTCCTGCCGGCTTTCAGAATTCTATCATCTCTGTTGCAAATGTATTCGTTCAGGCAAACATTAACCAGTTTGGCGCAATGGCAGTAGCAGGGTGCGGAGCATACTCGAAGATTCAGGGCTTTGTTTTTCTGCCCATCACCTGTTTTTCACTGGCTCTTACTACTTTCATCAGCCAGAATCTTGGCGCAAAACAATATGACCGTGCCAGACGCGGTGCCGTATTCGGCATCGTCTGCACGGTCACTGCTGCCGAACTGATCGGCTTATTCGCTTATATCCTTGCGCCCCGGTTAATCGCCGTTTTCAATAATACGCCTGAAGTTGTTGCCTTCGGCACGACGCAGGCACGCACGGAGACATTCTTCTTCTTCCTCCTTGCATTCTCCCACTGCATGGCGGGAATCCTGCGGGGCGCCGGAAAATCACTCGTACCAATGGTTGTTATGCTGATCTTCTGGTGCATTGTGCGCATCAGCTATATTACCGTCGTGATACGGATTATCCCGGTGATTCAGGTCATCTTCTGGGCCTACCCCCTTACGTGGACCTTAAGTTCGGCGGTATTCCTGATTTACTACCGCAGGTCTGACTGGGTGCATGGACTGGAGCGCTGATACCTGGTTTATTTACAAATGTGGCCAAATTCCGAAAAAACACGCACAAAATACAGAAACCCTCTTGACATTTTTAGAGGGTTTGCATATTATAGTATCGTATTAGGCACAGCCTTGATCCACGTCTGTTAGGGAAAATACCCGACAGGCGTGTTTTTTGTATGTAAGAACATTTTTAGATTAGGAGGAATATTATCATGAACACCATCTTATCACTCTTATCCGTATTCATCGGGAATTTCCTGTATGCGCTGACCGTGAAGCTCTTCCTGCTGCCCGCCGGCCTGGTTACAGGCGGAACCACCGGAATCGCCCTTACAGTCAACTACCTGACGGACATGCCTATCTCAACGTTTGTCCTCGTATTCAATATACTCATGCTGGCTCTGGGCTTCTTCTGCCTGGGAAAAGCCTTTGCAGTTACCACACTGGCAAGCACCTTCCTGTATCCTCTGTCACTGGAGCTTCTAGACCGACTTCTAGGAGACTACATATTAACCCAGGATATCCTGTTGTGTACGCTCTTCTCCGGTCTGGGCATCGGTATGGCGCTGGGTATCGTCATCCGCTCCGGGGCTTCTACCGGCGGTATGGACATCCCTCCTCTGGTACTTCATAAGACCGCGCGTATCCCTGTCTCTGTCAGCATGTATGCCTTTGACGTATGTATTCTGCTGTCACAGGCATTGTTCCGTCCGGCAGAGAATATCCTGTATGGAGTTGTCCTGGTTCTAATCTATACCATTGTCCTGGATAAAATGATGCTCATGGGAGCCACAAGAACCGAAGTCAAAGTCATCAGCGACAAATCCGATGCCATCCGCGATGCTATCCTGACACAGATTGACCGGGGCGTCACCATATTGAATGCGGAAAGCGGATACCTGCATAATCCGTCTCCCGTCATCTTAAGCATTATCTCCAACCGGGAACTGCCTAAAGTGGAGAAACTGATCCACAATATAGATCCCGAAAGCTTTATGGTGGTCAGCAGGGTAAGCGAGGTACGGGGACGCGGCTTCTCATTGAACAAGCGATACCAGTAAGCAGAGAGGCGGAAATCCGATTTTCCGCCCCTCACTTTTTTGCAAAATGATTCATTCCTCCAATTCCTTCCCACACGCTATTGAATCCTCAAGGTATGTCTTTCACATTCCCTGCATATACATGTAAAAACTTAAAAGGTTGTTACTGTTGGTTATGTCTAAAAAACGTTCTATAACCCTTGTTTTTCTATCTCTGGCACTCTTCATTGCATCTGCCGGCCTGCTTCTTCATTTCCGCAAAAATGAAGACCAGCAGTTTGAAACTTATACAAACCAGCTCTTCTGCCAGGAAGTTGCCGGCACTACAATCTCACTCCACTATACCCTCAAAGATCCGTCTACATATGGGATAACACAGACGCCGATATCTTTCGGATACTACTCCTGCGACACCGCAGCCGTCCACGCTTCTTCTGAAAATGCCCTGGCGGCCCTTCATTCTTTCGAACGCAGCCGTCTTTCGAAAGAAAATCGTCTGACCTACGATATATTGGAGCATTATCTCTTATCTGCAAAAGAACTTGCTCCTTATACTCTATACGAAGAACCTCTGGCGCCTTTAACCGGAACCCAGGCACAGCTGCCGGTACTTCTGTCGGAATACCAGTTCTATGATTCATCGGATATAGATACTTATCTGGCACTTCTGACCAAGACTCCTGAATATTTTCGCTCTATTCTGGAATTCGAACAGGCAAAAGCCGGCGCCGGATTATTCATGGCGTCTTATTCTGCGGATGACATTATTGAGGAATGTCAGGCATTCGTCGATATGGCAGATCAGAATTACCTGTACTCCTCTTTTGTTGAACGTCTGAACGCCATGGATCTGTCAGAAGAAAACAAAAATATTTACATAGAAAAAAACTCTGAATATATTAAGAACTACATCTTTCCGGCATATACCGAATTAAAAGACGGTTTGACCGCCCTTCGTGACTCCGGGAAGAATCCAAACGGACTCTGCCATCTGCCCGACGGCAGGAAATACTATGAACTCATCGTTGCTTCCGAGACCGGCTCTTCCAGAACAATCCCGGAACTGCAACAGCTGACACAGCGTCAGATGATCTCAGACTTATCCGACATGCAGAAGATTCTGTCTCCATCTGATGAAGACCCTTCGGTTTCTTCTGATCTGTTCAATACGCAAGGAGTTATCCTTGATAATCCTGAACCCGCCGCCATCCTCACAGATCTGAGAGATAAACTAAAAGACAATTTTCCTGCTCCCGCAGAAGTCACCACACAGATCAAATACGTGCAGAAGTCCATGGAAGAATACTTAAGCCCCGCCTTCTACATGATTCCCGCTATTGATAATTCTTCGGAAAATGTAATCTATATCAATCAGGGACATCTGCCTGATAATCTGTCACTATTCACTACACTTGCCCATGAAGGCTACCCTGGGCACTTATACCAGACAACTTACTATGCCGGCAAGAATCCTGCTCCTATCCGGAATCTTCTGAACTTCGGCGGCTATACTGAAGGATGGGCCACCTACAGCGAGATGATGAGTTACTATTACGCGCCCATTTCCAAAGAACAGGCCACCCTCATGCAGAAGAATACCTCAGTCATACTAGGGTTATACGCGCTTGCAGATATGGGCATCCATTACGAAGGCTGGACTCTCATAGAAGCAATCTCTTTCTTCCGCAGCTACGGAATTACGGACACCGATACCATTGAAGCTGTTTATGATTTGATTATCGCAGATCCTGCTAATTATCTGAAGTACTATATTGGGTATGTTGAGTTTCTAGAATTAAAAAGGGAAGCCCTTGAAGAATGGGGTGAAGACTTCACACAGAAAAGATTCCACACAGCCGTGCTGGATATCGGACCTGCGCCATTTGACTTAATACGCATGAATATATTTGATAGTAAATAAACTGAATTTCCTTTGTTCTAATATAAGTCAAGGTTATTTACCTTGACTTATACTAGTGTACTGACACGTCCCCCATGCTTCACCAATCGCATGTAAGAGCACCGGCACATCCACCGGCTTCGCCACATAATCATTCATACCACATTCAAAAGCCTTCTTCCGGTCTTTGTCATATGTATTTGCAGACACTGCAATAATAGGTATATTCGCAAGCCCGGGATCTTCCAGCTCCCGAATCGCCTTAGCCGCATGATAGCCATCCATGACAGGCATCTGGATATCCATCAGGACAACCCCATACTCTCCAGGCTTTGAATTCATCATCTTCTCAACTGCAATCCTGCCATTTTCTGCTGTTTCCACTATGAAACCTTCATCCCGAAGAAGCTCGACTTCCAATTCCAGATTCAGCTCATTATCCTCCACCAACAGTACTTTCTTCTGTCCATAAGGGAAATCCGGTACATACGGTTCATCCTCCATCTGCCCCGGCTCCACCTGCCGTATCTGAAATTCAAGCGTCACCGTAAATTTACTACCCTCTCCTTCTACACTGTCTACTTCTATATTTCCGCCCATCATCTCCACAATCCGTTTGGTTATCGTAAGCCCCAGGCCCGTTCCAGGCACACCGCTCAGTGTTGTATTTCTCTGTCTCTCGAACGGTTCAAACATATGCTTCTGGAAACTCTTACTCATTCCGATTCCATTGTCCTGGACTACAAACTGATAAGATGCACGACTTCCCGCAATTTCTTCTAACTCCTTGACAGCAATTATAATCTTACCCCCGTCTTCTGTATACTGTATGGCATTACTTCCCAACCGCTCCAGAATCCGGTTCAATTTCTCCGAATCACTGTATACTTCATAATGCTTTATTCCTGAGACATCCATAGAGAATTCTATGTTCTTGGCTGCCGCCCTTGGCAGCATAGTCTCCCGCACACCTTTGACACTGTCAAGAATATTACATTCTTTCTCCTCCAACTCATCCTCACTGGTATCCATCCGGGATATCTCTAATACGTCATTAATCAACGTAAGAAGGCGCTCGCTGGATTCTGATATCTTCCCCAGATATCTCCACAGCCTCTCCTTGTCATCAATATATCTTTTGGCAAGATTCGTAAAACCGACAACAGCATTCATCGGTGTACGCATATCATGAGACATGTTAGCAAGAAATGCATCTTTGGCTGCATTCTCCTTCCGGGCATCCCCCAGTGCATCTTCCACAATGCCTTTCTGCTCCATCTCATGCATAATCTCCTCGTCCACACTCCGGTATCCCATAACAATCTCAGATACCTCTTCTTCCTCTCCTACCTTAACAATACGAAGCTGCAGATATTCAGGATGGCCATCCACTAAGACACGGTAATTCACATGGAATATCCTCCCCTCCGAAAGCCGCCGCCGAATATTCTCAGGATCCGTAGCCGCCTTAAGAATCTCCCTATCTTCCGGACAGACCCATCTATGGATATATTCCGAATCAAACCCTTTGAATTCTCTGCGTCTGCTCTCCTTGCCAAACCGGTACTCCATCCGTTCACTGACACGATATGGCAGAATCCAGTTCTCATCCAGATTCGCATAGAAGATAGCCGCATAGTCACTGCTGAGTCCTTCAATCACTATCATACGACGCAGCTGTTCCTGGTTCGCCTCCTCCAGATCTTTTCCATATTGTTCAATCTGCTTCTGCAATACCTGCTCTTTTTGCAGGCGTTCTGACAGCATTGCCTTTTTCTCTTCCTCTCGCTGATGTCTCTTCTCAGTTGCATCGGCAACAAACACATAGAATACATCTCCGGCTGCTTCACTGTGAATATAATGGCCATAATCTTCAACCCAGCGAACTTCTCCGCCCTTCGCTATAATCCGATACTCAACATAATCCAAGTCATAATGGCTCTCCTTAATCTGCTGCCAGATGCTTGTCTCAACCTCATCAAAATCCTCCGGATGAACTATCCCCTTAAAGGAATTCCCTGTCCACTCTCGGAATTCTTCCATCGTAGAGCAGTTAAATAACCGGAGCATAGCGATATTCGCATAGATAATCTCCTCATCCCCATCCGCATGATATACGAAAAATCCACCCGGCATTTCATTTGTAATCTTATTCAGCATCTCTTCTGCTTCCATATCCTGTATCTCAAGCAAGGAATGGAGCATCTGCCCTGCCCTTCCTTTCATATTTCCATTCTGGCAATCCATGTTTTTCCCCCTCAGGTTATACCTTTAATACTCGATGATTACTTGGTTCTTACTTGATGACTACTTCCATCTTAATTCCATCCCTGCCAGCAATTCCTGTACAAAATAAATATCGCACTTGTTCCCCTACTTCTTCTCCTGCATAGACATTGTAATAACTGCGCCGCATGTATTCAGCAAGATTTAAAAAAGAGCTTTTTGCCCCCTGATAGGAGAACTCTTTCAAGATAATCTTCACTATAATACAACCATTATCATCCATCTCTACGCCATATTCTTCTATCCCTTTATCCGTTACCAGATATCCCCTTATCTCATCAACCGTCTCTTGCCCTGCAGCACATCTGAATTCATGAAAGAAACTCATCCTGCCTGTGTCTGTCCCTTGTTCCATGTCAGCCTCCCATGCACATATTTCTAACCATTATAACATACTTTTTCTATTCACAATATAAAATTGTGATAGTATAACAAAAGAGATGTCTCTGATTCCAGAAACATCCCTTTCTTATTATCAAGTATTATAATCTCGTTTTTTATTCGCCCGGTCTTCTGCTTCTTAATTTGAAACGGGATACCAGTGACTTCAGTAACTGAGACTGGCTGGACAGCTCTTCGCTTGCTGCTGCACTCTCTTCTGCTGTAGCAGAGTTCGTCTGTACTACGCTTGAAATCTGATCCATACCCATCGTTACCTGTGAGATTGCCTCTGCCTGGCTGACTGCCGCAGATGAAATCTTATCTACATATGTAACTGCACTCTTTGTACTCTCAACTGTCTCAGAAATCGCTTCGGCTGTACGGTCTACAATATTCGTTCCGTTCTCTACTGCGATAATTGTTCCCTCGATAAGAGCTGTTGTATTGCTTGCAGCCTCAGCACTCTTAGACGCCAGGTTACGTACTTCATCAGCTACTACGGCAAAGCCCTTTCCAGCCTCGCCTGCACGTGCTGCCTCTACTGCTGCATTCAGCGCAAGGATATTGGTCTGGAATGCAATATCTTCAATCGTCTTGATAATCTTGCCGATATCACCGGACTTCTGGCTAATCTCTCCCATAGCTGCAATCATATCCTGCATCTGTTCATTGGAGATAGACAGCTTGCTCTGTGCTTCCATAACCTTTTGGCTTGCTTCTCTTGCATTCTCAGCCGTATTGCTGACTTCTCTTGAAATATCGTTGATTGTTGCCGCCAACTCCTGTACGGAACTTGCCTGCTCTGTTGCGCCCTGTGATAATGCCTGTGCACCGGAAGATACCTGATCTGCCCCACTTGCCACCTGGTCAGATGCATCATTAATCTGTCTCATCGTATCACTTAAGCTGCGGTTCATCTTACGGATAGATGCAAGCAATGGTTCAAAATCTCCCTTATAGATCGCATCCTCTGCATAAAGATCGAAATTACCGGCTGCCATCTGATCAAGAAGACGTGTAAGATCTCCTACAACATCCTCCAATCCCTGACAAGTCGTCTTCACGCTGTTCACCAGCATACCAAATTCATCCTGGGAATCATATTCCAGATTCTGTGACATCTCACCATTGGATAAGCCTGCCATAGCCTCCTCTACATGCTGTACAGGATATACGATAGTTCTTGTTACTCTTGCACAGATAATCAACGCCAGCAGGATTGCTGCTATTGTAATCCCTAATAATACAATCATGCTGATATTTGTTGAACGGACACTCTCATTCATTGTCTGTGTACGAATACTGGTAGTCTCATCAAGCAAGTCATTAATCTCTGCAATCACATCATCTAATGCCGGCCCGCACTGCGTCCTGGTTAATTCTGCAGCGCCCATCGGATCTCCTGCTTTCAGCTGTGAAATAATATTTTCTGCAATACCCATCCACTTGGTCAACGCGCTGTTTAACTCAGCAACCTGTTCCTTATCCAGATCATCCATCTTCTGCAATTTCTCCAGATTCGCCTGGATATTTGCCACATTCTCTTCAATTGACTGCAGGTTCGTTGCGTCTGTCTGACCGTTTATAATCATATCACGCACATCCTTTGCCGCGATAAACGTTGCAATACGGCAGCTCTTAACTGCATCATCCGCCGCAACGGCTCCATCCATAAAATCATTCAGGTTATCATTTGCCTTCCTTAACTGTAGAATGGAAAAAACGGAAACAATGATTGTCAATATAAGTACAACCCCAAATGAATATAACAATTTAGTTCTGATCTTCATATTCTTCAACATCTTTCTCTCCTTCTGTCTCATCTAATTTAGCGGTATGATCCACTACCTCTCTGTCCTTTGACTCCTCCTTCTCACCTTCCGCCTGCGGTTCTGAAGCAGGCACATCCCCATATTCTTCTCCCACTCTTTCTCCGGATGTCTCTTCCGGTATCTCTTCAATTTTCTTTCTGCCCATCAGTCCTTTCAGTCTTTCTTTTATATCTGATAACCTAAGCCTGATCCGAAATCCCATCTTCTTGCATTTGGAAATACAGATTCGTCTGGAAAAACGAAAATTTCGGATAAGCCAGCAAAAGGCCAGCAAAAATGGATATTTCTCCAGCACCGGGAAGAATTGAACCATATATTCCCGTGAAGGGAACAGCCACGCCTGCTTTCTCAGCGTCCATTCCTTATCCCTGTTGCGCCAGTAAAAATCCAGCCTTACTTTCTCACACGGCAGAAGTGCTTCATCCAGATGCTTATTCTCCCGCCCTCTTGAAAGGACATATTCCTCCAATTCCAGCGCAAGCCCGTATTGTTCTTCGACATCCTCTCCAAACCAAAGCATTGCAAGCAGCTCGACCTGCCGGACAAATTCCTGCCACATAGCCTTCTCAAGGTATTCCTTCACTGCTTTCCACCGGAACTTCTCTCCTAACAGCTTCTTATACTGCCACAGATCCATGATATCCCGAACTTTAAGTTTCCCTGTAATATACAGTTCAACCATTCTTGCAATACAATAAAGATACGCTTCCTCATTCGACAACATATGTATGAATCTGTAAGGTTCCAACCGCCGGAACTTCTTTACTGCACCCGGAAAATATCCCTTGATCACCTTATTCTCAATCGGCATCTCATTATAGAATACAATCCTGACTCCCGGCACTCTTATATATATGATACCGGCGCTTGTCACATCCTCTTTCTGCTCATAATCCATATCCAGCATCAGCCTGTGGATAACCGGCATATCCTTCTTATCCACAAGAAATTCTATCTGACAGATATAAGCCATCTCCGGTTTCGGGTACATATCCCCGACTTCGGTGTCTGACAGTACTAATGTATCTATCTTATGTCTCTCCATCTGCCACAGAATCACTTCTTCTACTTTCTTATAAGATTCATATAGAAGAAGCTCTTTCTTATAGCCTTGGTAAAACTGTTCCTCATATTCTTCCGAGATGTCCTTTTCAATTCCTAAAAGTCCAATATAGACGATATTAACAACATCCTGATAATCCGAAATATCAAAAACCATATCCCATGCCATGCGTTTTCTCAATTTCTGTACCGGTTTCTGGTTAATAATAGCTGTCAGCAATATTAGTATATATCTAATCTCGTAGCTAATAGTCTACTACCCCCTTCCCGGCTGTCTGCTAATAACACCCTTCATTTAATTTATCGGACATTTTTAGGCAAATATAACATTTTTTCGCTATTTTTTCCTCCTTCTTGAAGAATTTTTCTCTCAGCAAAGACATCCATCGCCTTCTGGTTATATATGGAACGCTTCTCATCTGCCGCAAGTCTTCCTGCAACCAGTGTAATACAACGTCTCTTCATAATTGTAACCAGCCCTCTGGCATGGCTCGCCATAAGGATTGTCATCCCCCGGTAATTTAATTCTTCTAACAGCTGCATCAAATCCCACGCCGCATCCGGATCGAGGTTCGCCGTCGGTTCATCTGCGATTAATATCTCTGGCTGAACGGAAAGTGCTCTTGCAAGCAGCACTCTCGCCTGCTCTCCTCCTGACAGTTCATCCGGGTATGCCTGATATTTCCCAGCAAGCCCTACAAGTCCCAGGAGTTTTATGCTCTTTTCCTGCATCTGTGTTTTTACAGTTTCAGTTGCAAGCATTGCCAATTTAATATTATCACAAACCGAACGATCTTTCAATAGTCCTACTTCCGAAGACATAATTCCCAGACGTCTCCTGTGATACGGAATCTTCGCCCGGGGCATCGTATCCAGCCGCCTGCCTTCCACCAGAATCTGCCCGGAAGTCACCTCTTCCTGCTTCATAATCAGGTTCAAAAGCGTGCTCTTCCCTGCGCCGCTCTTCCCTATGATGAAAACAAACTCGCCCTTATCAATCTCAAAGGAAATATTATCCAGTGCTGTCTCTTCTTTAAATTTTTTTGTCACGTGATCGAAAACAATCTGTGCCATATACTCCCACCTTAATTTTTTTACCACAAATACCGATATCTATTGTATATACTATACTGTTTCTGTTAAAATCAGTCAAGAATATATGCTATACTGTTTCTGTCAAAATCAGTAAAAAATATATGCGGTATATATATTGTGGAGAATAACTATGAAAATTATGAAAAAGATATTATTATACGGATTATATGGAGTACTCCTTCTGTCACTCCTGTTCTTCCTGCCGTGCTGCAGACTCAATCTTGCCTCCGGCAGTATCCGTCCCGCGCGTGCTCTTCCTGATGCCGCGCCAGCCCCGGAAGAACCCCCGGTGGTTACGGATGGCTGTTACACATTAAGTCTCAAAAGCAGCATCGGGACTCTTACATATTATAATCAGACAGACGCGCGGTGGACCGATTATCTCTATGGAGGCCAGGACCCGATGCATACTTATGGCTGCGGCCCCACAGTTCTCGCCATGATTGTATCAAGTTTCACAGAATATACCTATACACCTTCCGATATGGCGGCATGGGCTGCTGAGCATGGCTACTGGTCAGCCAGTCATGGTACAAAACATACTTTTATACCTGAATGTGCGGAAAGCTTCGGATTAAAAGCAGCGCCCTTCACAAACTATACGGTAGAAAATATTCTCTCCGAACTTTCTGACGGACATATCCTGGTCGCATTAATGGGACCGGGACATTTTACCGACGGAGGCCACTTCATCATCATCGCCGATTATTGGTCCGGCAGCCAGGTGCGCATTGCCGACCCGGTTAATCTTGAGAACACACAGCAGCCATGGGATCTCCAGCTCATTCTGAATGAACTAAGCGCCAATGCCCAGGCCGGCGGACCAGTCTGGAGCATCTCGCCCAAATAACCTGTTATACACATAACTGCCGCCAGCTTTATCATACAATGGTATACCGAAAGAAGTCTGCAACCTTTCTCTGTTGCAGACTTCTTTTCATATCTTCGAATACAATACCGTCATTCACGATTTATATTCCTGCACCTTATCATTTGTCAGATTATCGTCTGGCTGCCTGATAGTAAGAGTCTTTCCCTGCAAGCCGGGAGTTAAATACCTTGTCAGTCTCCATCGTCCGTTTCAGAACCTGCTTCAATTGACTGCTCAATTCCACGATCTTCCTTGCTTCAAATTCCTCCGGCTGTTCTTTCACTTCTCCGTTAAGCCATAACAGGAGATTCTCTTTCTCATCACCGCTCGCACGGACAAGCATCTGGATTTCATATTTAGTCTCCTCAGCACGTTCCATCTCATCCTGACGCATCTTAATCAACAGCTGTGCTGATTCCCGATCATTGCTGGAGAGTGCACTTCCCAGCTCTTTAGTTATGCGCTCAATCTCAACTATATGCCTATAGTTGCGCTGGACACGCTTCAAAATCTCCGAATATAATTCTTCTCTGTTCTCCATATGGCCTCCCCGCTATACTGCTGCCGTCTTACTTGCCTCCTTGAACGCATCCCGCAGTTCTGCCACCAGAGGTTTTAATTCGTCAACTACAGCACTGTTCCTTCCAGCCTGCAGCCTACTAAGTTCGAAGAGGAAGAATTCATACATCCTCCGCAGCTCATAGCTGATCGAATACTCCATATTTAAGGTCTTATCAAGATACTGCACGATTTCACGCGATCTCTGAACAGATCTCTCAAATAAATCAAAATTCTTATCTTCTAATGCAATCTGCGCCCTGGTGAGACGCTTGGTTAACTCATCATACAGAAGCAGCAGCATCTCGCCGCGCGTCATGGTATTTACTGACTGCATCTTATACTGTTCATATCCATTCTGATACATATTCTTCCCCTTTTACATTTTAGAGTACTCTATCCTTAATAACTGCCGAACTGACTTAACCAGCTGCTCTGGCTGTTCATCTGGGAAATCAGAGTCTCCAGGCTTGTAAACTGCTTGATATAACGGTCGCGCTCTGTCTCCAATTGTTCCTGCAGACTGGAGATTTTCTTCTTAATCTCAGCCAGCTGCTTATAGATGGTGTTCTCAGTAACACTCATCGGAGAGCTTTCAGATCCTGCCTTGCGGATCAGGATACCTTTGGATTCCATAGCGCCCGTGGTGTTAACATATTTATTCAATACATTTTTAAGGGTGGTTGCAACGCCGGTAGAATATCCATTTCCATTCGTATTTTGAACCGACTCATTCGCAAATATTTCCTGAACACGCTCTGGATTACTTGCAAGCGCCGCACGGAATTTATTTTCATCAAACGTAATCTTACCATTATCAGAATATGTGCTGGAAGTTGAGATTCCCATCTCCGCCAGTTCCTGCGCAAAACCACCGCTGATAATGAAACGAAGATCGCTGCTCAGGCCTCTGATATCACTGTCAGCATATAAAATACCTTCTTTTGCCTTCTTCTCCCATGTCTCAATCTCATCATCTGTCAGTTCTTTCTTCTGCTCGCTGGTAAGCGGTTCGTAATCACGGTCCGGCTTGGTCGTTACTTCCTTGTTGACTAATTCTATGATAGCGTTATATTCATCTATCATTTCCTTTACGCCTTTTACAATAGAATCCGCGTCAACCTGGGCGTCGATCCCAACTACGCTATCAGGATCGCCCTCTATTAACTTGCCATCTTTATAGCCAAACGTACCCTTTACATTGATTGTCAACCCGTCTATTGTGAATGAATTGCTTCCTCGAATTAATTCAACTTCATCATCTGAACCGGCATATTTAACTGCAACGATTGCATCTTCTCCTCTTTTATTTATATCTTCCTTAATTCCAAAAAGTTTTTCTACGGTGTCACCTTTTGTGATATCAATAGCTCCGCTGGCTCCATCTTGCGTAGCGGTAAATGTAAACTTATCGGCAGCTTCCTGATAGGTTACCTTAACTCCTGCTTCGCTGTTATTGATTCTCTCCATCAGAGAATTCATAGTATCGTCTTCATATACAGCAATATCTACATTGTTAATCTTAATGGATGTCTTTCCTCTCGTAACATCGTTTCCCTCTTTATCCTTTACCGGTTGACCATTTTCATCCTTTACAACTTCAGAACCCTCAAATTTAATCCCGTAATCCTTAATCTGGCGGCTCATATTCACACGGTTTGACACGCCGTCCCTCACTCCAAAGACATATTTTACGTCCGCATTTCCCGAAGCAATTGAAAGCGTAGACGTTGTATCCTCCTCCTTAGTCTTTGGATTTATCGTCTTAAAAGTAAGCTCGCCGCCACTGACCTCGCCTTTTTCATTGATTGTAGTATTTGTTTTGTCAACTTTAATTCTGCCTTCCCCAAACGCGGCATCCAATTGCTTCTGCATCGACTCTACAATCTTATCAAGCACTTCATCAGTGGCCTTCTGAACCGCCGTCTTATCGTTTGTATCAAGACCTTTTACAAGTTTAGCCAGTTCTTCCTCTTTCGGCATCGATATGTCTGCTGTCTTGCCATTATAAGAAAATGTCAGCGACTTTCCATTCAGCAGCCGGTCAAATAACACATGATCAATCAGGCCATCTTCCGCCTTAGCGCTGGCAGTTATGGAAGCATCCTCGCCTCCCTTAAAGGTATGTTTTGTATCCTTAGCAAATCCCAAAAATTCCAGGGCTGTGCCACCCGTAATTTCAAAAGGATTATCCGTTCCTTTCCCAGAAGCTGTAAATTTGAATTTTCCATCGCTATCTATATCTACGGAAACAACCTCAGAAAGCTTTCCAAGCGATGTATCAATCCGCGCCAGTTGATCGTTAATCGCCTTCTTCGCATTCTCAGGCGTACTATAATCGTATTCCACTGTCTTACCATCTATAACTTCCTGCGCTTTTAACGTAAGTGTATAAGTCTTGGCGCTTGTACCGTCCCCCATTTTAAAATCGATATCTTTTCCAACCAATTGCTGTACGTCAAACGGTTTCGTTATATTAAGAGAGCCTGTCGTCAATGTCTGTCCTGAGACTTTTGCCGCTGAAGACCATTTTGCCTTCTGTGCCATCTGCTTCACGCCCATAATCGTCACGCCGTCTGATGAGCTTGCTGTTCCGGACACTGATACATACTTACTGTTCTCTCCTGTTGTCGTAATCTTATTCCTGCCCCAGAACACGGAACTGAATAAGTTCGTAGAAGAACTCCAGGATGATGTATATTTATTTGCAAAATCAATCAGCTTGCTGCTGATATTCTGAACTGCCGCCTGCTTCCATTCCAGCTGCTGCTGTTTCTTTTGCTGCTGGTTAATCTTAGACGTGGTACCGGAAGTCATACCTTCAATCAGGGTATCTCTGTCCAACCCGCTGGCAAGACCGCCGTATCCTCTGATACTACTGCTTGTTGAAGTACTTAATCCACCTATTGTTGCCATATCAATCTCTCCTTTTCTTCGTCTTACTGCTTATTGATCATACGGCGTAATAGCAAAAGTCCGCATGGTAATGTTCCTGTATTGTGGATAACAATACAAACATTCGACGAACCCTGACGCATAACAAACCGCAATTTCACAAATTCAAATTTATTCTGTACTTATTTATCGGCATATAGTATACTTTAAATAATAGTTAGAACAAGTTTTAATTACGAATGGAGGAATTATTTTGGCTACTATTATCGCACTGACAAACCAGAAAGGCGGCGTAGGCAAGACAACAACATCCAGCGCTCTGGCCGCAGGATTAAGCTCTTTTTATCATAAAAAGGTACTGGCAATTGATCTGGACCCACAGGGAAGTCTCGGGTTCAGTCTTGGGCTCGATATTGAAGAATGTTCCACGATATATGATGTATTGAAAGGTCAGGTTCCTATCCAGGATGCAATCCAGCAGACAGATTACTGCGACATTATTACTTCGAATATCTTACTGAGCAGCGCAGAACTCGAATTTACTTCTTCCGACAGGGATATCCTTTTAAAAAATGCACTGGCTCCTGTCAAAGATAATTACGACTATATTATTATCGATACCCCGCCTGCCCTTAATATCCTTACAGTAAACGCCTATGCGACGTCCGATCATCTGATTATACCGATGGCGCCTGAGATCTTAAGCCTATTAGGTGTTTCTCAATTAAAAGAGACCGTTGATTCCGTCCGCCAGAGTGTTAATCCCAGCCTGAATATACTGGGAATTATCCTGACTAAATTCAACCCACGGACACTGCTTGCCCGTGAAGTAAAGGAGATGGCGGATAATATTGCTTCTCAGATGGGTACTCACGTGTTCGATGTCCAGATACGTACCAGCGTCACCGTAGCAGAAGCGCCGGCACATGGGCTTAGTGTATTTGACCATGCACCTCATGCAAAACCGTCATTAGACTATAAGACTTTTGTTAAGGAAGTTGTAAATCGTGTTGAAGGCTTCCTTCAGGCAACATTAAGGAGGTAATGACAAAAATGGCAAGAAAAAGCAATAAAACTGCACACGTATTGAATCTGCTCGCAGGACATGATTCTCAGAATACAGCAGATGAGACTGCAGCAAATGAAGAATCTTCAGCATCAGCGGCTACAGCATCATCTCAATTATCTAAAGATGAAGCCGAATCCGTTGATGCTCAATCAACAAAAAATGAAACAAAAAGCAACTCTGAACCAACGCCGGTAAATCCCACTACACCGACACAGAATATATCTGTTATCGACACAACAGGTACAGATCCGGTTGCCGAATTAATACAAAAGGAATTATCTGATAAATTCGAGGCACAGCTTCAGGCATCTGCAGATGCGGCATCCGAGACAAAGCCAACTGTGGAAATTCCTTCTGACCCGGACTCAGAGTCTGAACCTATATCAGAATTTCCGTCAGACGCGGCAGTTATTACCCAACCAGCTCAGGAAGCAGCAGCCGAATCCACTCCAGAACCGGAACCCATTTCTTTAACGGAACCCACTCCGGAACCAGAACCCGTTTCTTTAACGGAACCCACTCCGGAACTGGAACCTGCTCTGGAGGCTGAATCCGCAAACGCAGCAGAGCCCACACAGACAGTGGAACCTGTTTCCGAACCACAGCCCGAACCCCAACTCACTCTGGAACCAGAGTCCACTCCGGAACCAGAACCGGACTTTGTCTATCTGAATATTATGGAGGAAATTGTCAAAGACAAGATTATCTATTTTATGCGCCAGTTTGATGTCTGCACCTGCGAACGCTGTAAGGCCGACACAATCGCACTTACCATGAATGGTCTTCTGCCTAAATATATTGTTACAACACCTGCTGCCGTAGATCCACTTGTAAGTTACTATACAAACAGATTAATTTCTGACGTCACGGTAGAGGCTACCAAAGCATGTATGACTGTAAAGGATAATCCACGCCATTAATATTCTTTGCATATTAATAACGCTCAATATGCACTATAAAAAAGATGCAGTTCTTCATAGAACTGCATCTTTTCTTAAATATATAAATTATGATGTTGGGGCAAAAGGTATTTTGACCCCATGATACTACGGATTGTTCCGCACTTTGTGCTCTCACAATCCTAAAAACATTCAAAATCCGCCCTAATCGGGCTACTTTTTCATGTTTTTACGGGTCCCAAAGTCATGCTTTTTCATGCAAGCATGAAACGCATGACCTTTTGACCCTGGTATCATAAATTATTTCTTAAGTTGAAATCTTCCGGTTTCTTCACGCAGTAATTTTACCTGTGAGAAGAGTTCCTCACTGACTGCCGCTGATTCCTGACTGCTTGCCGAGTTAGTCTGGACAACTTCAGCAATCTGCCCGATTCCATCTGTTACCTGCTTGATGGATTCCGCCTCGCCATTGATCGCCTGTGCAATAGAGCCAATCGCATTGTTGGATTTCGTCACAAGCCCCAGCGTCTTCTGCAAAGTATGAGAAACTTCGTCTACAATACCGCTTCCCCTCTCTGTTGCCTGAACAGAATCTTCAATCAATACTTTCGTCTCTTTAGCCGCTTCATCCGACTGTGCCGCTAAGCTGCGCACTTCATCTGCAACTACAGCGAATCCTTTTCCTGCAGAACCTGCGCGCGCCGCTTCTACCGCTGCATTCAAAGCAAGAATATTGGTCTGGAATGCTATATTCTCAATCGTTGCAATAATCTCATTTATCTTATGGGATGCCTGCGTAATATCTTTCATGGCCGCAACCATCTCTTCCATCTGATGGCTGCTGACACTAACCTGCTCGCCAGTCAGACGTGCATTATCCTGAGCCTCATTTGCCATCTCTACATTTCTTGCCGCTGTCTTCGACAATTCATCCAATGTAGCATAGAGCTGCTCAACTGCGCTTGCCTGCTCCGTTGCGCCCTGTGCCAGTGACTGTGCTCCGCTGGATAACTGGTCTGCATTGCCGGAAATCTGACGCTCTGCAGTGCCGATACTGCCAAGTGCAGATGACATCGTCGCTGTAAAGCTGTCAATCGCTCTTTCAATAGACTGGAAATCACCTATATATGTCGTTGAAGTACTGACATTGAAGTCGCCTTTCGCAAACTGTGCCATGATACGGTTAATGTCATTCACATAACCTTCAATTACTTCCATCGAATTCTCTATAATCCTTGCAAGATCTCCCAACTCATTGTTTGCTTCATAATCCAGCTCCAGTTCAAGCTTCCCTTCCTGAAGCGGCTGTACCTTATTACTAATATAGATCATAGGTTTTACAATCTGTCTGAGTACATACTGAACCAGGCTTATAAGGAATATAAGCGCAAGGAAAAAACAGATTCCTGACACAATCTGTACAATATGGAGTGTACGTGTCATACTCGCATCACTGGCACTCTTAAGCGCCGTTCCTTCTTCTACTACCTGATCCAGCATTCCTACCAGCGTAGTCAGATTCGCCTGGATTGTATTCTGATAATAAGCCTGCGCTCCCTGGGAATCTGTTTTCATCATCTCCAGAACATAGCTTGCAGACTCATGTAGTTCCTTATGCAAAGGTTCTATTTCATCCCTTAATGCAAGTACCTTCTCATCGTCTGTATCTATCTCACCGTACACCCACTGCCCAAGCACACAGGTAGTCGGGTCTATGCTTCCGGTAAATTCTTTCTCCGCATACAGGGCGTTACTCAAGCCGCTGGACCATTTATAATGTGCTACTTCCGCCTTCTCAATTGTATCCAACAGAGCAGCCGCCTCAATACTGGATTTCTGCGTATCTTTGATTGCAAAAATATTCGCTGTAACTGCAAAACTATATATAAGTACTGCAGCAACGGTCGTAGCAACCCGAATCCCAACCATCTTATTTATACTTTTCCGCATGGACATACCTCTCTCTTCACATTGTTCTTATCTGTATTATTCTCTTTAATTTGTGTCCCTGAATCTGGTTTATAACACTCACCTGTTGCATACAATCTCTTTTATAACCAGCCTCGTCTATGCCGCAGCGGAATATCCGTCATCCGGCTTCTGTGCCGTAGTGAGCTCTTCTGGCTGTGAATCGGATGCCGTCGTTGTCCTCGTTGTACCTCCAGACACATAAACCCTGCCACATTCCGGGCAGATTGCCGTATGCATGGTTACTGACTGGCTGACTACACGCCTGTCTTCACGCTTGGCAGCCGCCTGTTCCCGTACAACATGCTCCATCTCGTGGCCACGCACCGCCGACGCCGCCTGCTCCGGCGCTATATGGGTCGGAGTCTGGTAGGAAACTCCTGCATCATCCGAACCATCCTGATATTTTCTCTCCTTACATGTCTGACATTCCTGAGAAGAATCAACGGTCTTCATCCTCATGCGAACCGCCATCTCTGCCGGATCCGCTCCTGCCCTTAAGAAAGGAATCGCAGAAGCAATTCCTTTCGCGCCATTGGAACGCACCGGATCTACTGGAGTAACCGGCTCCACAGGCATCCCTGTATTCGCTGCGCGTCCTGCCCATACCGCGCCAATTCTATGACCGCCTCCCACTTCGGACACTGCCGGAGCTGCTGTTTTTGCATTCGTTCCTGAGATTGCCGAAGCTATCGTTCCCGTAATGCCCGTGCCTTCCACAGTACTCTGTCTGGGCATGTTCCGTGAAGCTGCCTGTACTCGTGCATATCCCATATATTGATAAGTACCTCCGTAAGGATGGATTGCCGATACTCCCATCATCTGGCTAACTCCTGAGATACTGCCGATCATAAGCCTCTACCTCCAATATTATGCACTTACTCTTCATTCATACCTACTACATTATCCCAGATATTATTCACTTCTTCTACAGAATCCATATAAATCTGTGCCATCTCATTCGTCTTAAGTCCCAGTTCTTCAGCAATTACCTTGATTTCGCTCCAATTTGCTTTCTCATAGCAAAGGATTAGCTCATACAGTCGTCCTGCCTTGCCTTCTCCTGATATCAGGGCATCTTTTACTTCATTTATAATAGGAATATCATCAAGAATCTCTGCAATCGGTGCATCAATCATGTATTCCAATGTAGAGAACATACCCATAAGATATGCGTCTGAACTGTTAATCTCAAAATTCTTAAGCTTCTTCACAAGCGAAGATGCAAAATTAGCACGCATGAACGATGTCTTTAGCAGTTCTTCTGAAGAATTCTCTTTATCTTCAAAACTCAGCAGATAAATCCACTGTTTCAGCTGGCTGATACCCACACGAACCAGTGCCTGGCGCACGGAAGTAGTCTCATGATGTACTGCAAAGTATGCAGAATTCGCCATCTTAAGAAGTGCATAAGTCAGAGATGCATCTCTGGATATCGTCTCCTCCAGAATCTCCACATCCGGTTCATCTTTCGTAATCTCTACAATAAGCTGATAAAGATTTCCCTGCATAAAATCCATCTTACTGGTTTTTGTCACTGTTGCTCCAGAGATATAATTTCCTTCTACATAATCCGCATTTAATTCTTTCGCCAGCTCGTATACTTCCTCACTGTTTACACCTGTCGCAATAAATTCTTTCTGAAAACCATGTGCCATATCAACTACATTGGCAATAGACCGTATCTGATCTCTGTCCATCTTATTTGAAATGTCCAGCTTTATGTAGTCTACATACTCCAGCATACTGAAGTATTTCGGAGTAAACTGAAAGTCATTAATCGCAAAATGATATCCATCTTCACGGTATTTACTAATCAGGATTGCAGCCAGTGAATGAACAACTATATTGTCTTCAATCTGGATAACAATCTTATCCTTGTCAAAAATCTTCGGTGTATTCCGGAATAAAAGTGTCGGTGTGAAAGTCATAAACGTCTTCTTATGCTTGAAAATACGATCTGAATTCTCTGATAAAAAAGACACCACTGTATTCGCCGCCACACTGTCCGAACTTGGATTGTACAAGCTGCTTTGGTCTTCCTGGATCAAAAGCTCATATCCTATAATCTCATCTGTCCGCTGATCCTTAATAGCTTGTCTTACAACACAATTATCCATCTAACCTTCCATCTCCCTCCGGTCTAATAATTCGTCCATAACCTCAACCAGACGGCCTATCTCCGGCTTCGACAACTGCTCATCTGCTCCCAGCTGCTTACCTTTACGGCGCATCTCTTCGTTAATCAAAGATGAGAATATGATTACCGGCATCTTCCGCATCTTCTCGTCATCTTTCACCAGCTTCGTCAGACGATGTCCATCCATCTCCGGCATCTCAATATCCGTAATCATCAACGCCGCCCTTCTATAGAAATCAGGTTCATTCCTGATACTCTCCAGATAATCCCACGCTTCTTTACCGTTATTGAAGTTCTTAAGATTGCTGTATCCTGCACGGAACAAAGAATCCTTAATCATCTTCGTTAACAGGATAGAATCTTCCGCAAGTATGATCGGATGATCTCTTGGCACTCTCTCTCCAAGTGCATCAATATCATGTACCTGAATACTTGTCTCCGGCGCAATCTCCGCTACAATCTTCTCAAAATCCAGAATAGTAACAAGATGACCGCCACACTGGGCTATACCCGTTGCCACTCCGTCTTCTCCATTGGTAAGCGCCTTATCAGGTTTCTGAATATTCTCCCAGGAAATTCTGCTAATCCCAACCACAGTATGCACGCGGAATGCAATGTGCATTTTATTGAAATTCGTGATAATAAACAGATCCCTGTCGTTCTTCTCCCCACTCTCACCGGTCAGATATTTGGGAAGATTAATTACTGTTAACAGAATCTCCCTTGGTTTAAAGATCCCCTCAACAGCATCATGGGAATGCGGTACCGGCTTTACTTTATCCGCCATCATTATTTCCCGTACCTTTGCTACATTGATTCCATACAATTCACCAAAGATGGTAAACTGCATAATCTCAATCTCATTTGTTCCTGATTCCAATAAAATCTCTGTATCAGCCATACACATTTCACTCCTTTACACTCTATGTATATATTATCGACGTAATATCCACTCAGAATAAGGGATCAGAGCATGCGTTCCGGTTTTCCCGCCGAACGGACATACACTTTTCCCGTTGCCACATCCAGCAGCATGGTCCTGGCATAGTTAGCGCCTGTATCCTCACCCGAAACACGTAAACCTTCCGCCATCAGAACTCTCTTAACATTCTGGGCATTTCGCTCGCCGATATTCCCAAGACCGCCCCCGCCTTTCATCTCGAACATCTTGGCTCCTCCGGCAATCTTACATACAAGCCTCTTCTTCACTGCGCCATAGGCGCCAAGCTTGCGAAGCGTTTCCTGAATCCCGGAATCTGCGAATTTAAATACATTGCTATCGTTTCCTCTCCCTTTTTCTGGCAGCATGATATGAAGAAGTGCACCTAATTTGATCATTGGATCATAAAAAGATATTCCGATACATGATCCAAGTGCGTAGGTGATCAATGTACCTTCCTGTCTGGTTATCTTCATATCAGCAATTCCGACCGATATCTTTTTCTCCATTGACTTATTCAACTCCTAGCTTTTTCATAAGAACATTCAAAGATTCTACATCCGGCAAAAGCAGCATATTACTGTTCAACGCTTTTCCGTCTATCTTGAATTCTCCTGTTATCATCATAATTCTGTCTGAGTGCTGTCCCATCATCGCAATCGGCACACTCATAATACCGCCCAGCATATTAACCGCAAGCTGCGGAACCGATAATTCCACATCTACGCCGGTAAGCGAAGACATCGCTGTAATGTACGAAGATATTACAATATTTCCAATCTCTATCAGGGCGGACGAATCAATCTCTTCTAATGCCAGGAAATCCGTATTGGTCTTCCCTAACATCCGGAACATAATCTCATCCGAAAATTCTTTTGTCAGAACGAATAGCATTATTCCGCTCAATTCACCTGACATCTCCACAAATATCGCGGCAACCAGTTCTTCCGGATCCCCAAGATGATCCAACGCCTCATTAAAGCCTAAAATCTCCACTCCCGGAAGCGCCATATTTACTTTCGCGCCTAGTATACTTGATAATGCTGTCGCTGCATTTCCGCCGCCGATACTTCCAATCTCTTTCAGAATATCTATCTCTAATTCATTCATCTCTTCATAGGTTTTTATTGCCATAAGTCACCTCTCTATGATCTCAATGTATTAATCGTACTCACAATCTCATCTGACGTCTGCACCATCTTAAGTGCATAAGAATACGCTCTCTGAGCCTCGATCATACGCGTAAAATCGTCTGCCACATCTACTCCTGACATCTCCAGGGCATGGTCAACAAGTTTCGCCCCCGGCATCAAGAACGGCTGTCCGTTCTTCACAACCGGTGCAAATTCATTGTTCCCGACACTCAGCATACCATCAAGGATATTAAAACCATATACTCCGATCTGACTGCTCAATTCCCCGTCAATCACTCGGATCGGATTCTGGTTCTGGTCGAGTACAAAATTACCGTTATCATTTACCAAATAGAATTCATCCCCTCGTTTTGACATGCTGAAATGTCCGTTTCTTGTATAAGTAATCTCATTGGTAATAGGACTTCTCAACATGAAGAATCCTTTCTCCACGATGGCATAGTCAAAATCACCACCGGATGTCACATACGCACTGGGATTGAAATTCGTATTCGTCTTCTCCACGAGAATACCCGTTCCGGCTTTCAGCGGAGTATCCTCTCCCGTATAATTGTTCAGGTTATAGTACATCAGATCCGAGAACACGGACGTCTTCGCCTTATAACCATTATTATTCGCATTTGCAAGGTTGTTGCCGACGACGTCTAACTTCTTCTGCTCTTCCATCGCCCCTCTTGCTGCCGTATAAAATGATGTGTACATAGCGCTCTCCTCCTATCCTGTAACTATATTACGTTGCCGAACCGATAACAACCATCTTACCCATCAGCTGGTCGTACATCTTCAGAAGCTGTGCCGAACTCTGAAGAACTCTCTGTCCGCTCATCATTCTTGTCATCTCTTCTGCCATAGACACATTTGAATCTTCCAGATATTTCTGCGTCATCGTTGTCCCCTGGGCAGCCTGCGGCTGAGCGTTCGTCGTAAAAACGCCTCCGGTAATCTTGGTAAGCTGGCTGTAGTCTGCAAAGTCTACGACCCTGATTGTTCCAAAGAACTGCGTCCCGCCTTCATTCGTGATATTTCCCTGCTTATCTATTACAATCTCATCTGTAGTAAGCTGAATCGGTCCATTCGTTCCCAGCACCCTGCCGACTCCCGGCAGAAGCAGATAACCATTATCATCCAGGTTAAAAGAACCATTCCTTGTATATACAACACCGTTCTCTGTCTGGATTGCAAAGAAACCACTGCCGGTCAGCCCTACGTCCATCACAGCGCCGGTCTCCCTGATGCCGCCTTCTGAATAATCCGTCACTCTCTCATCTGCAATATTCATCCTCGATACTACTCCTACCGCAGTCTTTCCCTGCCTGTCATACCGGTAGATCATCTCGTCACGGAAAGTGCTCTGCATCAGCCGGTCTTCCTTATATCCAGGTGTAGAGATATTCGTCATATTATTACTGATAATGTTCATATTCCGGTTTTGTGTAATCATGTTGGATGCCAGGTCATAATATCCTTGAAACATTTTAGCTCTCCTTTTCCTCGTTGAATCTTTCCATATGTTTCCGTAGTTTCTTGATTGCATTCGTATGAATCTGGGAGACTCTCGGTTCACTCACCTTAAGCACATCCGCAATCTGTCTCATATTCAGCTCATCTATATAATACAGCGAGATTACCAGCTGCTCATTCTCCTTGAGTGTTCCAATCCCTTCCGCAAGCACCTCTGTAAGCTCCTTTTTCAGGAACTGGCTCTCTGGCTGCTCGTTCTTCTCTCCCTGAGGAAGTTTCACCCCAATCTCATTGCCCTGGGCTTCAGCAAGAACCATATCCAGCGAAAGGATATTGAACAGCGCTGCTTTTCTCATCGTCTCCTGATATTTCTCAGGAGTGATGTTCAGGTACTCTGTTACCTCCTGAACCGAAGGATAGTACCCTAATCTATTATATAACGTTGTCACCGCTTCTTCAATATCTCTCGTGCTCTTTCTTGTACTTCTTGGCACCCAGTCCTGCTTTCTTGCCAGGTCGATGATCATTCCTTTGATTCTTTTTGAGATAAATGTTTCGAATTTGACATTCTTATCTATATCAAACTTATCAAGAGAAGACATGATCGCAATCACCCCTTCACTGATAATATCGTCCACCTGCGAAAAGCTCACATAGATATCCCTCATCTGAAGCGCAATACTCTTCACAAGGTAGATATACCGCATGACAATCTCCTGCTTAATCTCCAGGCTTCCTGTCTCTTTATACATTTTTAAAAGTTCTTCATTCGACTTCTCTTTGTATAATTCCTGTGTGTTCATATTTGCCGCTCCATTGGTTTATAGTTACATCGTAATATTTCCTACAGCCTGTATCTGGATGTTATTGCTGATTTCATTAAATGAAAGCACATACACATCCGGGAAGAACTGTTCTATCAGACGATAGAAATGCAGTCTTACCACCTGGCTTGTCAGAATAACCGGTGATTGTCCAAGCTCCTGGAACTTCTTCACTTCCTCAGACATCTGCGTAATTACACTCTGCATAACATCCGGACTAAGCGCAAGGTACATACCATGCTCTCCATTGGTCAGACTGGTGATAATATTCTTCTCCAGCTCCGCATCCAGTGTTACTACCTTCATGCTGTTTCCTTCACAGAACTTTCTGGTAATTGTACGCTTCAGCGCCACACGGATATTCTCTGTAATTGTATCCAGATCCCGGACAGTCATGGAAGAATCGACAATAGTCTCCATGATGGTTTCCATATCCTTGATTGGTATACCCTCTTTCAAAAGATTGGTCAGAATCTTCTGGAAATTACCGTAAGAAATCAGTGTCGGAATTAATTCATCTACAAGTTCCTGCGACTGCTTCTTCATGTTATCCACGAGACGTACCACCTCCTGGCGGTTCAGCAGTTCATGGGCATGCTTCTTCACAGTCTCTGACAAATGTGTCAGCATAACAGATAACGGATCAATAACTGTATATCCATAGATCTCCGCCATCTCTTTCTTGTCTACGGTAATCCATTTGCTAGGAATACCATATGCAGGCTCAATGGTGTCTATACCATCAATCTCTTTTTCAAGATTCGGCGGCTCCAGTGCAAGATAGTAATCTACAAGAATTTCTCCCTTTGCAACTTCTTCACCTTTGATCTTAATAACATATTGGTTCGTATTCAGGCTGGAACTGTCACGCAGCCTGATAGACGGGATAACCAGCCCCATCTCCTGTGCATACTGCCGACGAAATATTACAATACGGTCAATCATCCTTCCGCCGCTTGATTCATCTACCAACGGGATCAGGCTGTAACCAAATTCCATCTCAATAGGTTCTACAGAAATCAGTGAATATACACTGTTGATATCCTTGAAGCTGTCTTCTTCTGCCATCTGTTCGGCTTCTGCAGGTCCCATGCCTCCCATTGCCATCGCAGCTTGTTCAGGAACTGCGGCGTATTCTTCCATCTTGCGCATGAGATACCAGCCGCCAAGCATCATGACAAGTGCAATTACAGCCAGCTGGAGCTTTGGCATCCCTGGTACTGCCAGGAGAATGGCGAGCACGCCGCCTGCAATCATAATAGCCCTTGGCTGTGCGGCAAACTGTCTTGTCACATCTATATTCAGGCTGTCTTCCGCAACCGCACGGGTTACAATCATACCTGTCGCGGTAGAGATCAGAAGCGCTGGAATCTGTGATACCAGTCCGTCTCCAATCGTCGCGATAGAATATACCTGAAGAACTTCGGTGAAGCCCATATTTCCCTGAACCATACCGATTACACAACCGCCAAGGAAATTGACAGCCGTGATAATCAATGACATGGTGGCATCACCCTTTACAATCTTCGTAGCACCATCCATAGAGCCATAGAAATCGGCTTCCTTCTGAATCTTATAACGTCTCTGCTTCGCTTCCTCTTCTGTAATCAGCCCGCTTCCCAAGTCTGCATCGATGGCCATCTGCTTACCAGGCATAGCATCCAATGTAAATCTTGCAGCTACCTCAGCTACACGTTCAGCGCCTTTTGTGATAACAAGAAACTGGACTAACACGATAATCAGGAATATGATAACACCGACTACAACATTTCCCTGGAGAACGAAATCACCCATAGATGCAATTACCTGTCCCGCCGTACCAGAGTTGCTCAAAATACTCCTTGTAGAGGAGATATTGATTCCGATACGGTACAGGGTCGTGATAAGAAGCAATGATGGGAAGATAGAGAATTCCAACGCCTCTTTGATATTCATACTGATCAAAAGAATGATCAGAGATACCGCAATATTCAAGATAATCATAACGTCCAGAAAAAAAGGATCTAACGGTATGATTAAAAGCAGCACAATCATGACTACAATCAATGATACCGCGTTATTCAATATATTCTTCATCTTCTACACCAACTTTTTATTCATTCGGAATACCTCAACAAGGATTTCCGCTACCACTCCATAATATTCCGCCGGTATCTGTCCGCCCAGCGGGGTCGAAGCATAAATTCCTCTTGCAAGCGGCTTGTTCTCAATTACCATGACCTTATTCTGCTCTCCAATCTCTACAATCTTAAGCGCGATAAGATCCTGGCCTTTTGCAATCACAACGGGCGCATTGTCGCGGTCTATGTCGTATCTAAGCGCAACCGCATAATGGGTAGGGTTACGGATAATCACATCCGCATCCGGCACCGCCTGCATCATCCTGCTTCTAGCCATACTTTGCTGCAGACTTCGAATCTTGCCCTTGATCTTCGGATCTCCTTCTGTCTGCTTATATTCTTCCTTAACTTCTTCTTTGCTCATCTTAAGGTTCTTCTCATAAGACCATCTCTGGTAGAAATAGTCAAATCCCGCAATCGCGGCGAAGACCATACCGATCTTCAGAACCATGCTTATAATCTCTCTTAATACGTATGCCGAAGATGACAGCGGGTCTATATCCATCATCTGGGCAATCACCACGATCTCATCCTTCAGAATTCCATATAGGATTACCGCCAGGATGATAATCTTTATCACCGCTTTCAGAAGTTCTACTACCTGTTTTGCGGAGAACATGTTCTTAATACCTTTCAGCGGATTCAGCTTACTAAGTTTGAATTTCATAGGTTTCGTGGTAAAATTGAACCTGGTCTGTATACCAGTCGCGACCACACCGATGGTCAGACTGATCACTCCCAATGGAAAGATACACTTTGATAAAGCCACTACAGATTTCATACCGAGTAACTGTAGATTTCCCAATGATAATTCTTCTATATCAGCAACCGACGATACCATAAAGACCATGGATTCTCTTAAAGTCTTGTATATCATCGGAAACATCATTTGTAAACAATAGAAACACCCAATAAGCGAAGCGACCGCAATTACGTCCTTACTCGATGCGACGTTACCTTCTTTGCGTTGGTCCCTTCGCTTCTTAGGTGTGGCTTTTTCGGTTTTTTCATCTGATGCCAAAGGTGTTCACTTCCTTTATAAAAATGTCAGTATTCCCTGAACCGTCTTCATCATTGTTGTCATAATCTTCTCTATAAATGCACCGGTTGGTGAATATAGCAGAACCAGAAGACCCAGGCCGACAATTAATTTCATCTGGATATTAATTACAAATATACTTATCTGCGGCACAACTTTATTCAGAATCCCAACCCCGATCTCAACCAGAAATTCCGCTGCAATCATGGGGATAGAGAGTCTTACTCCCATAGAAACACATTCCAGAAATATATCTATAATCCGAAGCGACAGCCCCTGCGTAATTACGATTCCGCCATAAGGAATAATCTCTGCAGACGTCACCAGTATCTTCATCAATGCAAGATGGCCATCTACTGCAAAAAAGAGCAGCATCATCCATGTCTGGAACAGGCTTCCTGTCACAGGCATCTGCGCATTGCTCTGTGGATCATACACAGTAGCCATAGATAATCCCATCTGGTAATCTATGACATAACCTGCAAAACTTACAATAAAAAAAAACAAATGCATGACAAGTCCTACTACATAGCCTGCCATAAATTCCTTGAGCAAAAGGAACATGAATTCTATCGTACTTCCAATCTCAAACGCCTCTTCTACCGAAAAGGAATATACCATCATTGTCAGTATGAAGATGAATCCTGACTTCACCCGCATCGGTATATTACTTCTTCCCAATATCGGATTAAATAAGATAAACCCTGACATCCTCATCAGAATCAGGGAAAACAGGGTCAGTTGCGCGATATTGCCAATCGCCATGTCATCACTCCTCACATTAACCCTGTATCAACCGGAATATCTGTGCAGTAAAGTCCTGCAGCATCTCCAGCATCCTGTTGCCGCTGAAGACGAGTATTACACCGATTACCAGTAACTTGGGAACAAATGTGATTGTCTGTTCATGAATCTGCGTTGCCGCCTGGATGATTGATATCAGGATACCTACCAGCATACTGATTATCAGAAGCGGACCTGCAAGCTGAACTACCATTACAAACACATCATACATCAAATCTCCAACTTCTGCGTTTGTCATCTATATGCCCCCTTTACTGTCATGGAATCTTAAAACTATTCACTATCGTTGAGAATAACAATTCCCAACCATCCACAGTTACGAACAGAAGCAGCTTGAACGGCAGCGAAATCATCGCCGGAGGCAGCATCATCATACCCATGGACATCAATGTACTTGAAACAACAATATCTATCAACAAAAAAGGAATATATAACAGAAATCCAGCAGTAAACCCTCTTTTTAACTCGCTCGTCATAAATGACGGGATGATTACCGTCATCGGAAGATCCTGTAAGTTCTCCACCTCTTCTGCACCGGACATATCCATGAACATATTCACAGCGCTTTTCTCAGTATTACTCAGCATGAACTCTTTTAGAGGAACCTGCGCCCGCTCCAGTGCTTCTTCCTGTGTAATCTCCTGATTCTTATATGGAGTGTACGCCTCTGTGTTAATCTCTTTAATTACCGGATCCATGATAAAGAGTGTCAGGAAGATTGCAATTCCTATCAATACCATATTCGGCGGAGTCTGCTGGACTCCCATTGCATTTCTCAAAAAGGAAAGAATAATTACAGTCCTTGCAAAAGAAGTTACCATGATCAGAAGAGAGGGCAGAAGTGATATGATCGTCAGCATCAGCAATAGATCCAGTGTTGGAACCTGGTTGCCATTCACATTGATCAATGAATCGTACACTACTTTCTACCTCCTCTTTTTCCCAAATCACTCAGTTTCTCCATCATCACTTTAAAGTCCGGTATCTTGTTCTCACCAGCTTCTTCATCTGGCTCTAACGGGAATAAATCATCATCCTGAACCTCTGACAGGACATTTACCTGACCGGAAGTCACCCCAATCAGCAGATACTTTCCGCCAACCTGGACAATTGCAACATGTCTGTCCTGCCCCAGTGTAATCTGGTCGATCAGGCGCATATAACGGGAACTGCTGCCTTTGCCCAATCCCTTGCCTATGTATTTGCTGGCCAGATAGCTTGCGTATATAATAAGCGCCGCTACTATAAAGGTGCCAATCACTCTTAACATACAATTCCTTCCTTACCCTTTAACGCTGTCCTAACGCAATAAGGTTGACTTTCATGATCTCCGTAATTCTAATACCAAAATTGTCTTCAACAACTACAACATCGCCTTTTGCAATACACTGTCCATTGACAAAAAGATCTACCTGTTCACCTGCGAGTTTGTCCAAGACTACCAGTGATCCTTTTGTAAAATCAAGGATATCCTTCACAAGTTTCCTCGTTCTTCCGATTTCAACAGATATCTCAAGAGGAACGCCCATGATAAGTTCCATATTCTCTTCCTGTTCACCTTCCAATACGATTCCATTGTCAGGTTTCAGAGAAGTCTGTGCCGGTGCCTGTACGTGTATCATCTTCGGTTCCGGCGGCGCTTTCTTCTGTTCCTGCATCTGCTGCTGCATTTGCTGCATCTGCTGCATCATAGATACTTCCGGGCTTACCGCAGGCTGCATTCCCTGTACCATTG
>CANSLW010000001.1 GCA_947647815.1 uncultured Dorea sp. | reverse complement strand
AAGCGCGGTAGCCATAGCAGACACTACCCGAACAGCGCAAGCCCTTTTCCATTCTCGACTTGAAAACGGTCTTGATTTTGCGGCTGGTGTCGGCAACGTACCACTCGTTTATCACATCACGGAAGATTGACATAATATCAAAGCCGTTGGCGGTGTCAAGGTTGTCATTGGCGGCGATAAAACGCACATGGTACTCGTCAAAGGTGCGCTTCAAAAGCCCCACTTCAACCACGTCACGCCCGATTCGGCTCTGGTCTTTGATGATAACCGTTGCCACGTTCCCCGCCCGGATTTCTTCAAGCATTGCGTCAAGCCCCGGACGCTTGAATGTTGTTCCCCGGATTCCGTCATCGGTAAAATGCTTGATATTCGTAAACCCGTTTTTTCTCGCATAGTCCTCTAAAATCCGCTTTTGGTTCTCAATGCTTACGGATTCCCCCGCCCGCTCATCGTCATGGGATAGTCTTTCGTAAAGGGCTGTGAGTTTGTCTTTCTCTGTCTGTTTCCTCATATTGTGTAACCTCCTTTTTTGAGAATACCTACTTCCCTCAACCCTTATTGTAGTTATCCGTTCGGATCTGTGACAACATACGAACTATTCATTTGCATGAGGTTCGGTTTGACATGGAACCTGGTCTTACCGGAGCCGGAGCCACCGATGATCAGCACGTTTTTGTTGATGTTGTACTTGGGTATCTTGTTCCTGCCGATCATGATCCGCTCCGTCTGGGTCAGGAGGATATTGTTGTCAAACTTCGGGTCGATGAAAGGCTTGATGTCTTCCTGTGTTCCCCATCGGGCACTTCCGTATTCTACGCCATGCCGGTATTTCTTGGCGTTCTTCCCCTTGAAATAGACCACTGTCCGGACAGCCGCCGCCCCCATGATGCCGATCAGCAGGTCACGGAGATGGAAACTGGGGAGAGGGTTCTGGGAGATTGCCGTCCCCAGCCCGGAGATCGCTGCCATAGCCTTTGTGACCATATCCTCACCAGCGGAAAGACGGTAACATTCCGCGACCTTGGAGAAAAACCAGAACATAAACACATAAGGCAGGTTGGGGATCACATATTTTTTAATCTCAATGTTCTTCATCGCTCATGACCTCCTCTGTCCCGGTTCTTCTCCCTGCCGGATACCAGCCCCTTCACAATCTCCTTAAAATGGGAGAGCTGCTTTTTTAACGACGGTTTCTTTTGCTGTTTCAAAGTTTTCGCTGTGTATTCCGCAAAGGCGGCTTCCAGCGCGTCAGTGTCACGGGCTTTGAAAAACACAAGGTATTTCCCCTGTGAAGGATCCTTCTTCAAAGCAAAATCTATCCCATATTTGCGGGCGCAGCGTTCAAAAGACTTGATGTTCTGGTCGGTGATCTCAATGTTCTGGACACCGGCTCCCTGCTTTACCAGACTTTTGACGCTTTGCTTGCCGTGTTTCTGCTCATGTGCCTGTTTCTGGTACTGCCGGATCGCCCATTTCAGCAGTTCCGCTGTCAGCTTTCCGCCGTCTTTTCCGACCCGTATCACCAGTGCGACCGATTTATCCCTTACTTCGTCCTGCATAATGCTTTACCTCCTTTCCTGTAAGTGGCAGGCTGTTTCATCGGGCCTCACCGCCCTTAGCCTTGCTCTCAGCCATACTACGCTGACCGACTTCCCGTTTTTTATCGCTCAGATCACTTAAGATCGAGGGCTTTTCTGAACGTATCGAGGACTTTTCCTCTGCCGACATGGCCTGATCCGCTTTCTGTTGCTCTGCTGTGTCTTTACCGGCGTCCATGATCGCTTCCCCTATCTGTCCACTCATATCGAATAATTCAGCCATATTGGAAGGCCATTGTTCAGCGATAAATTGAAGAGGGTTCTCCATACAGAGTAACGTCTCCGCGTCGCCCCGTTCAAACCTGAAATCATCTTTCATAAAGTCGTATGCCGCCTGCATAGCGGCGATCTCTGCGCTTTGTTCGATGATCTCCTCCTTGTCCATACGCAGAAGCGACTCATGGAACTCGGCCATGTTCTGATCCAGCACTGCTTTCAGTACGGTTACCATCTGCTCCTGTTGCTGTGCATGACCAGCCGGATCTGCTAACGGAAACCGCTCGTATGCCCTGATCTTGTCAAGCAGGTCACAGATAGGGAATCCCTTTTCGGGGTCTCGTTCCTCCCAACACTCCCGCGCCACAGCCAGTGGGTCGGAAAATCGCAGGAGAGCCGCTACCTCGTTGGGCTTAAAATCATGATCCACTTTCAGATAGTAGTGGGTTTCGGATAAACCCTGGAGAAGATAGGCGTCCAGGATCTCCGGCCCGCCTTCTTTCCTTCCGGCAGCGGCCATATGTTCCAAAAGGTTCTTGTCGATCCGATCCATTAAGGGGCGCTTTGCTTCGTAGTCCATAGAATTTTTACCTCCTTCCGTCCAATATGTTAGCGGGGCTCACCGCCCTTGGGCGGTTCTGCCATGACAGGCTGCTGGCGTGCCTCCTGCCTTTTGGCCCTGATCTGTCCCAGGCTGGTTTTGATCTGTTTCAAAATAGAGGGCTTTTCTGCGTCTTTTCTGTCATGGACAGGTTGCGGCAGCGCCTCTTTGCCGGATCCCTCCATTTCCTTATCCGTCAAGTGGTTCATCGCCAGCGTTTCAAGATCATGGCAGGGCCAGTTGTCCACTATAAACTTCAGGGGATTTTCCATGCGGAGCAGAAGCTCTACATCTCGCTGTCCAAATTCATCGTAAGAATATCGAATGAACTCGTATATTTCCCGCGTATCAGAAACTTCTTTCATATCAGCGGTCTCAGCTTTATCTATGCCCTCCAGAGCCGTGTCAAAGTCAGCCATATTTTTATCCAGTAGATCGTATAATGCCCGGATCATTTTTTCCTGCCGCTGTATGGGATTCATCACGCCTGCCGGGGATTGCCTTGCGTCGTGATCCATAGTGCTACCTCCGGTACTTGATATTGTCATTTATGCCCCGCTTTCCGTGCCGCCCCACTTCGTCAGCACCACTGTATCACCGTCAGAAAGAGTATCCCAAAGCCCGTATACCACATCCGCCACATCATCGGGATCCGCATAGACCGTGCTGCCAACCATCATAAATTCCCCCGGCCTTGCGAAGATATCCTGGAACTCTTTCTGCTGTCCGGCGGTAAGGGAAGCGAAAAGGCACCCTTTTTCCGGTATGCCGCACAACAGGAAAGTGCCGCTCACATAGCCGTTCCCTCCGGGCAGACAGCGGTTCGGGGCAAGGCCGGTAGTATCTTCCCGGCTGAAGAGGAGTACCTTCTGGGGCAGGAAACAGCCTACCTGTACGGCTCTTCCCAGTACCGTTTCCACTGACTCCAGTGTGTTGGGGATCACCGCCGGACGGGGTGCTTTTCCCGGCTCCACGATCAGGATATCCATGTTTTGTGTCATTTGTTGTCCTCCTTTAAATGTTCTTGTTTATGTGCCAGCCTTCAAGGGCCTTCACAGCGATAAAAACTTACCAGCGGAAAAAGAGAGCTGCTCTTATCCCGTGCCGAAGCCGCCTGCCATGTCGTGGCTGACAAGGCTGGAATAATACTGGCTGATCGTCACCGGGGCATTGAATAGGGCGGAAAGGGTATAGGCCCGGATATTCCCGATCAGCGTCGTGTTCTTATCCAGGCAGTCCATAACATAGCGGATATGCTCACTGTCCAGCTTCAGCAGGCGGCTCTTTACCACCTCCGTACACATGTCCTCCTGGTTGATGCGCACCGTAGGCCGTCTGCTGCAACAGACCTCCGCCATCAGTTCCACAAAGCCGTCCAGACGTTCCCTGTCATAAGGGTTATCCTGCAAAAGTATCTCATAGCTGATGTTCTCCCGGATCAATTCACGGTAGGCGGACATCTTATCCATCCCATCTATCTTTTTTTCTCCTGTCCGTGAAAAGTTATCCACAGTTTCCACATCCGGCCGCCCCGTTCCTGCCGGATAGATAGATGGATCAGTATCACTCTTGTCAGTTTTATTTAAGTCAGTATTATTTGTTTGTGATTTTCGCAATTCCTGACTTGTGGTTTTCACATTTCCTGATTTGTGATTTTCACAATTCTTGATTTGTGATTCCTGCCGGGTTTCTGGTGATACCTTTCCAATAAAGTTTTTGACATAGATCACGTTTGGTTTTCCAAGCCCACGCCGGACACGCTCTACCAGTCCAACGCCCTTTGCCGTGTCTAGTTCGTTCAGCAACTTGTTTGCTTTCTGCTCCGCGCAGCCAAGGGTCTCCATCACGTCAGAAATGGTGTAAATGATGTAGACACGCCCGTCCTGATCCATCCAGTTATTTTTGACAGAGAGGGCCATGCGGTCGAGCAGCAATCCATAAAGTACCTTTGCTTCTACAGACAAGCCCTTAAAACGTCCATCTGTGAACAGTACCTTAGGGATACGGTAGAAGCTGTACTGTTCCGCTTCGTTGCCATAGTAGTAATCCAGTTGTAATGGCATATTGTCCTGCCTCCTTTTCCGGTTTTTGAAACAAAAAAAGCCCCGGCAGGTGAAACGTCAGCCAGGGCAGATCTATCTTGAACGCAAAAAAGCCGCCCGGTAACTATCAGTCAGTTACCGAGCGGCATATGCGGCCTTATTCATGTTCAGTTTTCCATGTCTTTAGGAGTGAATAGATCACTTCCTCTATCTGTTTCTGGGTATAGCTTTGGGGAAAATACTCCCTTAATCGTTCATTCTTTAATGTCACCTGGACAGGAAGCGGACGTTCCTCTGAAAGTATCGCGTCCATCACGATCCCACTCAGCTGTCCCTCCTGGCTGTACTTTTTCAAACGTCTTGCCTGTTCCAGAGAAGGGACTACGGATAGTTTTGCTATTATAATAAGTAGCTTTTCCTGTTCTTCCTTGGTAAGATAGGACAGTTCCACAGCGGGATTGAAGGGCAGTTTCCTATCGTCTACCATCTGTAAAAGCTGTGGGAGGAGTTCTGTCAGGCGGATATACCTCTGCACCTGCTTGTAACTTTCTCCGGCATTTTCCGCCACGATCTCCACCGATACCTTCCCTTTTAAATTCTGGCCAACTTGTCCAGAATTTCCTTTACCGGGTCTGCCGGCCCTGCGCCGGATTGCATCCAGCTTCATTTTATAGGCCCACGCCTTTTCACTGGGGAGCAGGTTCTCCCGCTGGATATTGCTGTCCACCATAAAAAGGGTAGCTTCGTCATCGTCCAGTTCCCGGATGATCACCGGCATGGTAGTCTTTTCAGCAAGCTCAGAAGCGTGCCGCCTCCGATGTCCGGCGACCAGTTCATAGCCGCCTTCCACGCGGGGACGGGCGATCCCCGGAACGAGAACGCCATGCTCCCGGACACTTTCCACCATTTCCTCCATGGACTGATCGTCCAACACCTTGAACGGGTGGCCCTTAAAGGGGAACAGGTCTGCCAGTGGGATCTCCCGGATGGCTCCGTTGCTGTCCCCTGCCGGGTTCCCAGACCCAAACAGGTCGTCAAAGGTGGTCAGTTCGATGTTCTTCGCACTGCTTTTCACCTGCCCACCACCTCTCTGGTCAATGCCTGGTAAGCCGCCGCCACTTTACCGGCGGGGTCATGGAGATAAATGCTCTTTCCCTCCGCGCTGGTCTCTGCCGCCCGGACAGACAGTGGGATAATGCTGTCAAATATCCGCAATTTCCCATCGTAAGTCTTGTGCAGGATCTCCACGATGTCCTTTGCGTAATTCGTCCGCATATCCGCCATGGTGACAAGTATCCCAGAAATGGCCAGCCCCGGATTGATCTGCCGCTTTACCTTCGCTATCGTCCGGATCAGCTGCTCCAACCCCTTGATCGAAAGGTATTGAGCCTGCACAGGTATCAGTATCTCGTCTGCCGCCGCCAGAGCGTTGATCGTCAGCATACCGAGAGAGGGCATACAGTCCAGAATGACCACATCATATGCGTCACGGATAGTCTGGAGATACTGGCGCAGGATTGTCTCCCTGCTCATGGTGTTTACCAGAGTGACCTCAAGGCCGGACAGTTCGATGTTGGCCGGAAGAAGGTCAACCCCTTCCTCATGGTGGAGGATCCCCCCGCCCTCCGGCAGAGGGGAATCCGTGATGACAGCGCCCAGTATCGTAGCCAGTGTGACCTCCATACGGTCAGGGTGCTGATAGCCCAGGCTTGCGGTCATGGAACCCTGCGCGTCCACGTCTACCAGGAGGACTTTCTTTCCCTCACGGGCCAGCCCGATACCAAGGCTTACGGAACTCATGGTCTTTGCACATCCGCCTTTCTGATTACACAGGCAGTAGACAGTCGCTCCCATAGTTACACCCCCTCTCTGATACGGACGGTCAATCCTTCCATGCTCACATCGTGGTGTCCCACCAGATAGTAGTCTTTTCCGTCATGTTCCACCCGCGTCCGCACCCAGCAGTTCACGTCTGAGTAGTCATCCGGCACCAGAGCTTCGATGCCATGCCCGCTTGTGTAAGAATGCCCACCAGATGTCTCATATCTGCCGCTGCGGTTTTTATGTAAGCAGCTGACTTCTTTGACCGGCCTGGAGAGGTATTTCAATCTCCAGTTCACATCATCGAGTTTCTCCATGATCCCCCGCAGTTCCTCCGTGAGAAAAAGCTGTTCGCCGTCCTCATAATCAATGTTCAGACCGCTCAGGTCGCCGTTCCTCTCATAACCGGAAAGTTTCAGAAGACTCCCAATGTTCCATTTCAGTTTCTGTGCTTCCTCAAAGACTTTGTTAATATCTGCCATATGTATCTCCCTTCTCCTGGCCTTTGCCAGCTACCTGCTCTATCGCCTTGTGTCTGCTATTTTGGATCCTCTGTGATCCGTTCTATGATGATCTTATCCTGCTGACAGGATACCGCCACCTTGTCCCCTATGGAAAACCCCAGGCCATTCAGCCAGTGCCCTTGCAGTATGATCTTGGGGATCAGGTTGTACCCTCTGGTGGTTCCACTGTAAACAGTCAATTTCCTGTTTTCCATCTATGCCTCCGTTTCCTGTTGCGATCCGTCTGTTGATCGTGTAAAATAAATAGGACTAAATCAGCCATACAGACACGGAACTTGTCCGTCTCAAAAGCTAATTTAGTCCTACCTAAACTTAAACTATTCAGTTATCACTCCTTTTTCGACACCCTTTCTAATACCAATCGGCTTAATGGTATATTAGTGTCAAGTTGTTTGATCTTCGGTGTTCAGATTAAAAACAGGCCCGTTCCAATCCATTTTTGCTGTTTTACAGCAGCTTTTTTATAGGACTAAATCAGCGGAAACCCTTGATTTTATCGGCTCCTTGCTAACTTGACACTATATTACCATACGCCCCCACCTGCGGATTTGGATACTTTGTAAATCCGGGCAGCGGTCTCGCCCCACGCCGCAGATACGCCTTCACCTTCTCGCCAAATGATGCTGTCAAGTAAGGACTAACAATTTTTTATATTTTTTTAATATTCCTTTATTTTCTCTTTATAAACGATACCAAAACATATTTTGACCTAATCCTTAATTGTTAAGAGCCATCAGAATTATTCATTTCTGACAGCCCTTTTTATTATTACTTTTGACATCTCAAAGCAATATATTCTTATTTTGACTATTCGGTTTATCTAGCTATGTTATCCGTAGCTTTTCCCTCTGAAATAAGTGTCAACAAATATTTTTCCGAAGAAAAACTACTGAAACCTACATAATTTCATGAGAAGTGTGGTCCATTAATTACTAATTTTGAATGAAATTAATGGTAAATTAGTGTCAAGCAAAAATGTTATAATGAAAATTTTTCTATATATTCCTAGCTTTCCATGCCCTGCTCACTTCATAAAATATTCTTACATCGTGAACCTCTTTGCCCTCTCATATTTAGAATCTGTCATAATATGCAATCCATATTTTCCCAATTCTTTTTCCAATCGATTCGTCAACATCTGCATATTTAATCTGGTAAGCGGATCCGATTTTAACTCAATTTCAACTTGATGCTCTTGACAGATTTTTTTGTTTTCACAATTATTATAGTTTACTGAGTCAAAGGCCAACTCGTATTTTTCCAATCCCCGAACTGATATATTATTAACTTCTTGTTTTTGAAAAAGACATTTAATACGCTCGTTCCTAATAACAATCGTTACTTTCAAATCCTCGAATTCCACCATACCTTGTAAATAACGCCTGATAAATGCTTTACTTTCAGCACTGCAATAAATCGCTTCTTCATTAGTAAGATCTACATCTTTCAGCAGAGCAGCATACTCGTAACGTTCTACTTGTCCCATACTCCCATTAGAGCGGCTTCCTTCTACTGGCCGTTTACAAGTGATCTCTGCTTTTGTTCCATTGATACGGATACGCAAGGAACAATGTTCCTTCAACAATTTATTATCAGTGGTATCCAAGTAATAATCGATCTGTGTAACCGATTGTAATGATTCCAAAGAATGTTTACCAATATAATGGTATCCTTCTTTTTCAAAGAAAGTAAGAAAATCTTTTTTAGTTTGTTCCCAGTCATTCTTATTAGGAATGTAATATTTCTTTTCAATTTCAATACAGTTTCTAGCTTGATTCCGTTCAAACAATTTTTGCACCTTTTCCTTAATTTCATTGATTTTATCCCATTTCTCTTCCTGTGGGAATTGAAAAACCGTAGCTTCATTAAGATATATTTCCAACATTTCTGGATTATAGTAAATAGCAGAAACAACAGATTTTGGATCACCTATACCATTGCTATCCAACGATGGGAACGCCCGAACCAAGTTTGAACAATCGGATATTTCTACCAAACGTCCGCTATTTTCAAGAATATAAATATTATCCTTATTCGTCTTATAAAGCTGAGGAAATTCTACTCTAAGGACAAGAAATGGAAATTGCTTAATCCACTCATCTAAATTATTTTCTGGAAACCTCTGGATAAATTCTTCTGACATGTATGGTTTAAGAATAGCAATCAACTCACTTTTGAAAAAATGAATGGTTTCCGGCTGAACATCTACAAACTCATACTGCTGATACCCTCTCCGATAAATTAAACATTGGCATAGCTTTTGAAGAATCTGGGTATGTTCACCGGTTAAGCTGGCCCAACCTTTAACGGCACCCATAATTACATAGTCATCCAGAGAAAGAAAATCCATAACTCCCATAATTGGCTGCTGGAGTGCTGCTTTAAATCCAGAAGGCAAATCAGAAATCTTTAATTTGTCCTGATCATAAAGTTCATAAACACAATAAATAATTTTTTTCAGCAGTTCCTCCGTTAACATCTTGAAAGGTTTGAGATACACATTTCGGTACATCTGATATCTGGCATACAAATATCCCTCCACATCCGGGAGATTTTTTTCCGCGACACATACAACCGCCTTTCCATCTTCCAAAATACCAATGCGGAAACCACTGATAATCCGATCAATATCGATTAATCCGTAAGAAAAACCAGTAGATACCGAATCTCTTCTTAGATAGTCAAGTCGGTCTGCATCAAGCTGACTGGAAATTAAGGAGTGAAAAATACTGCTTAAATTCATCTCTTCGGAAGAAAAAAACAAGTTGTTTTCCTGATGCATCAAGATCAAATCAGAAACTTTCTTCGCACTTCCTTTACCGAATTGGTTTTCAATAATTTCTAGCAATCCGCCTTCTTTTTCTTCCGTTTCAATAATATCAACTGTCCACTGCTCATGAGGAATCTTTTTTGCATTGCGCATAACATCCTCCATTGCATGCGAAAAAGGAGTATGTCCCAAATCATGCAAAAGAGCAGCAACTAAAAGTAAATCTTTTTCATTTTGGTCAATATAATTTAACATCCCTAATTCTTGAAAATAATTTTCAAAATGAGTGATGATCTGCTGCATCACGTAAAACGTACCTAAAGAATGGGCAAAACGAGTATGATCAGCACCTGGAAAAGCGTACTGAGCCGTTGCCAATTGCCGGACACGGCGAAGGCGTTGGAATGCATAGCTATCAATAATCGGTAGAAATTTTTGCGGAATCAAAATGTCCCCATACACGCTATCGCGAATACGGATTCCACCATAATTTATACCATAACTTGCGGAAATGTATTCATCTTGTCTCATGCTTGTATATCCTCCGTCTTAGAAACTTGTTTCGGTAATATTTCCGAATTGACATCATATGTGCTCTGCTTATCAATCTTTGTCTTCGGAACTTTCTTTAATTCAATTTCTGGTTTACCTTTATATATACTTTGCTCCTCTTTCCCCTTTTCGGCTTCAATCCAAATATCCAGTTCTTTCCTTAAAAAATTCATAAACTCTGGAATGTCTAGAATGGTTCCCGACTTTTCGGCTTCATTTGTCAGCCGATAATAGAGATAGAAATAACTATGCTCATCTGCATGACTGGTTTGAAGTCCGATATCTTTCAAAGTAACTACCCGGTTTTTCCAGATAACATACGTGCTATCGTTACTTAATCGTTTATGTTTTATTTTTTGAGGAACATATACCAAAATATCTAACTGAAAAAGTTTTCTGGCACACTGCCAAAATGTTGCTAAAACCGGCGTAAGCGAACAAGACTCCTGTTCAGAAAAATAGGTATACATCGAAACATTATTATAATTTGATGGAGCAGTAATATTATTAAAAAAGCTTTCGATCCAAGATTGAGAATAATCCTTATTTGGTGTCCTTACTTCCCGTTTTTGAAACCATTCATCTTTCCACCCCTGCACATAAAAATGAAATTCCGCATGGGATTTCCACATGGGTGCAAGATAATTCCGTGATTCATATTGTTCGATTGCATAAAATAAATCACTATGAGTTTTTTTCTGTTCGTCAGTTGCATTTTGCATTAAGCAGTGATACATGCTTCGCAAATCAGAATCACTGGTTCGGAAATATTGATGTCCATAAACCGATTGGGAATCTTTCATGCCTAATAATGCATTCATTGTTGGCATGCCATATTTACGGATATCTGCATGAGAAGTAATCTGTTTCCGCAACTCTTGATATACTTTCTTCTCCAATAAAGATAGCTCTACTGTATTCCCAGAGGTATCGACCAAATGATTAATCGCATTAATGATCCGATCGATACTGGCGCATACTTTTTCCTCTCCTGGCATCGGCCAATCGATAGGAATAGGTCGGCAAAGCTTAATAAGCACACGTAGCAAGGCATCAAATATCTCCCAATCATATTCATGTTTAAAATCTGGTAAACTTTCCGGCAAAAAACCTTTAATTAACCCTCGTTTTATTGAATTTGGACAATCTTTTGATACCTTTAAACCATCTTTTTCATTCTTCTGATTCGCTTGAGAACTTAGTCGATCTTTTGCATTTTTCAACTCTTTCCCAGCCTGTTCTAAGATTTTATCTGCCCCCTGGTAACTTAAGCATTCTTTTCCCTGGCCTTTAAACCGTTCATGGAATTCGATAAAGTTGTTCGTTTTCCGAAGTAACTCACAATATTCCTCTTCCACACAAAAATCTGCATATTTTTCCAAAAGAAATACGTTCAAAAAATTATTAAGATATGTCGTTGCATGATGAGAATAAATCCATCTTGACTCAAAATTCGAAGCATCCAAGGCACCTTGTATTACGCTCAAGGCACTTTTGTGATAAGCTGGAAAAATTTTCATTTTTCCATTTTGAATCCGCGTTTTCAAGTCACTATCATTTTGACTTAGGGAGAACTGATTTCCCACAAAAATAGTACCTTCTATTTTTCCACTTAAGTTTTGACTATACAAGTATAATTGAGCACCTCGTCCTAAATTCTTGTTTCGTGGCCTTATCTCTAACTGCCCATCCCATATCATCAAATTAATACTACTTTCCTCCCGAATATGGATCACCCGGACTCGTTTATCGCTGTTGTGTTCATCATCTTCCCAGATATCTCCAGTTATTTTCAGTCCGACATGCTCCGCATTCTTCGTTTTCACCCCTGACCATTTTAGTACTAAAGTAGCACTACCACTGATTGTCATAGAAAGCGGAGAATCTTCCGTAACATAATCAGACACAAAATGTTTTAAACAAACCGAATAGTCGAATTGCTCCCCCTTCAACTCTAAATCATTATGTTCGTAAGCAAGGGCAATTGTATTAGATTTTAACAACCGCTCATAATCTACCTGTGCACTTTTATAACCGGAAGCAGTCGCATCACGGATACTGTAATCAATATTATCTGTATCAATAATTCCATTCAGCAGGCCAATAATACAATTGCGCAATGGAAAAACAATTTTTTCATTCCCCTTTTCCTCGCCTTCGAATGTGGATTTCGAATTGTATTTGCAACCAATAATCATTCTAGTCATAAACTCTAAATCGGATAAAAATTCTTCATCCGAGTAATTGTTTTCGTAAGTTTTCGCTAATGCCGTTTCCTCAAAATAACGCATCTGATCAGCAATAAGCTTCCGGAGAGCATCCTTATAACCATCTGCTCCTTCTGCAATAATCAAACAGGCACTCATCCTTTCGTGAGGAGCACCACAAACTTCGTTAAGTAAAGTGCCCGTCTCTTTGTTTCGCTTTATAAAACAGTCTCGAAAATTGCCATTACTATTAAAGGCTTCCAACAGATTAGCATTGATTGGTTTATGCAAAATATCTGCATCGTCCGTCCCTGTCTCTGAATTGGAAACATCATAAAGAAATTCCAGTCCGTGAGATAGGGGAGCATGGCCACAGTCATGAAGAAGACAGGCCATTTCGAAAAGGAAACGCCAACGGTTCCATACACGCTCACAGTCCTCCTCTATGTTAGCTATTTTATAATAGATTTCATCTCGATGTTGCTTTTTTACATTTTGCTGAAAATTGTAGAATGCCAGTTTTCCCAAATGATATACGCCCACAGAATGGCAAAACCGATTATGTGTTGCTCCTGGGTAGAGTGTTTCCATACCAGTCTGCGCCACATCTCGCAGGCGCTGAAAAATTTTATGATCAATCAAGGTATGGGTAACTGCTTTCGGTACATTAATATACCCTAAGACAGCATCTTTAAAAACTGTTTGGTTATCCCAATCATAATGACTCATCTCGCGATTAAAATTCATATTCATCATTTCGATCACTTCTCCGTATGTAAAATAAATTTACCCATCTGGCATCAGAAACAATGTGTCAGACGGGTATGAAGATTCATATAGCAACACAGACAAAAATCACATTACTACGATAACTTCTTGTTACAAGGTTTCCAGATAAGCATATGTTACACTTTCAATATAATTACATACGCCTTCAGAATAAACGGAATTAAAATAATCTAAATTTGGACGAAATCCTCCCGATTTCACAACAATATTTCCATTCGTATCCTTTGATAACTGATAAAGTTCCGGATACTGTACAGTACAATCACAAATCGCTTGTTCCGAAAGATTTGTGGTTAAATACGTAGGAAACTTTTCAGACAAAAAATGTAAATATCCATTAACATTAGGTACAGAGTAGCTAATTGGATATTCCTTAGATCTAGCAAATAAATTTGCCAATAAGACTTCCGTATTAATTCGATAACAACACATATGAGGATTCGCTCCATTTCGTTCGATTATTAAAATTTCGTATGTGCTTCCATCAATGTTTATGCATTAAAAAACTCAATTGTGAATAAAAACTACTTTTTATTCGCGAATATCAAAGCACAAATCAAGAGTTCTTCCTTATCATTAATGAACCGCAAAGAAAATTGTTGCCAAATGAACCAATACCTTTCTAAATGATAAATCAGCTCATTAAGCAATAACTCAAAACCAACAAGCATCTTCATATATTCTGAACATTAGCGTACTAATACCGTTAATTATTGAATGTTTAAAATACATATACGAAACTTGATGTAAGGCACAATTCTTTATTTGTTATTATAGAGCTAAATATAAGAGACTGTCAAGACCGGATTTCTTAAGTTTCCATGATCAAATATTCATATCGGTATACTATCCCTAACACAAAGCGCCCCATACCCCACCTGCGGGTTAGGATATACATCAAATCCCGGCAATGGCTTTGCTCCTCTCCTTAAATAAGCCTTCACCTTCTCGCCAAATAAATAAAGATCATTCCCCCTCACAATCCCCCATTCCATCAATAACGCCGCACTCCCTGTTACAAACGGCGTCGCAAAGGAGGTCCCTGTAAACTCCGCGTATCCTCCCCCTACAGCCGGCGCCGTCACATTTACCCCCGGCGCCACAAGATCCGGCTTCACCAGATTCGTCTCCCTTGTATATCCTCTCCCAGAAAAGTCCGCATAAGCAAAGGTCAGCGCATTATACGCACCCACCGTAATCACTCTGGCTGCGGTAGAAGGAATCGTAAGGGTCGTCTGGTCCGTCGGAAATAAGAACCCCGTCCCTCTGTTCAGGACATTTTCGCTAGGCAGCCACATCTCATACGCTCCGGATACCACCTTTCGCGGATTCAGAATGATTCTCCACACTCCGCTCATCACATACGTATCCCTTGGAAGCATATCAATATAGATCTCCTGCGCCGTACTGTACGGGCTCGGCTCCCCATAATACAACAAGATTTCCGTCTGACCGACAGTGAACCTCTGCGAGCCAAGTATCTCCTGAATCGGTCCTACCGTAACCCCCGCCGGAGTCATCAGGGAAATGTCCACCACATCCGTATATTCTTTCCAAATCTGTACACTAAGCGCCGTCTGGCTGCTCTGTACCGCTAATTGTATGATTTCTTCTTTTCCTTCCTTTAGCATGCCAGATGTATGCCCCGCACTCGCCGCCTCATTGCCGGAGCCGATGCAGATACTGCTCTTCCATATATTAGACAAATCATCAATATATCGCTCCAGAAGAGATGTCCCGTCATGGGAACCGTAGGTATTGCCGAAACTGATATTGACCGCCACTGGCATCCGCAATTCCAATGACTTTCTTATCACATAATCAAGTCCCTGCATCAGTTCCGTCGTCCGTGGGAATCCCTCCTGTCTCGGATTGCCAAGCTTCACTACAATCAGTTCACTCTTCGGTGCCACACCCGCAAATCTACCGTTGCTATTTCTTCCATTTCCTGCCGCAACCCCTGCCACTGCCGTGCCATGCCCCGAAGTATCCTCACTTGGAACTATCTTGCGCCTCTCCATAACTGTTGCCTGCTTCAACGCTTCATTAATCTGTTCTGCCGTATATTCTGCGCCGATTGCATACCCCTTTGGCGGAATACGCCCTTCCCCAGGTGATAGCGACTGATCCCACAGTGCACGGATCCTCGTCGTCCCGTCCTCGTTACGGAAATCCGCATTCTCATAATCGATTCCAGAATCAATCACCGCAACTAAAACTCCCTGTCCAAATAAGGAAAAACGGGTATCCTGTACCGCATTGATACAAGATACCCGTCTTCCATTCGCAACCTGGAAAAATAATCTCTTCGGCTTTTCAATATATTCTATCTCCGGAATCTGCGTCAGAGCGTCGATCTGAGATTCTGGTATTGTGATAACTGCATACTCATTCTGCATCTCTACCACCTGAGATGCTAATTCGCGCACTCTTTCGAGACTTCCCGAGTATTTCACAATCAAATCCCATTCCCTCTCCACCGGATTATATCCCACATCCAGTTCCAGTGATTTCTCCCGTTCCTCTGGCGTCGCATCCAGTGCCAGGTTCAATAAATTCTCAATCTTCTGACTCGCCATATAATCCCATCCTTACAAAATAATCGTATCATCCTATAAATCTGACTCATTGAAATCTATTTTATCATATTCTTTCTTTCAATGACCTATGCAAAATAATTTACGTAATAAACTTACTATAGACAAGTCAACAACCCCGAAGCAAGCAGCGATACAAGCATCGGGGTATGTGACCCTCGCGGCAGTCGCCAAATGCCTGCGAGCAGTCACTTGGCTCGTTGCTCGCGGGAATTAATTCTGCACAATTTCCAATAGAAAATCCGATTACATTACGACAGGTATCTGTTTCTGCACGAATCCCCTTATTTTTACAAGGCATTTACTATTTTGCAAGAAAATCAAACCCCAGATATGGCGCAATCTCCACCGGTATAAAATATCCTCTCTCATACCGACACACCGGGCATACTGGCGGAACCATTTTACCTGACTGGATATGTCCGCAGTTCATGCACATCCATTGCCCATTCATCTCACGTTCAAAGTATTGATTCTGTTCCAGTAATTCAGCCAGTTTCCGGAATCTTCTTCCATGAATCGCCTCAATCTCTGCAATCTGGAAAAATGCGGATGCCGCTTCTAAGAATCCTTCTTCTTTCGCCACATTTCCAAATGCCTGATATACATCATCGGCCTCTTCCATCTCATTGTGTTCTGCTTTCTTTAACAATTCCACAACATCGTCAAAATGATCTACCGGATACCCGCCGGATATCTCAATCGTCGTTCCTGACAGACTTTTAAGCAAATCATAATAACGTTCCGCATGGGCACGTTCCTGGTCTGCTGTGAACAGGAATACCTGTTGAACAGAGTATAATCCTTGCTTTTTTGCAGCATCCGCCGCAATCGTATACCGGTTCCTCGCCTGGCTCTCTCCGGCAAATGCCCTCATCAGGTTCTCTCTCGTCTTACTCTCTTTAAAATCAACCGCCATATCACATACTCCTTTTCTTCTTGGAAATTATAAAGAAATAATCAACTCTCAGCTTTAGTGCCTTTGTTATTTCTTTATAATATAATTCCTTAATTACTTTCTAGTATGTGACACGGCGGTTATATTATTCATATCTCATAACAATTCAATCTGACAAACTTCAAACTGCTTCCTTGTCTCACTCTAAATATTCAAATTACCGTTAATTAAATCCTACAATTCTTCTTGCTACGCTATACACAAGGGATGATATCTTCCGCCCTGATCTTCCCGGGATATTCATAGTCTGTCCCAATATACCATAGCGAATCTTAAAAAATGTCTTGAAATCTCTCTTTTTAAGGTATGTCCAGAGTTCCCTCTTTTTCTCAAGGTTCTCCCGTGTCTTGGAACGGATTAAAAGTATTGATGAGACTGTCATCATAATTGCCAGATAATTAATCATATACTGCCTTAACTTCTTACTTGTAATCTTCTTCAAATCATACATATCAATCATTGCTTTTGTAACAAATATCTGCTGATCAACTCTGGCAATCATATTCCTCTCATTTACCGACTGGTCATCTCTTCCTATAAAATATCTATAGAAATCTACATCCAGATAATATATCTTACGAACATGCGGCAAAGGATAATACACATAGATATTATCCACATAAAATGTATGTTTTGGGAGTTTTAACTGACTTAACTTGAGCATATCCGTGCGATAAATAACAGAATGCATCAAAATATACTGATCAAGATGAAAATGTCCGATATTATCCCACCGGAAAATCTCATCCTGTGGCAGCACATTACGGTAATGAATGCACTTTTTATGGTTTGCCCCTACTTTTTCGTAGACATAATTGGATACCAGCATATCAATCTGTTCTCCATCCTCTTCCAAGTCCCGAAGCAGTTTTAATATTTTCTGCAGCGATTCTTCATCCACCCAGTCATCACTGTCCACCACTTTAAAATATTTCCCTTGTGCATTATCAAGTCCAGCATTGACCGCATCCCCATGTCCGCCATTTTCTTTATCTACAACTCTGATAATATCCGGATATTGGTTCATATATTCATGGGCAATCGCTGATGTCTGGTCTTTTGAACCGTCATTTACGATGATAATCTCAATCTCATCTCCTCCTGGCAGAATGCTCTCAATGGCACGGGTCATATAATCCTGTGAATTGTAACACGGGATTGCAAATGAAATATACTTCATTCTCTTTCTTCCTTTCAAAAAAATATAAGCTGCACTCTAAACAGTATAAAACATTTTCCCTTTTTTTCCAACAGATTATTCCGTAAAACTTTAGTTCATACTTTGTTCATTTATCTTTCAAAATTCTTTCATTACTTTATCATTGTTTCTTCACAGCTCTGTCTTATACTAAATACATCAATTAAAACATAATAATTGATAATTGAATAAGACCATTGACTGATAGTTAAATACTATTTTTGAATAAACTTTTTCATAATACATGCCGGGCACTGCGAAAGCGGTGACCCGGCATCCTCCCTTTTTATGGACTTTGTATATAATCATCAGACTTTTTTACACATTTCGTTGCCACAATATCCACACTGGTTCCTGCTACATTCTCCACAATAATATCCCCTATCCGAATCGGCGCATCTGCAATAACATCTTTTAATGCCCTCACACAATCCAGTACCTTTTCCTTCGGAATATCCTCTTTCGTCTTTACAGAAACCATACTCTCCCTGCTTCCTCTGACTCTCACTGTTGAAGTTACAATTCTGGTCGGATTCGTCAGTTCCTTTCTGGCATAGGCGTCTCCCCGTTTACAAGTATTGCCTTCCACACTTATAATCTCATCTCCCTGCATCATAACTGTAAGCGCACATCCCAACGGGCAATTAATACATATCAGGTTTTTCTCTTCCATCATCTCTATGCCTCCTCTATTTTTAAAGTAATGGTCTTCATATCCGGATGCTCCAGAATCTGTGCTTTTGTGAGTATGATTTCTTCCATTTCGCCAGGCGCAACAACAGCTTTTTTCCTGCTGCTCACATTTTCATCATCAAAATATACACAGACACAACAATTCTTATATACTCCTCCTACACGGAAACGCACTTTCAATTTATCATCCATATATGCCGGACAGATCGTCTCTGGAACAGTATAACGCACTCCGGATTCTGCTTTAATGCATATCTCCTCGCGTGATAAAATCATACCTTGTTCACACCTGCCCTGCACATAGGATGCTGCATTCTTTCCTGCTGTCATCGCTTCTTCTGACACAAAATCTACCAAATCATGTACATGAAGTACATTTCCACATGCAAATACACCTTCTATATTTGTCTCAAGACTTTCATTTACTCTTGGGCCGGAAGTAACAGGATTCAATTCCACTCCCATTCCTCCGGAAAGTTCATTCTCAGGAATCAACCCTACCGATAGTAAAAGCGTATCGCAGGAATAATATTTTTCTGTTCCGGGAATTGGTTTTCCTTTGTCGTCTACTTTGGCAAGTGTAACTCCTTCCACTCGTTCCTTTCCTTTGATATCTACTACTGTGTGGCTTAATTTCAGAGGTATTCCATAATCATCCAGACATTGGACAATATTACGCTTCAGTCCGCCAGAATATGGCATCAATTCTGCAACAACCTTTACCTTCGCTCCTTCCAGCGTCATCCTTCTCGCCATAATCAACCCGATATCTCCAGAACCTAATATCACGACCTCTCTTCCCGGGAGATATCCTTCCATATTCACCAGTCTTTGGGCCGTCCCTGCGGAAAAAATACCTGCCGGACGATATCCTGGGATATTCAGTGCTCCTCTTGGTCTCTCGCGGCATCCCATCGCCAGGATAACTGCCTTTGCCTGAATCTTGAATAATCCTTCTTCTCGATTCATAGCTGTCACAATCTTCTCCCTACTGATATCCATAACCATTGTATTCAGATTATACTCGATATCATGGGCCACAACCTGTTCGATGAATCTGGCTGCATATTCTGGTCCGGTCAGCTCTTCTTTAAACGTATGCAGTCCAAAACCATTGTGGATACATTGATTCAGAATTCCTCCAAGTTCTTTATCTCGTTCCAATATTATAATCCGGTCAATTCCATTTTCCCTTGCTGAAACTGCTGCCGCAAGTCCCGCCGGGCCCCCTCCTATAATAACAATATCATAATTCTTCATGGTAATCTCTCCCTGTTCTTCTATTCTATTGCCTGTCTCTCGTCATAGTTTCATTTCACAGATTTCAATGATGTCTATAAAGTGTCCTTATTTACTCCTGTAACAATACGTGAGTTTCCACCACATTTTGTCACTTCACTGATATCTATATTCCACTCTCTCGCCAGAATCTCCATCGTTCTCGGTAAACAGAATCCCGCCTGGCAGCGTCCCATACCTGCTCTTGTCCTGCGTTTTACCCCATCCAATGACCTTGCCCCAAGCGGTCGGCGGATTGCATCCACAATCTCACCCTCTGTTATCATCTCGCAGCGGCAGATAATATTTCCATATGCCGGATTCTCCCGTATCAAGGCAGCTCTTTCCTCTTCTGGCAAATCTTCTGGTTTTAAGATTCCTTTTCTTTCGGCCACAAAATCCACCTTTTCTTCCAGCCCCATACGCTCCTTTAACAAATCCGCAATCCACTCTCCCACTGCAGGACAGCTGGTAAGCCCTGGTGATTCAATACCTGCACAGTCAATAAATCCTCTGGCATCTTCCACTTCTTCTATGATGAATTCATCCTGGTCTTCGTGTGCCCTAAGCCCCGCAAAAGACGTAATCACCTGTCTCATCGGCAGATTCTTTACACTCATTCCTACTTTTCCAAGTACTTGGTCAATCCCTTCCCTGGTCGTGTTGGTTCCTTCTTTATCTTCGATATCAATTGCCGTCGGACCAAGAATCAGATTTCCATGGGCAGTCGGCGCCACTAAGACTCCTTTACCAAACTTGCCCGGTAATGTAAATATTGTACTATTCACATGATTCCCGGCGCTCTTATCCAACAGGCAATAATCTCCTCTTCTTGCCGTAATATGAATTTTCCGCTCACTGACCATATTATGAAACCGGTCTGCATATACTCCTGCTGCATTCACCACGTATCTCGCCGTAAAGATTCCATGATTTGTGATAAGTTCATATCCTTCTTCCAGCTTTCTGATATCCTGCACTTCTGTCTGAAAGCGGAATTCCACTCCATTGACATTTGCATTCTCTGCTAAAGCCATATTCAATTCAAATGGACATACAATCCCTCCTGTCGGCGCATACAATGCTGCACAAACTTCCTCTGAGACGTTGGGTTCCTTTTTAAGCACCTCTTCCCTGTCCAGTATCTGAAGTCCTTTCACTCTATTAGCAATTCCACGATTATACAGCTCTTCCAGCCTTGGCATGTCTTCTTCATTCAAACACAGCACCAGTGATCCATTGCGTCTAAAAGGAATATCCAGATCTTCTGCCAATGTTTCCATCAACTCATTACCTCTTAAGTTCATCTTCGCCTTCATTGAACCCTCAGCCGCATCATACCCTGCATGGACAATACCACTGTTCGCCTTAGAAGTTCCACAACACACATCTTCTTCCTTTTCAAATACACATACGTTTACTTTGTAACGAGAAAGTTCTCTTGCCACGGCACATCCTGAAACTCCTCCCCCTATAATTGCCACATCATAATCATACATAGTCATATCTCCTCCTAATCATACAAAATACCTGCTGCTGGTCATTTTTCATACTATGATATAAAAATGAGCCTGGCAAATAAACGCATCTTTTTCAATGCGGTTATTGCCTGGCTCTTCTCTCGCGCAATCTTCTATTCACTTACATATAATGTATATCTTGCACAACATCTGCATCTCATATATTTTACAGATCCTGCTCCTCTTTCGCCCATCCATAAGCATACTTCACGGCTTTATTCCAGCCTTTAATTTTCTTCGCCCTCTCTTCTTCTGGAATCTCTGGTTCAAATGTCCGGTCAATCGCCCAGTTTTTAAGTACATCTTCCTTATTTTTCCAGTATCCTACTGCCAGTCCTGCCAGATACGCTGCTCCCATGGCAGTTGTCTCAACGCATTGCGGACGCTTAACCGGCGCGTTAATAATGTCAGCCTGCGTCTGCATCAGGAAATCATTCGCACTTGCACCGCCATCCACTTTCAGTGACGCCAGAGAGATTCCTGAATCTGCCTTCATAGCCGCCAGTACGTCATTCACCTGATATGCAAGGGACTCCAGTGTCGCACGAATGATATGATACTTATTCACACCTCTTGTGATTCCTACGATAGTACCTCTTGCATATTGATCCCAATGCGGCGCCCCAAGTCCTGTAAACGCTGGAACTACATAACACCCATTAGTATCTTTTTCTTTTTTCGCCATATATTCAGAATCCATAGCAGAATCAATCAGACGCATCTCATCACGCAGCCACTGAACTGCTGCTCCCGCTACAAAGATAGATCCCTCCAGTGCGTAATTAACCTTGCCGTCGATTCCCCAGGCTATCGTTGTGAGCAAGCCGTTCTTCGAAAAAACAGGTTTTTCCCCTGTATTCATCAACAGAAAACATCCTGTTCCGTATGTATTCTTCGCTTCGCCTGCATTAAAGCAGGTCTGTCCGAATAACGCTGACTGCTGATCCCCCGCCGCTCCTGCAATAGGAATCGGGCCGCCTAAGAAAGAAGGGTCAGCTTCTCCATAAATACAGCTGGACGGTTTTGCTTCTGGAAGCATACATCTGGGAATCCCCAGCTCTTCTAATATTTCATCATCCCATTCCAATGTGTTGATATTAAAAAGCATAGTCCGGGATGCATTAGAATAATCTGTCACATGAACCGCGCCTTTTGTTAGTTTCCAGATCAGCCATGTCTCTACCGTTCCAAATAAAAGCTCGCCTTTCTCGGCACGTTCTCTTGCTCCTGGTACATTATCAAGAATCCATTTCACCTTTGTCCCGGCAAAATATGCATCAATCACAAGCCCCGTCTTCTCCCGAAATTTATCTGTTAATCCTTTCTCCTTTAGCGAATCACAATACTCAGATGTACGCCGGCACTGCCATACAATTGCATGACAGACAGGTTCTCCTGTATTCTTATCCCACACGATTGCCGTCTCCCGCTGGTTAGTAATCCCGATTGCCGCGATATCCTCTGCCGTTGCTCCAATCATATTCATCGCTTCCACCGCAACACCCATCTGACTTGCCCAGATCTCATCCGCATCATGCTCCACCCAGCCTGGTTTCGGGAAATATTGCTTGAATTCCCGCTGTGCAACACTGCACATCTCTCCCGCCTCATTAAAAAGAATACACCTGTTACTCGTTGTCCCTGCATCCAGGGCCATTACATACTTTGCCATCCCACTTCCTCCTTATTTCTCTATAATAGTTTTCCTCTCTATCCTTGTAACTGGCATTACATCCGCCACACTTTCTGATTTGTTGTAGATACGGCAATCGCACCTGCTGACAACGCACCTAGAACCGAGTCTTTATCAGTAATCAGCCCACCTGCAATAATCGGTGTTCTGGAAGTATTACTGATCTTTCTGATTACCTGCGGCATAAGCCCTGGAAGCACTTCTATAAAGTCCGGTTTCACTGAATATTGCTGATTCTTAATATTCTCCAGCGCCATGGAATCAATCAGAAAATACCTCAATATTGTACACATCGATAATTCTCTTCCTCGTCTGATTAGAGACGGTTTCGTTGTTATGATTCCATCTGCCTCCGTATGCTCCTTAATATAATCCACTGCGACTTCCTTCGAACTCAGCCCGGTAATCAAGTCCACATGCACCATGGCAAACTTTCCACTTTTCTTCACCTTATCCACAATTCCTTCAATAGAACAGATATCGCCGAACAGGATAAATACTACCTGTATATCCTCCAGTACGCAGCACTCTTCTAATCCTTCTATATCCTTTACTGCCGCTACCACCGGATTACTTTCTATTGCATTATAATATCTACTGTCCATCACATTTTCCTTCTGGTAATTATAATAATAAGTAATAAAGGAGAGCAAAATAAACAACATTTCTGTTGCTTCCATTCGCTCTCCCATCTCAACACACTTATAAAACTAAGATAACTATATCACATTACAGCAAAATCTACAACCATTTTTTCAATATATAAAAACCTGTTCCTCCGCCTGCTGCCGCCACGCCTATCATTAATAAACCAGCCATCGGACTTCTTCTTCCTTCCTGTCTGCTTTCTCCAATCGTTTGTTCCTTCTTTCCAGATTTGAATGGACCGATCAATGCCTTCCTGATTGGGCCGGCAACTTTCTGCATCATGGTCTCTTCTGGCACTACCTTAAAATTCATCTGTGAGACAACCTGATTGCCAGCCTTATCACTTGCCTTTACCGATACCTTATAATCCTTACATTCCCGAACATGATACTGATTCTTTTTCCCGTCTGAAGCAAGTTTCTGTTTCTCTCCATTAATACGGATTTCTTCAATATGGTCTTTCGAATCTTTAAGAGATACTTGAAACAAACGTTCTTCCTCATACTTTCCTCCCTCTTCAACATCTGTAAATACTATCTCAGGCGCAGTATGATCGATGACGAATTCTGCCTTTGCAACACCTTCATTTCCAGCCGAATCTACTGCCTGTACTTCCAGGATATGTCCGCCTTCTTTTGTAATATTTTCCCCCATCTGATAAGGCTTCCCATCCAGATAAACCGAGTATGTATAACTGGTAAAATCCTGAATCACATCCTCTATCGGCTCGTCCCAGCAGAAATTCTTCATATATTTTCCGTCAAATCCATCGACAGAAGAGATAACCGGATTTTCCTTATCAATCATAATCTGCCCTGTACTTTCATCTCTATATCCCGCCTTGTCAGACGCCTCCACTTTCAACCGGTATATACCGTCTTCTGTCAATGTCTGCCTGGCATCTCTTCCCGTATCTGTAACATTCCAATCACTTACCTCCAGAAAAGTAATCTCTCCCGCTGGATCTTCCCAGTCTGCCGCTGCATTCATATTTTCAATTCCATTCTCATCTTCCACATGGTAAATCAATTCTACCGGCTGACTGGTAATCATATAAGGCTCTATTCCTTCTATGACCGTTTTGGGCGGATGGCAGTCTATATATAATCCAACAGTCTCTTCTGCCAGATTTCCTGCCTTATCCCAGACACTGACAGTCACCGGCACTGCTTTCCCGCCGGCTGATGCCAGCGTAACCCTGAATCCTGCTGATGTCTTCTGGCTTCTTCCAATTTCCTGTTTTCCCTGAAAGCATATAATCTCATCTATCTGGCTCCCTTGATCCCAATCTTCAGCGGATACACTGATAAAAGCTTCCTCCTGATACCATTTATCCATCCCCTGCGGAGTCTGTACTCTAAGCACCGGCGCTTTTGTGTCTACTAAAAATATCTTTTCAAAGACATTTTCTTCAATCTTTTCTTTTGCTTCATCTTCCATCCATATAGTCAGACGATTTGCGCCTTCTTTGAATCTCTCCTTTTCAATCTTAACCTTTTCATTACCTTCTTTCAGCTCTCCTTCCGTAGTCTTCCCCTCACCATCAGTAAAAGAATATCTGGTAATTCCCCTCTTACTTACATGACAAATTTCTGCTTCTGGTTTTGATATATAATATCCGTTCCTTCCGTTCTCTCCCATGAATGTAATCTCAAAGCACTCAATTGGTTCTGGTGGTTCTTCTTTATCATCCGTATCACCGCCTTCCGGATCTTTATCTTCTGAACCATCTCCTCCTGGTTTCTCATCTCCCGAATCACTTTCTTCTTTCTTTTCTTCGTCTGTTTCCTTTTCCATCTCATCCTCTTTTTCCTGATTATCCCTTCCTTCATCTTCTATCTCTAAAACTGTATCAGCACCTACAATCGACAATTGCTGCCAATAAATCAATCCTAATACAATAATTAACGCAGCTATACTTTTCATCTTCCTACCCATACATTCTCTCCTTCCACTTGTATCTCGTATTCTCTCTGCAGCTTCTGGAATTCTTCTCTTTCGAGAATTCCAGGGAGCTGCTGAATATATTCCCGTACTGTCTGTGCACAAAACACACGTTCTACAGAAATATCCTTGCACAACAGTCTAATATGCATAATTCTCAATTCTTCTGATCCTTCTATTTCTCTGATTCCTTTAATACAGGCATCTATCGATCTGTCGTTTTGACCGCAATTTTCATATAATATAGATAGCTTCCTATATATTTCCTCTCGTTTTTTTGCATCGTTTTCTGCCTCAAGTATCTCTTCATATATTCGTGCCGCCTCTTCTGTCTCACCCGTCTTCTCAGATGCCGACGCCATATACTCTTTTACTTCTATTTCTTCTGCACTGCCATCTTCCATCTGCTCTATACACTCCTTTCCAAACGAAAGTATCTCTCTTGACGACTGCTCCGTATCCAACAGGGCATTCCCCTTTATGATACATCTACAATATCTCAAGAAATTTTCTTCAGAAATGTCTTCCTCCATCTCATATAGATTCTCTTTCGAATTATTTTCCAATTCATTTTCCAGATTTTTCAGGTTATCTTTCTTTCCAAGAAGAGCCTCAGCAACCGCTTTTAGCTTCCTGACTGAAATATGTTCTCCCTGAACCTTCTCAAGATAATAAAGGCTCTTTTCATAATCCTCTACATCCAGTATGTATAGCATCGCAAGCTCCATATAGACATTTTCATCTTCATTACCTCTGGTCTTTATGCTTTTATCCTCTGCTGTTTCTTGTTCTTCTTCTTTTACCTCCCTTACTTTACCCTTTTCTATTTCTTCTAACTCATTACCTCCCATTCCCTGTACTTTCCATACCGCTGATAAGATGAATACAGATATGCCGATAAGAAGCAGCTGTTTTTTGTGTATAGGGATATGTTTTATTTTTTGTGTACACTTTGGAATATTTCTACGAATTTCTGATACATTTCTGTAAGATAACCTGGAATGGTCATTCAGACATTTTGATATGATTTTTAGATATTTCTTCTCTTCCCGTCTGTTCAGCGCGGGTATCGGTCTTGCCATGGCCAGAAGATATTGGATTGTCTTTCCTAATCCATACATGTCAAGCTCCATACTGGCTTTCTGATAATACGCCTCCTGCGGCGGAAGAAAAGCTTCTCTTATAGCGCGTTTCCGCATATATCTGATTCTCTCTTCATTAGAACCTGCCTCCAGATCCAAAAAATAGACTTCTCCTTCTTCCGTAATCACTATGCTGTATGGATTAACATACTGATAATATGGCTTTTTTCTACATTTATGAATCATGCATAACTGATTTGTAATCTCCCTTATCATTAGAAACAATCGTTCTTTTGTCAGATTAGGATGCATTTTCAGCCAACTGACCAAAATCTTCCCCTTGATATATTCCGAACTGATGTAACACGTCTGCCCATGCTCTATCAGACGCAATACATCGTATCCTTCTTTCGATGTCATTTACACCACCTCTCTTTATAGTCAAATACTTTCGACAAAACAGGATATATCCCTGCCCCTCAAATAACTTTGTCTTAATCTTTTACTCTTTAGAATTAACTATAGAACTTGCCGCTGGCAGCTTCTTCCGTATACTTTGGCAAATCAGAATTAAGAATGATACGAAAATAACAGATTCTTGAAGATGGATATATCTTACTCGATTTCACAGGAAAATACAAGTACTTTTTTTAAAAACTTCTATCATAAAAATTTCCGCCTGTTACGATTGCTAATACCGTGAAACAGTGCGATAATCAGCTAAAATACAACAGAGGGAATCAACAGCTTAAACAATGCCAGCAAAAAACCGCCGCACAATAATTGTACAGCGGTTTTTCATCTCTTATTATGATTCTTATTATAAATCTTATTCTGACTTGCACTTTTTCTGTCTGTAACTTAACTCTCTCGGTGTAAGCAGATGTCTTGGAATACCATCAACCATAACCGGTGATACATCACCCTGAATCAACGGTCTTACGTATGAAATAAATTCACTTGTTACATAGGTGCCTTCCTCATTCACCCATTCTCTTGGAACAAGCTTTTCATCGTTAGCAATCTTGTGAACATCTTTTACTTCTGTTCCGCACTGATACGGATCATCAGACAATCTGTTCAAAACTACCATCTTTCCTGAATCTCCCTCGTCTGCTGCCTTCACAGCCGCGCCGCCAACCTGATAAGCCTCAAGGATATCAACACGTGATGCTGCATGGGATGCCGCTCTCTGCAGTGTACTAAGCTCGATTGCACGAGTCTTGCATCCAAGTTCACCAGCAATAAAGCTTGCAAGATAGGATGCAGTTCCTGACAACTGCTTATGACCGAATGCATCAACAAAGTCAATATTATTCCCCAATTCACATACATAAGTTCCATCTGCAACACGGATTCCTTCGGATACCGCAACAACAATAGAAGTTTTCTGCTCCAATAATTCTTTCACCTTTGAACTAAATGCATGAAGATCGAATGTAATCTCCGGCAGATAAATCATATCTGGACCTTCACAGTCCTCTCCCATGGATAATGCTGCTGAACCTGTCAGCCATCCTGCATTACGTCCCATAATTTCTACAATTGTAACAATTCCTTTCTCATTCTCCAGACAGAAACCATCACGGATAATCTCTTTCATGGACGTTCCGATATATTTTGCGGCACTTCCATATCCTGGTGTATGGTCTGTCAATGCAAGGTCGTTATCAATTGTCTTCGGGCATCCGATAAATCTTGTTGAAAAACCTGTAATAATCGCATAGTCAGATAATTTCTTGATCGTATCCATGGAATCATTACCACCGATATAGATGAATGCTTCAATATCCAACTTCTCAAGGATTGCAAAAATTTTATCATAAACCTCACGGTTCTCATGAATCTCAGGAAGCTTATAACGGCATGACCCTAAGAATGCAGCCGGTGTTCTCTTCAGTAACTCTGCATCCAGTTCTGTCTTGATATGATCCGACAGATCAATATACTTCTCTTCCAATAATCCCTGCACGCCATGAAGCATTCCATATACCTTCTGTGCTCCACGATCCTTAGCAGTACGGTAAACTCCTGCAAGGCTTGAGTTAATCGCTGCTGTCGGTCCTCCTGACTGTCCTACAATAACATTTCTCTTCATAGTCCAAATTCCCTTCTTTCTTAAGATTTGCTGACGATATTACTATATTAGTACATTTCACCGCAAATGTCTACAAAAAATCTTAAGGTCTTTCTATTGAATCCTGCGCACCATTCCTGACCGTATTTTGAGCAAAAACAAACCCCTTCATACACCCATTTCCCGTAACGTCAATTACCTCTCCGTCTACAATCTCAGCCTCTATCTGGCAGTTATTGCGGCAAACCTCACACATGATCACTCTCTTCTCCATCCTAAGATTCCCCCATCAGACATTGTGATGTACTGACATCTTATAATTATGATACCACAAAGTACGGAACAATCCGTGATATAATACTCACATCAATACACCTGCGTATTTTCAAAAAGTCCCTGCAGAAAATCTGCAAGGACTTCGACGTGGGCGAGAGGATTCGAACCCCCGACCTTCTGGTCCGTAGCCAGACGCTCTATCCAGCTGAGCTACGCCCACATGGCTATAAAACTTTTTTACAACGGAATTAATTATATCCTAATTATCCTCCAATGTCAATATCTTTTTTACATATTTTGAGTTATTTTTGAGTTGATTTTGAAATTAAACTTCAAGTAATTTACAATCCTGACTTTTACATAATGTGAGTAAAATTAAATAATTACTACTTACAATAAAAAACTGGCTTGTCTATTTTATTTGTATCTGGACATTTCAAACTATCCATACTGATGTTAACATAATTTTTAAAACATTATATTTTGGACAAACTTAAGATACCCTTAAGACATCTATCACACACGAAAGGACATTGAAATTCTATGACAAAAAAAATAGCAGTAATCAATGACTTATCTGGCTTTGGACGCTGTTCACTCACTGCCGCAATCTCTGTACTCTCAGTAATGGGTGTCCAAGCCTGCCCTCTTCCAACTGCCGTTTTAACTGCCCAGACCGGATATCCCAGCTATTATTGCGATGACTATACGGATAAGATGGAATTCTTCCGTTTAGAATGGGAGAAGATGGAACAACATTTTGACGGAATCTATACCGGATTTGTCGCAAGTGAAGAACAGATAAACCATATTTTCCGCTTTATTGACACTTTTAAAGGTTCGGACACATTTCTTCTGGTCGATCCTGTTATGGGAGACTGCGGCCAGACTTACCCTATATATACACCTGCCCTTCTAAGCCAAATGCAGGCGCTCGCCGCACAGGCCGATATCATCACACCGAATCTGACTGAATTATGCCTTCTTACAGGCACAGATTACCCTTCTTTGATATCACACAGTACTCCTGATGGATTAATGCATGCAATCCAGGAAACAGCACGGCAATTCTGTCATAAAGGGCCAAAAAGCGTTATCGTTACCGGAATCCAGTTCCAGGATACAGATGGCATCACAAAGATGGGAAACCTGCTGGTTAATGCCAACGAGGCCTCTCTCTTTTCCTTCCCGTATATAGGAGGCAGTTATTCTGGAACCGGGGATCTGTTCGCTTCTTGTATCACCGCCGGAATTGCACAGGGTTATTCTCTTTCTTCCGTCATCCAGACCGCCGGAGAATTTCTGGAATGTTCACTGATTGATTCTGTCAAAGAACAAATCCCCCGCAATGACGGTGTGAATTATGAACAATATTTACCGCTTTTATTAAAAATGAGTCATAGCAACTATTGAATTTCAATAGACAAACTGATATGATATATGCAGAGTTCCTGTCAGGGGACTCCTGTGCTCCGGAGCGCGGCTGATATTCAGCTATAGTCCGGCTGTGGCGGACCGCATAGAAGCGGCACCTTTACCCTTCCGTCGCAGTACGTCCCAGCAAGGCATCGTGTGATAAAATACAAAAGCTTACAGCTCTTATCACCCGGTGCCTTGTTTCATGAGCCTGGGATCTCACCACAGTCACCCAATACCTGCAAGCACCCTCTCGGCTTGCTGCCTGCGAGAATGCAACATTCTTTTTAATTTTAGACCATCTTAAGTTTCCCTTAAGAAATTTTATAAACATTTCCAGCTTTTGACATACTTGTGTCACATTTTCTTTATATAATAAAAACATCAAATAAATGAAGACGGTAATCGTACTTCACATTACATATTCAGTAAAGTATGGTTACCGGACTTCGCCTAGACATTTTCTTAAATTTAGATAGATTTTTTCATCCCCCTCCAAGGGCTGACGCAAAAGCGTCAGCCCTCTTTCCTTGTAATATCGCCTACATCTGCACTCTCTATACAAATTGTTACTTTATAGCAATATTTTATTTTGAAATTTTCAAATTAGGTATTCCTCTTCGCACGGTCTTGTGTTATAATGACAAACAGTACGCAGCGGTGGTCGAGTTGGCTGATGGCATCTGCCTCGAAAGCAGAAGAGCCGCAAGGCTCCGGGGGTTCAAATCCCTCCCGCTGCGCTTTTTATTTTTATACTCACATCTTTCTGTTGCAGCCGCCACATGTGCATGCAAACATGTCCAACTTTTTGTTATTATACAGGAATAAATTACTACTTTATCATTAAATATCAATATCCATACTTCCTGACCGGAATCCCTCCAAGTCCAATGTAATATAAATGTACCCCAGGCTTTTCAGATATTCTGTAATAACCCCTCTCTGTTCTATCATAGTCATCATATCCTCTTGATCCACTTCGATCCTCACAATCTTGTCATGGACTCTCAATCTCACATTATATAAGCCCAATGTTTTAAGAAATGCCTCTCCTTCTCCTACCTTCTGCATCTCTTCATAAGATATTCTGGTTCCATAAGGAAAACGAGTTGCAAGACAAGGTGTAGACGGCTTTTTAAACACAGAGATGCCATATTCTTCTGACATTCTGCGCACTTCTTTTTTGGTCAGCTTAACATCTGCAAGCGGACTTACAATTCCCAATTCCCCAATCGCTCGAATCCCCGGACGATATACGTGTAAATCGTCTCCATTTGTTCCTTCAAGAACCTTACATACTCCCAGACGGTCTGCTTCCTTAAGGATTCTCTCAAAAAGATAACGTTTACATCGATAGCATCGATCCACAGGGTTATCTGCAATACCTGCGCCCTCAAGTTCATCAATTTCCAATTTCCGAAAGACAGCCCCTGTTTCTCTGGCGACTCTGGCTGCTTCTTCTAATTCTCCCTGTGGATGCAGCATGGTATGGAGAAAGACACCGTAAACCATTGTTTTTCTTTCTTTTGCCGCATCACACGCTATTTTCAAAAGAAGACTGCTGTCCACACCGCCGGAAAATGCAACAATCACATCCTTCGATGCATATCCACTTATCTGCTTTTTTAATAATTCCCGCTTTCTTTCATAATCGTCCATGCGCATATCCTCACAACAGCTGTCCTTCTGCCTCCTGGCAGATCTTATTCCACACATCTCCAAAAGCCAGGTGTTTCTCTCTGCAGATAGCAGCAACACTTTCATATTCCGGATACACCTTGGCAATTTCCCCCAACCTGCATACTTTAATTACTGATTCACCTAGTGAAGTCTCTACTGTCCGGATTTCTCGGTGCATTACAGTACGTTGAATCTTCATTCTTCGAATACCGATTGTTGTTGTCTCACAGAAAATAATTTTCTCCAGCTTGGAAACTGTTTCTTCATCACAGATAACATTTAGCTGGTATGCCGGACGGTTCTTCTTCATATATATAGGAGTATAGTGCACATCTTTTGCCCCTGCATCTAATAACTTCTCCATAACATATCCAAGGGCTTCTCCCGCACAGTCATCAATATTACTTTCTAATTTGTAAATATAATCCATCCCGTCTGATTCTGGTTCAATCAGCACACCTCGCAGAACGCTAGTCCGCCCATAGTCTCTCTTTCCTGCACCCATTCCAATCTTCCGAATCTTATATCTGTCAGGGAGCCGGTCCTTCGTACGTGTTGCCGCCACAATTGCAGCTCCTGTAGGCGTCACCAGTTCTGCTTCTGTTTCTGTTATATGCAGAGAGATTCCATGAGAACCGGCAATATTTGCCACTGCCGGCACCGGCACCGGGATAACGCCATGCTGACACCTGACTGTCCCTCTCCCTTCATATAATTCCGGAACGATAACCTCCGTGATATCCAGATTATCCAGACAAATGGCTGCTGCCACAATATCCACAATCGAATCCACAGCGCCTACTTCGTGAAAATGCACCTCATCTATTGCCATTCCATGCGCCTTTGACTCTGCTTTTGCCAGAACCATAAATATATCAGACGCAATCTTCTTTGCCCTGTCAGTAATACCGGAACGATTAATAATATCTTGTATCTCTGGTAATCCCCGGTGTTCATGCACATGTACATGATTCATTCCATTATTGTGCTCATGTGTATGCTTCACCTCACTATCATGGACATGCGTACTCTTTTCATGTCCATAGAGATATTCATTATCATGGTCATGATTCTCATGCTGCTCATCCAGTATCACTTTAAAATCACACGCATCTAATCCGGACTTTTTTACCCTGCTTATCTGTATCTCAAAACCTTTCACCGGGAGACTTCGCAGATGTTCTTCCAGTATCTTCTGGTTTGCTCCTAGATCCAGTAAAGCTCCTACTGTCATATCACCACTAATTCCACTATAACATTCCAAATATAATGTATTTCCCATCTCAATATCCCTCTCATCTTGTCAAAAAATACCCATTTCATTATTTTCCAAATACTTTAACTGCTTCTTTCATATTCTGTACCACAGGGACTTCAAACGGACATCTCTTCTCACATGCCTTACAGCCCACACACTCTGATGCCGTATGTTCCAGTACCGCATAATGCTCCCTCACTGTCTCTGGAACCATTCCCTGTGCTTTCGTAAGATTCAGAAATTTCGTGACTGCCGCCACATCAATTCCCTTCGGACATGGCGCACAGTGACCGCAATACATACAGTGACCTTTCCAACTAATCTTAGGAAATGATGCCAATACCGCCGCATAATCTTTTTCCTCCTCTGATGCCCGCGCATATCCTGCACTTACTTTCAATTCTTCCACCGTATGCGCCCCTGCCAGCACAGTAGCCACTGCCGGACGAGTCAATGCATAATGCAGACATTGATAAGGTGTCAGTTCTTTTCCTGCCGGCGACCATGCCGCATCCAGCAGATCTCCTCCCCCATATGCTTTCATAACAGTTATGCCCACACCTTGCTTGCTACACATCTCATACAAGGCTTCTCTGTCTGAATCCATGTTCAGCAGGTTCTCTTCATAATTCTTTTCATCCCAAAGCGCCTCACAATTTTCTCCTGCCGGCTGCAAATCATAACACGGATTCACACTAAACATCAAAACTTCAATCAATCCGCTTTCCACTGCTGCCATAGCCACTTTCGGATTATGGCTGCTTAGGCCAATATGCCCAATCTTACCATTCTCCTTTAATTCTTTTGCGTATTCTAACACAGGTCCGTTTAGGATTCCCTTCCAATCTTCCATAGAATCCACATAATGAATCATCCCAACCTCTATATAATCTGTTCCCAGATTCTTCAGAAGGTCCTGAAATCCATCCTTTACTTCTTCAATATCTCGCGTTCTCTTATATTGTCCCTCTTTCCAGATAGTGCAAAGATGACCTTGTAGAATGAATTTCTCCCGTCTGCCTTTCATCGAATCTCCAATCAAACGGCGAATCTTGGGATTCGGCATATACAGATCCAGATAATTAATCCCATATTCCACAGCAGTATCCAGCAAATCCTTTGTATAAGCTCCATCATGGTCTACAAATCCTTCACACCCCATCCCAATCTCACTTACTTTCAAACCGGTATTACCTAATTCTCTATACAACATTTTCATATTCCCCCTGATTTAATAATTATTATATAACACCCCCATATATATGTCTAATATTTATTTCAGATATAATAACAGATGGGGAGCATCTACTAAAATAAAAACAATGGTTTACCATCTTATAATGTTAAACCACTGTTTTTATCACTCTTCATCTATTTCCATTTTTATAACATTCTCGATATATAAGCACTATCCTTGATTTACAGAGAAAACCCACATAGCCATAATCTGATCCGAAATCTCTGCAAATACCCATTCTTTACTGCTGTTCTTTTTACTGAACGGATCATTAATCTTGACCTTGCCTTCCGCATACTGTGTCAATACAATAAAGTGTCCATTCTGCGTAAAGTCTCCTGGGCCGACACTGCAGATAATCGGATGTCCCGCCTGCAGTTCATCCCGGACCTGCTCTTCTGTCAAAACCCCGTCATAACAGGACAGGTTCCAGTTCACACCTGCTTCTTTCATGAATCTCCAATACGTATCATTATATTCATCCACATAATCATTCTCTGTTCCATATGCAGCTACCTTAGCAGGTGTAATAGACGGATCATTTGTAAGTCCCGCTGCAACCATCGCCATACAAGTTGGTCCACAGCCACTGACCGCTACAATGCTCGTCCCATAAGGAGCATATCCCCAACGTTCATCCCACTGATATAACTTGGGGATCTCTCCTGCTGTCAGGACATCTCCGATGGTATCAGCACTTGGAACATTTATCTTCTCTTCATAATGCTCTACAAACTCTACAGTCTCTGCATTCTTATCCAATAATTCTATTACGCCTTCTGGATAACCCTTTTCTTTTGCCTCTTCTCTGATACGCTCTATTCTCTCCTCTTCACTTTCAACCTCTATCGTAATATTCTTTACCTTATTCGCATCCTTTTGATTTCCTGATTTTACGACCTTCTGCGCCTCATTCCCTGCCAGATTACTTCTTCCCATACAAAGACTTAAGACTCCTGCCACAAGAAGCAGTGACCAGCCAATCAAGATCATCTGACGCTGCACCTGACGCCTCCGTCTATAATATATCCTTCTCCTATGGTCCGTACGCATCCATTCTTCTCCTCTATGGTTCAATACCTCTTAATATCCACTCAATATGTAAAAATCACCTTCCTTTTTTACCATTATATCGACATTTGCATACATATTGAGCCAATCTGTATCGTCTTCTCTTTTATCTTCATGTCATTAATTATACTCTCTTGTCAGGAAAGAGACAACTTAAAGTATTCTTAATTCCATGTTAAGATTTACCATTAGGAGCTTATTTTTTCTCAAATATCTTTCCTGTTAGCAGCACATTCATCTCTCCGCCAAGCAGAATGCAGTACATACAGAAATACATCCACAACATAATCAGCACAATCGTTGTAAGGCTTCCATACATACTGGAAAATCCTTTGAACACATCCAGATAAATAGAAAACACCCATGATACCACCATCCATCCGACAGCCGTAAACATAGCTCCCGGAAGCTGATCCCGAAACCGCCCTTTCCTGTTAGGCAAAAAACGATAGATCATCAGCGAAAACAGAACCAGAACTGTCGGTGTAATAACTGCACGGGTCTCAATCAGCCAATCCGCTATCCTCTTAAGAAACGGAATATGTGCCGCAATAAACAGATTCAAAGTATTTCCAAATACCGACAATACAAGCAGCAATATGATTACCACAATAAATAAAACTGTGTATATCGTTGCTCTGATGCGCAGAACAATATAGTTACGCGTCTCCCGGCAGCTATAAATGCAATTAAGTCCGGATGTCATCGCCAGTACGCCTTTTCCTGCTGACCATAATGCCACGATAATCGTAACCGGAATGACTCCTGTAGACTGGTTATACACCTGATTTACTATAGATGTAATCAGAGAGTCAACAGATGCCGGAAATACCTGAATCACAGCAGTCATAACATCTGCTTTTGTAACAGGCGTATATTGTACCATTGTAAGAAGCAACAAGATAATCGGAATCATACATAACATAAAAAAATATGCTGACTGTGCAGCATAGGCTCCCACATGGTCTGCTGCAATATCCGCAGAAATATTCGAAAATTTTTGATATATTTCTTTTATTTTTTTCATATCTGTCTCCCATTTATTTGCACTATATTGTACCTGATTTCCTTTCATTTGTCTATAATCTACAGTATATGATAAAAATGCACAAAGTATAAGATTACTGTTCACAAACAACGTCAGCTAGTTAAAACAGGAAGTATAAATAGAATATCAGATTTTCTCTGGCGCATCTAAAATAGAGAACGACTGCTTTTTGTGTATGACATTAAAGCCTCTTCTCAAAATTTCCAATTACTGTCGAACCTTCAGTTAGAATCATAAAAGCATTCGGATCAATACTATGTACAATCTGCTTAATCTGGCTTACTTCGTATTTTGAGATCATTACAAACAAAATATACGAACGCATATGAGTATAAGCTCCTTCGCCGTCCCAGGTGGTAACCCCCCGTCCTATCTGATCCATAATCGCCTGGGATATTCCCAGCTTCTTAGTAAAGATCATAACGCTTGTATTAATATTCTGAATATGCACCTTATCAACCGTCAATGCAAATACAGTTGCATAGATTAAAGAATAGACCACAATCTCAATATCGAACATAAACAGACAGATTCCATATACAACCAGATTCAACAGAATATTAACCTGTCCCACACTGATATTCATCCGTTTCTTCAAGCAGCACATGCCTATGATATCAGGGCCGCCGGCTGTTCCCCTTCCCCGCAGAATCAGCCCGCTTCCGGCGCCTGCTATAATCCCTCCTATGATACAGGCTGTCAGATAATCTTCAATAATCGGTGTTACGGGCACTGGAACCAGCACCAGAAAGATACTGATCACAGTCGTACCAAACAACGACTTCATCAAGAAATCTTTTCCCATCACCTTATATCCCATATAGAATAACGGAACATTCAGAATATAATAAATTGCGCCTGCAATATCCATACCTTGCGGTACCTGAATATGCAGGACACTGACCAGAAGTGTACGAATCAGCTGTGCAATACCCATAAAACCTCCATTATACAGATTCAGCGGTGTAATCAGCATATTCAGACCTATTGAGTAAGTCAGGCATCCCATTACAATAAAAGCAGCCTGCGTCAAACCTTCTTTCTTCTTAATATTCATCTTCCCCATCATTTGTTTCTTTCCTCCCTACTTGTTCCCTATCCGCTCTTTTGTCTCCAAATCCATAAGTCAAAGACCTCGCGGCAATCACCAAATACCTGCAAACAGCCACCTGGCTCATTGCTCACGAAAATATCCCCGTCTCAATCTTCGTTCATTCTAGCATTCACCTGAAAAATTTACAACTATAATCCATGAAGAATATAAATAATTATCTTTACAAATACACACCCTCTATATTCCCTCTCTATTCTACTTCTTTACAACAAGCCTTAACTCTGTTATGATACTAAGGCTTAAAAGACTGGAGGTTTTATTAATGAAGCTAGAAGGGAAATCATTAAGACAGGATTTCTTTCGTTTTATCATTCCGTCATTAATCGCTCAATGGGTTTTCGCCCTCTATACTATGATTGACGGTTTATTCGTGGCAAGAGGTGTATCGGAACTTGCACTGTCCGGCGTCAATATTGCCATGCCTTTTGTGACATTATTATTTTCTGTGGCTTTGATGTTCGCCGTTGGTTCTTCTACCGTAATTGCAATCCTGTTAGGACAAAAAGAGGACGAAAAAGCCAAGGAAGTATTTACTCAGAATATCCTGACCGTAATCCTGGTATCCGCCCTGCTCACTGCTGTTGTCCTGTGGAAATCAGAAAGCATCGCTTTGTTTCTCGGAGCAACAGAACCTACCATAGAATATGTGCAGACATATATTACGACGATTGCCTGTTTCAGCGTCTTCTTCATCTGCTCCTATTCATTGGAAGTACTGATCAAGACCGACGGGTATCCCATGAAAGCGACGGTCATCGTCACAGCCGGCGCTGTTCTGAACTGTATCCTGGACTATCTGTTCGTCATCGTCTTTTGCAAAGGCGTCTGGGGTGCGGCATTCGCGACAGGCTTATCACAGCTGGCAGTCGTCCTGCTATATCTGACGCATTTTTGCAGCAGCAAGACGCATATGAAACTGGTGCGGTTCTTACCATCTACAGGACTTGCATGGCGGACTGTGAAGATCGGCTTATCCTCTGGAATCACAGAATTCTCCGCCGGAATCGTAATCTTCCTGTTCAACCATGCCATCCTGACATATCTGAACGAAGAATATATCGTCAGTTACACCATCGTTACTTATGTCAGCACTATCATCGTGATGTCCATGGCAGGCATCGCTCAGGGGATACAACCGTTAGTCAGCTATTATTATGGAAAGGGAATGCCTTACAAATATCATAAACTACTGAAATATGCCCTATGCTTTGGTACAATGTTCTCCATCGCTGCTTTCATTATATCCAAGATTATTGCCGCTCCTTTAGTCAGCCTGTTTATCTCTTCTGCGCTGCAGGAACTACGTGATGCTTCTGTAGAAGTTTTTCATACCTTTTCTTACTCGTTCCTGCTCTGCGGATTCAATGTCATCATTGGAGGCTTCTTCACTGCCATTGAATACCCGAAGTCTGCCATGGCAATCTCTCTTGGCAGAGGATTTCTCTTCGTTGCCTTAAGCCTTCGCATCCTGACGGCTCTCTTTGGCGGGAACGGAATCTGGTGGGCAGCTGCACTGGCTGAGGGATTGTGCCTTTTACTGACCTTTACCTTATTCCTTTCTTATGTTTTACGTAATGGCAAAGCTGTACCATAAGACTTTGTATATATTATACAATATCTGATGACAAAACTTAGTACTTTGCACAGATTTATAAAATAGTCTTGACGGTTTTTTCTCTCCACTTTATAATTGAGAATGGTAATAAACCTGTGTATGAACTGCCGTAACAATTAGCTAAAAGTACCGGATGTCTCTACTATCTGCTACTAATTGTTATGGCTCTTTTTAGGAATCTAACCAATCATACAATGTAAAATCCAACTTGCTGCCAAGTACTATAACTATAAACAAATCACCATTAAGAAGGGAGTAATAATCCATGAATTATAATGTAATTATTGTCGGAGCCGGCCCTGGCGGCATCTTCTCCGCATACGAACTGATCCAGAAAAATAAAGAACTTAAGATTGCCGTCTTTGAGGCTGGTGTTCCATTAAAAGACAGGCACTGCCCCATCGACGGCAAGAAAGTAAAATCCTGCATCAAATGTAAAACCTGTGCGATCATGAATGGGTTCGGCGGTGCAGGTGCATTTTCTGATGGGAAATATAATATCACCAATGACTTTGGCGGAACGCTCTACGAGTATATCGGCAAAGAGCAGGCGCTAGACCTGATGCGCTATGTCGATGACATCAATACCTCCCACGGCGGCGAACAGACCCGGATGTATTCTACTGCAGGAACACAGTTTAAAAAGGTCTGCCTGCAGAATAAGCTGAAGCTTCTGGATGCTTCCGTCCGCCATCTTGGAACGGATATTAACTATGTCGTCCTCGAGAAATTATATGATGAATTGAAAGACAAGATAGACTTTTATTTCAACACTGCAATAGATAGCCTGGAATGTACCGACAAGGGTTACCGTGTCCACTATGGCAATCATACCGCCGACTGCGAAAAATGTATCGTCTCTGTCGGAAGAAGCGGAAGTAAATGGATGGAAAAAATCTGTAGTGACCTTGACATCCCGACAAAATCTAATCGTGTAGATATCGGCGTCCGTGTTGAACTTCCGGCTGTCATCTTCTCTCATTTGACCGACGAACTATATGAGAGCAAGATTGTCTACCGCACAGAGAAGTTCGAAGACAATGTGCGTACTTTCTGTATGAATCCTTACGGAATTGTTGTAAATGAAAATACCAATGGAATTGTCACTGTCAACGGACACAGCTATGAAGATACGGAACACCAGACAGATAATACCAACTTTGCGCTGCTGGTAGCCAAACATTTCTCAGAGCCATTCAAAGACAGCAACGGATATGGTGAAAGTATCGCCAGACTCTCTAATATGCTCGGCGGAGGCGTAATCGTACAACGATTCGGCGATCTGGTCAGAGGAAGGCGAAGCACCGCAAACCGAATCTCAGAAGGCCTGGTTACTCCTACCCTTGCCGCAACACCTGGAGACTTAAGCCTTGTGCTGCCAAAAAGAATCATGGACGGTATCATCGAGATGATATATGCTCTGGATAAGATTGCACCGGGAACCGCCAATGACGACACATTGCTCTACGGCGTAGAGGTGAAATTCTATAACATGGAAGTGGAACTTGATGAGAATCTGGAAAGTAAACACAAGGGTCTGTATATCATCGGAGACGGAAGCGGAGTCACTCATTCACTCTCCCATGCCTCAGCGAGCGGAGTGTATGTGGCACGGCATATTACCGAGAATATATAGTTATTTTATTTCCTAAGAAACAAATTGGAGGTCATATTGCCATGGAAATATCCTGGGAAAGACACCGAAGACGGCTTTTTGAAATCGTAGAAGTTGGAAATGACATCGACTGGATCAGCCGGGGGTATGACTTTCTAAATACCTTCGTAATCATACTGAATCTGGCAGTCAGTATTCTTTATACTTTTGATGAGATCAGAGGAACATATGGTTTCTGGCTTCTGATTATAGAGAAGGTTACCATCGCCTTCTTCTTCATCGATTATATCCTGAGACTATGGACTGCCAAATATCTGTATCCTGAGTTAAGCAGTCCGCGTGCTCTCTCGAAATATGTCTTTTCATTTACAGGCATCGTGGACTTGCTTTCGTTCTTGCCTTATTACCTGCCGGTTTTCTTCCCGTCAGGAGCGGTTGCATTCCGGATGTTCCGTATCGTACGCATCTTCCGTCTGTTCCGGATTACGGCATATTATGACTCGTTAAATGTGATTACCGAAGTCATTACCAGTAAGCGTCAGCAGCTATTTTCTTCTGTATTCATTATCCTGGTGCTCATGCTTGCCTCCAGCCTGTGTATGTACAGTCTGGAACATAATGCCCAGCCTAAAGTGTTCAGTAATGCATTTTCCGGAATCTGGTGGTCGGTATCCACACTGCTTACCGTAGGATATGGAGATATCTATCCCATCACATCTATGGGGAAAATATTTGGTATCTTCATCTCCTTTCTGGGTGTCGGTATGGTTGCGATTCCTACCGGTATCATCTCTGCCGGATTCGTTGACCAGTATACACAGATCAAACGAATCAGTGAATACGGGCAGGAAGAAGCTATTCATTTTATTAAAATACGTCTTACAGAACGTGATCCTTGGGTTGGGAAAAACATCTTACAACTGGGACTTCCCGAAAAGGTGATTGTCGCTGTTATCAAACGGAATCACCAGATTCTTATTCCCCGGGGTGATACTGTGTTAAATGCAAACGACACCATCGTACTTGGGGCTGAATCCTTCAATGACCGCGAACATATTAATCTAAAGGAGATTGTCCTGCAGAAACATAATCCATGGAACGGCCAGCGCATCCGGGATCTGGATATCTCGCGAAAGACGATTATTATTCTGGTGAAACGCAAGAATAAAGCTTTGATTCCTAACGGAAATATGATACTTAGGGAAGGAGATACCATTATTCTGTATACTCAGATGCATCTGGCGAATATGAATAATCTAGAGATTGATATTGAGATATAAGCCTGTTAAAAAACTCGCCGGTTAATTCCAGCGAGTTTTTTTCTATTCCACTTTCACATTATACAGCTGCATTGGTATCTGGCTATCCAGATTCTCTTTGTATGCCGCCTTTGCCCTGGCACGCTTCACTTTCAAGGCTTCCGGTGTTGACTCAGCTTCTGCCCGGGTCATCCTGCGTTCCTGCAAAGCTGCTCTGCTCCTTTGCACTGCTTCATGGGCGGCCGCTTCCTTTGCCTTATCTGCGGCGGTATCTTTCTTCGTACTGCCGGCTTTCTCTGCACTATCGGCTTCTGTCTCGTCTGACGCTGGATCTTTCTCTTCGATATCTGACGCCGGATCTTTGATTCCCATCTCAGCCTCTTTGGCTTCTTTCATCTCTTTCTCGGCTTCCGCCTTCTCTGCCTCTGTCGGAAGCTGTGCATATCCGCCGCTTTCTACAAATTCTTTTGTGATTTCTTCCAACGCCATATTCTTTTGATGTTCCTGCCAGATTAGTTCCAGCTTCTTTCCTTCGGGTATCGCAGGATTATTTTTAATACTGTTCACCGCACTTAAGGAAGCTGCCGTGTGATTCATCCTCACTCTCTGAACTTCTTCCTTTGTTTTACATCTCTTCAGTTCTTTCTCATAGCTCTTCTTCTCGGCCTCGATAGCTTTCACTTTCTGGTAGGTCTGAGGATCATTCTTCTCAAGATACTCCATCTCTTCCTTTGTCAGTTTCTGCCCATTCGCCAGCTTTGACCTGATTTGTGAAGCGAATTTTGCCGATCCGTCCGCCTGGGACAGCCTAATTTCTTCAGCCTGCCGTGCCGTCGCATCCAACTTCATACTTCCATCTGCAGTGAAATCATTATTCTCCTTCTTCTGCTGCCACTTTAGCTGCATCTCCATATTTCTTGTATATGCACCTATCGACTGCATCATAAAAAAGTTCACAAAGCACACCTCCCTGTCGTTGCCGATACTATCATTTATCGCATGATTATCAAGTATAAACATCCCTGCTTTATTCATTCATATAAAACATTAACTATTTTTAATATCGGCAAAACTACAGAAAACTTAAACTGATTCAGGCAAACGGGTAAGTTTCCCTGCTTTTCTAGCCGCTTCAAGGATCTCCTCAACTCTCCGGTTACAAGTTCCGATTCTGATTCCTGCATTTATCACCCTGTCACACTTGTACACTGTATCCATTGCCAGCTGATATGCCGTATCCCCTATCTCCTGAAATGGTTCCTCAGCAATTACCCTGGATGCCAGTAAACTAGCCAGCTGATAGTCCACATCATTCCGGTACAGAATACCTGCTGCAAACGGAACCCCTTCTTTCCGGAGCCTTCTATACACCGGTATTCCGGTTCCGCCGCTAGAGATTACCAGCACTTTCGGTTCACCTTCCGGCCGCGGCAGTTCGATACTGCCAAAGCATGGATCATAGAATCCATTATCTATCTCGTAGAGATCCCTGATAATCTCTTCCTTAAAAATCTCCTCCGGCATTCCATAATGTGAGATAGTCTCGCCCTTCACACACAGAATCTTATCCGAGACCTTCTGCGCCAGATCAATCTCATGCAAAGACATAATCACCGTGATATTTTCCCTCTTAGCCATCCTCTCAAGAACCGCCAGCAGCTCTAACTTATGCCTGATATCTAAGAAAGAAGTCGGCTCATCCAGAATCATGACGTCCGGCTCCTGACAGATTGCTCTAGCAAGCAGCACTCTCTGCCTCTGTCCATCACTAATCACATTAAAATCACAATTTCCCAGCTCCTTTGCATTCACCGCCCGCAAAGACTCCTCTATCTTCTCCTCATCTCTTTCCGACAGGATTCCAAGCCTTCCTGTATAGGGATATCTGCCTGATGCAACGATATCGTGGCAAGTCATAAGTTCTGTTTTGACACGTTCAGTCAATACGACTGCCATACGTGCAGCCAGTTCCCGGTAAGACATTTCACGCAGGTTCCTGTCTTCAAAATATACCTCTCCTCCAATCATCCGAAGCTGTCTTGTAATACTCTTCAAAATCGTGGATTTTCCCGAACCGTTGGGACCAATCAGCGTTATAATCTCCCCTTTATTGATTCCGATATTAATATCACGGATTAATGGACTGCCATGATATCCAACCGTCATATTCCGCATCTGAAAATAGAAATCTGCCACATCTACCGCCCTTTCTGTCTTCTCAACATCATCCATATCACTACCGGTGCACCGAATACAGACGTAACTGTACTGATGCTTAATTCTGTCGGCGCAAACGCCATACGTGCGATCAGGTCACACATCATACAGAATACAGCGCCCCCAAGAAATACCCCTGGAATCACCACTATAGGTTTTGACGTATGCAAAGCCTGCCTGATAAGATACGGCACGGCAATTCCAACGAATGATATTGGTCCTGCAAATGCAGTCACGCATGCTGATAAAACACTGGAAAGCAGGATCAGCGCAACACGAAAGATACGGATATTTACCCCCATACTCTGCGCATAAGCCTCTCCCAGCTGATAAGCCCCTATCTGTTTCGATAAAAAAAATGTCAGCAAAAATGCAGCCCCTACCATGACAGCTGCCAGCTTCACATTGTTCCAATTCATTCCTGAGAAACTCCCAAGCGACCATCCCCTGAGATTTACGATATCTGAATCTTCTGCAAATGTCACTACAAAATCAGTAACCGCAGAACAGATATATCCTATCATGATTCCCGCTACTAGAAGCGTTGCCATATGGTCAATCCTTCCGGATAAGACCAGGATAAACCCGACCGACAATAAAGAACCTGTGAATGCGGCGATAATGAGCGTATATGAAGAAAATGTTCCGAACCGTTCCAGATAGAAGATCATCACAAACGCAACTACCATCTTCGCCCCGGAAGAAATTCCCAGTACAAAAGGTCCTGCAATAGGATTTGCAAAAAAAGTCTGAAGCAGAAAGCCCGATAAAGAGAGTGCGCCGCCTAAGATTGCTGCCATCAGCACTCTCGGCAGACGAATCTTCCAGATGATGCTGTATTCTACTGCATCACCCCTTCGCCTGAATAATATAGCAAGAATCCGTGATATCGAAATCCTCACATTTCCTGTATTAATATTCCACACTATAATAAGACCGAACAAGATAATCATACTCAAAAATACGGCCGCATACCGGATTCTTCTTCGAAGATTCTCTTCGTGAAACCCAAGATTATCACTCACTCCGCTTCTCCCTCCGCCTTTTGAAAACTCATTTTTTATTGAACACCCCGGCGATGGCAGGCAACAATAAACATTATACCTGCTGCCACTGCTATAATACCAACTATCATAACTACAATCGGCACAATTGCCCCTGAAGACATATTCTTTCCTTCCAGCTCATGCGAACGTACAGAATCTGCATGGAAGATTAGCGAATATTCTATCTCGTGCGGCTCCCCCATAGCCGTTGTATCCCCAATCACTTCCACTGCCTCATCATAAGCATATACTGGGATTTCAAACACAGAATTCCCTTCTTCATTAATCGGAAAATATTTCTCTCCATGCACAATCATATAATCGTAGTTCGGACTACTCCACTCTATCCTTGCTGTGCCCTTTTTATCAACCACGGTAAGGTTTGCCGGAGAAGTTACCGATGCTCTTCCGGTTCCTCCTGTTAATTCCACTTCTATCCTATAGACTCCGTCTTCGAGGTCAACTTCCGCCTGATTATCTTTCTGCTTATTGTCTGCAGTGGATTTCTTCCCATTGTCCGAAGCAGATTTTCGGTTGCCTCCAGAAGATTCCTCATAACTGGGAAGTTCTATTAACAACGCCTCTTTCGGAAGTGTTGCGGCTTGAAACAGAATTTGGTGGTCATACCATTTTTCTTTTCTCTTACTGAACCCGGTACACTCCAGTTCCTTGTCAAGCGCCTCTACCTCCACTGTATAGGTATAAGCGCCATTCTCATCCTCTACAAAAGGAACATATGCAGACTCTTCTGACGCAACAGCTTCTTCTCCTGTTCCCATGAATAATTTCAGATATCCTTTTCCCCCCAAAGTGATTACAGCGCTCATCTGCCCATCTTGAACCGTAAGATATGCTTCTACGATACGGAACATCGAAGAACTGGAATCAACTTCAATAGGATAACTGCCTTCCTTCACCTGGTCCGCCGTGACCGGAATCATCCCGTCCTCACCGACTTCCACAGACGCTGCTCTCTCATCTTCCCCCGCTATCTGATCTGATAAACCTTCCGCATAACAGATTACCGGCGTGCCAAGCACACCGGTAACCAGCATAAAAAATATTGTACTATATAAGATTAAACTTCTCATAATATACTCTCCTTAAACTCAAAAACCTCACGGTAGCTGCCAGATGTACATACAAACACGTCCACTTGGCTCATTGCTTCACGAGAATAATATATATCCTTCTAATTTTCCAGGGTATCAATCGCAGCCTGTGTATGGGCAACATAGATATCCTGGACTGCAGGAACCTGGCCAAGTCCTTCCAGAATACATTCCACCTCGTAGTTTGCACCTTCAAACACGCTCTTCCAGGAATCCTCTTCATCACCCGCCATATCATTATTGGCATGGTCGCCTGCCACTACCATCAATGGACGAAGCACAATCTTCTTATAAGTTCCCTTTGCCTGAACCGCATTCAGAACATCTTCCAGAGCCGGTTCTGCTTCTACCGTACCTATATAATAATTCTCATAACCTGTTTTTGTCAACTTCTCTTGAAGCGTCGGGTATACACTGTTGGACTCTGCTTCCGTACCATGTCCCATAAAACAGATTGCTGTCTCTCCATCATCATAAGAAGACGCAACATCAGTGATTGCCGCAACGACAGCCTCATAATCCGCATCATCCATGAGCAGAGGCTTTGCAAGAACTACCTGGTCGAATTTGTCCTCATATTCCGCCAGTTCATCAGCGAGGTCCGTATACTCATATCCATCCATGAGATGAGTCGGCTGTACGACTAACTTCTGGACGCCGTCTTCCACAGCACGGTCAAGCGCCTCTCCTACATTGTCAATCTCAAGGCCATCGCGCTCCTTTAACTTATCAATAATAATCTGACTGGTAAATGCTCTTCTAACTTCATATTCCGGAAACTTATCAGCAATTGCTTTCTCAATAGCCCCAATCGTAGCTTCCCTGCTGTCATTATAACTTGTCCCGAAACTTACAACCATGATTGCCTGGGAGATCTCACCGCTGGTTCCTCCTTCCGGCTCCCTAGTATCCTGCTTCACATCTCCCACCCCTTCTTCATTCTTATTTCCACACCCTGTCAGACATAATGTACCAGCCAAAGCTGCTGTTAATAATAGTGTAACACATTTTTTCATAAAAATCTCCTTCTTTCTCTCATGATTACCATACTACACAGAGCTATTTCACTCTATATAAAAATTCCATACCACTCTCATCACCATCTGTGAGCATCAGATGAATATCCCTGATTAGATTACCTACTATGTCCGTCGCCTGATACAGATATTTTCCGGTACACCATACATTCCCCCCTTCTACTGCCCTGAACTCTGCAAATAATTCACTCTTTCCCAGAAGTTCATCCAGTGTATCTACCGGATTATCAATAGCTGAATTATAGATGAGATAATCCGCATCTACCGCAGCAGCATAGAATTCTTCCATTGTAAGCTTCACAGACGCGCTCTTACTCTCCGCATTTTCCAGGTCTTTAAATATATAGCGTCCACCCGCAATCTCTATCATCGCCGGAATATAATCATCTGATTTACGCACAACTACAGAACCATCTGTATTCAGATAAAAAAAGACTACTGTCTTCTCCGTATTCTTAAAGTCTTTCAGTTCCTCGATTACTTTCGACTGTTCGTCAAAAAAGATTTCTGCTTCCTCATCTCGTTCTAGCATGGCTCCATACAATTTAATCCACTCTGTCCTGCCAAGAGGATGCTTCTCATAACTGGAACGATCAATAAAAACAGGAATTCCAAGTTCTTCAATCATCTCTTGAACCTTTGGCGTATGTAAAATCATCGTCGATTCAACGGCAAGATCGCATCCCTCATCTATCAACCGCTCATAATCTGGTTCACTATATTTGCCGGCATATAGAATCTCTCCTTCTTCCATAGCCGCCACAGCTTCCTCAATATACCATCCGTCTACATCCGTCCCTGACAGGCGGATAGCATCTACAGCATTCAATGCGTCAAACAACGCCATTGCCGAAGTAGCCGCCAGATAAATCTGATTAAGCGGCATCTGAAGCACTATCATATCCGAATCCAGATTCTCTGGTATCTCCTTTCCTTCTGGTACAAGCAGATACTGTGCACTATCATAGACACGGACCACTTTATAACCTTCACTATAATAATAAACGTCAAATCCATCCGCATAGGTAAGCTCTAATTGTTTCTCAAGATATACCCCTTCTATCTCAGGTACTGCATCCTTTTTGCCAGGTTTATCCACAGATTCTGTTTCCTGTTTCTTCATTTTATTAATTTTAGCCACATCTTCATCCCTAGAATTCATATCTTTACATCCGGTCAGTACAGTCATAAGAAACACTACTAATACAAGCACTGATATCCCACGTATACACCTTACATTCTTCATTCGTCTGTCCCCTCTTCCACCTACAAAGCTGTCGACTGCAACATATTTCTTTTTCACATGAGTGTATATCCCCCCGGAGAATTTTTATAATATAAGGAGTCTCCTAATATTATAAAAAGCCTCCTTTCTCTCGAAAGCAGGCGTCATCAAAAAAAGCTATGAATAATCATAACGTATCTTTTACTTTTACATGAAAACACTTTCTTCGGAAGCTATTCATCAACATTCCCAGCAGGTTTCCTGGCTTACAGATCAATACTTGACTGCACCTTCTCACATTCCCCATGCAATGGCATACACAGTCTTGCTCCCTGTTTACAGTGACCGGATCGCTCAGGACTTGCACCTGATTCCCTTTTAACCTGGCAGAAATACTCCTTCTGCCAGGCACTGAAAACTTCTTTATTATATTTTCTCTCTGGACATTTACGATTGTAACAGACTTGAATGGTAATTGCAACCTTGAATTTGACTTTGCACTAAGCGGAAAGTAAACTCCCACGAATTAATTAAAATATGTCTATTTTCTTTCTATCTTAAGTACCATAATCAAAAAGTTCAACAACACAAACCCGATAATCATCGTCGTCAGGTAAACCTGGATCCCCGCCAGCTGCCCGGTCAGCGCCGCCAGTGATTCCTTGCCGATTCCGGCAAGATATCCCGACATCTTATTCGTCGCTACAATCCCGATAGCCATCGGGAACGTCATGCCTGCGAAGCCTGGCACAAAGCTATATGAAAAGAACTTCGGAAGCTTCACAATCACAAACAGCAAAGAAGCAAGTACACACACATACAACAGATATACCACCGCCTGGTTCGGGTTCTGGATTACATTCAGATAACTCACCACACACAGGCTGCAAGGCGCCAGTAATACTGCCATTGTATGATAAACCGGCTGCTTCACTTCTACCTTCAGCAGTCTCCATAACATAATTGGAAGCAGGATAAAGTAAATTATAATTCCATAATAGACGACGATTCTAAGGACACCCCCCGCATTCATCGCCCCTCCGGTCACACAGCTTACCATGATCCCGTTATAGGTCACAAACCAGCTGGGCACAAACGTATTGATATTCCTCTCTTTGATTACATTCCTGTAAGTAAACACCAGGATATGTACCGCATGGATTGCAAGTCCTGCCATCCACATTCCTTTTCCAAGCGCCGGAACATAATCAAAATAATAACTCCCCAGTATCATCATCACCATGGAAAATCCTGCATACAGACTGCAGGGAACTACTGTCATGTATTCCTGTTTACAGGTCTTCGTATATTTTATAATCTTCACAATATACAGAAGCAGGACAAGCGTTGCCGCCCACATGGTCAGATGACGCACCCATACGTAATTCATCCCCGAATAGACATTGCCAAGCGTCAGCGCGCCTACAAAAGTAGGTAATACCGGCACAGGCATTCTCTCCAATCTCTCCATAAGACACCTCCCTCGTATCATTAATTTTTCTTAGTTTTCCTCGTAATAGAATTCAAAATTCTCTTTCTCCCGGAAGAAATCCGAATAATCAATGTCAAATACCGGCTTTTTCACCCTTCTGATGTCAATACGCCTGGCAATTAACTGCTGCAGGATACCGCCGTAAGCCAGATCCCCCTGAAGAATCGCTCCGGTAATCCTGCCGTCCTTATGCACGATTTTCTTATAAGTATCTCCCGTATCCAGAATCTCTGCCATATGTCCGTCCGCATATCTTACTGTGTATGCCTGTACCGGCTGACGCGCTCCATCCGGCGTTTTATTTTCCTCCGCCCATATATCCTGCGCCTCGTTAGCTCTGTCAACATTTCCAGGACATTCCCCGTTATGTGACCTACATACTCCGCCAGATTCTTCAACTTCCCCGGATACAATCTCTCCTTCCAGATTCACATTTCCCAGCGACATGCTTGGAATGCCCAGGAAATTCATCGTTGACTTGCTGGCGAAGAAGTCCGTCATCTTCCTTGGCACGCCCGCCATGTTGCTTGCCGCCACGATTCCTTCCTTCACCGCCACCGGCCAGATCGGACTGGTGCCTGATACGTCTCCTGCCCCGTAGACGTCCGGATCGCTGGTCCTTCCAGTCTCATCATATACCAGTCCGAACTTATTCGTCTCGATGCCGGAGCCTTCTAAGAATTCTACATTGGAGCGCACTCCCGCCGTTACAACGACAAAATCGCAGGGCAGCCTGGTTCCGTCTGACAGTACGGCTTCCGTAATATTCTGATGATCGTCCAGAACCACTTCCGACATTCCGACTCCGTAATACTGCCGCACACCCTTCTCTTCATAAGCTCTCTGATAAGTCCTTGCCGCACGCTCATCTAATTGCCTGGACAGCAGCCAGCCCGCCATCTCAACCAATGTCACCGATACTCCAAGCTCAAGGAAGCCGGACGCGCAGTCGAGTCCGACTAATCCGGAACCCATCAATATGATATTCCTGCAGTTCTTCGCCGCCTTTTTCAGGACTTCCATATCCTCCAGATTACGGAATCCCACCACATTCTTCGCTTCTTTGAGATTCTTTACCGGAGGGACGAAGGTATGGGAACCCGTGGCAATCAGAAGCTTATCGTAAGCTACTGTCTCACCGCCGTCGAGTATCACATGTTTCTCCCCCGGCTTTACCGCGGTACATTCTCTTCCTTTCATCCATTCAATCTGGTAAATGTTCTCGAAATCCTTTTCTACAAAGCACAACCCGTCAAGATCCCTCTCACCGCCAAGATAATGGTGCAGGATACAGCGGGAATAGATACTCTTATCCTTCGATATCAGGATGATCCGGCTGTCCTTGTCAATCTTCCTGAGTTCCCTTACCGCGTTGACGCCTGCTGCCGAAGAACCGATTACTACATAACGCATCCTTACACCTCCTCTACCGTAATCGCCTGCATCGGGCATTTCTCTACACACATGGGATTCCCTGTGCCGTCTTCGCTCCGGTGCACGCACATATTGCACTTCATAATCTCCGTCTTCCTGATACTGTCATGCTTCAACACGCCATATGGGCAGGACATGATACACATATAACAGCTTGCACAATGTTCTTTGTCATACTCAACATATCCTGTAACCGGATTCTTCTTCATGGCTCCTGTCATACAGGTGTAGGTACATTCCGGACGCTCGCAGTGACGGCAGAAGATCGGCGCCGGCTTCGTCTCACTGTCTATGGTCACCCTGTTTCTCGCATCCCCGCTCTCTGTCTCATGGCTGACCACACACGCCGTCACGCAGGTCAGACAGCCGATGCATCTGCTTCGGTCAATTTTAATACGATACATATGAATCCTCCTGACATTTCTCGAATCTGACCGGCGTTGCTTTATACGACGGTTCCTTGGAATAAGTGTCATATACGGACGGGGTCAGTTTGTTGCATTCTATGTAATGAATCGGCGCATACAGTTCTTCATACTGCACATTGTCCGTTACCTTCACTTCAAACACCGCATCCTCGCCGTTTACCGAATACACCCGGATCTTATCCAGCTCACGGATATCCTTCTCTTTGGCAAGCTCTGTATTCATATAGAGATAGGCCTTCTTCACGGACACATCTTCTACAAACTTCACTTCCCTGGTCCTGCTCTGAGTATGCCACTGTCCCACACTTCCGCGCCCGGTATTTAGGACATATGGGAATTCCTCCGTCTGAGGAAGCGGATTCTCCTTTACCTCTTCGAAGATAAACTGAGCCTTCTTAGACGGGGTAAAGAACTGTCCGTCTTCGTAAAGCCTTCTCTGTTCTGCCGATAATTCTTCTTCTCTTCCCTCCGGATAAGGCCACTGGATTCCATGAGAATTCTCCAGTGCTTCCCATGTCACCCCCGTAATATCACATGGCATATTCCTGGAACACTCCCTCATCAGGTTGAAACAATCTTTCGGAGTCTCCCATCCTTTTAATTCGTCTCCCATGCCAAGCGCCTTACCAACGCCAAGAATCGCCTCATAATCAGAGATCTCATTCTCACCCCTTGCCAGAACCGGGCGCATGCCTGACAGCCGGCGTTCCAGATTGATATAAGTTCCTTCCTTCTTAAGTCCGGGGACCACCGGGAAGAAGACGGTACAATCCTCAGCGCTTTCAATACTGTCATAGATATCCTGCACCACGAAGAGCTCCAGTTTCTTTGCGGCTTTCGCAAATGTCTCGTTATTCGTCCAGCTGTGCCTTGGATTCGTACACAGAATCCAGAGTCCTTTGATCTCCCCGGCGTTGATTCCCTCAATAATCTGGTTATAGGTCTTGGTAGGTTTCTCGGCAAGCTGGCATTCATCTACCCCCAGTACACTTGCAATCCTTGCTCTCCTCGCCGGATTCGTGAAATCACCTCCGCCGTAAAATACCGCCGTATTGCTGTAGGACCTGGATCCCATTGCATTGCACTGTCCGGTAATGGAATTCGCTCCGGTTCCCGGCTTCCCGATATTCCCCGTCATCAATGCAAGATTGATGATTGCCTGTGCAGTCCGGACCGCCTCATACCCCTGGTTCACACCCATGGTCCACCAGAAGGAAACCCTCTTCCCACTGTGGATCAGCTCCGTCAGTTCCAGAATCTGTTCCTTACTTAATCCCGTTCCTTCGGCTCCTCTCTCCAGCGTATAGCTCTTGACAAATTCCTTGAATTCTTCAAAATGCTCTGTATGTTCTTCGATAAAAGTACGATTCAGGTAATCTTTCTCAATCAGCAGATTAGCAATGGTGTACAGAAGAAGCAGATCACTTCTCCACTTAAGGCCATACCAGTAATCCGCATTCATCGCCGTCTCTGACCTTCTTGGATCCAGGACGATCACCTTACGTCCCGGTATCTTGTTCTGTCTGACTCTTCCCCAAAGAATCGGATGCGCTACCACCGGATTTGCCCCTATAAAGATAATGGTATCGGATAATTCCAGATCCTCAAGCGTATATCCCGGTGCGTCAAATCCATAGCTCTGCTTATGTGCAACCACCGCAGTCGCCATACACAGCCTCGTATTGCCGTCTACATTTGCCTTTAAGTGATCCCGCATCACATGTCCGAACAGTGCGAACTCTTCCATAGTCAGCTGTCCTGTGCTGATGCCTGCCACACTCTCTGTTCCGTATCTCTCCTGCAATTCTTTCAGTTTATCCGCCACATGCCGGAATCCTTCCTCCCAGGAAACTTCCCTGAAGCTTCCGTCCTCCTGACGGATCTTCGGGAGGCTGTGCGGCTTTACCGTCTTCTGCTGCTTATCCAGGGACAGTCCCTTGATACAGCAGAATCCATCGTTGACCGGATAACCCTTCGTCGGAACCGTCCTGACCACCCGGTTGTCCTCTACATAAAAATCCAGATTACAGTCGATGGCACAATAATTACAAACCGATTGTATCTTCTCCATTCGTGTATCCTCACTTTCCTTTTATCGTCTACCGGGTATAGTGAATCCCCGACCAGTAGACACAATGCTTCATCTGCGTCTCCGGCATCAGTTCCACCCCTTCAAGCGCCCATTTCTTATATTCTTCAAACCCGACACGGTCAATAATATACCCGATATGCTCCTTCCTTGCCGGAGCGTCCGGTGAAATATACTTTTCTACAAACTTGTAGGTATTCAGGATAATCTTGATAATATTGTCTGCATCCGCCCACACCAGGAAATCTTCTCCCAGACGGGGATTCTTCTTTCCCGTTCTTCCCATGATGGTAAGCTTATAATATTTCTTCTTACTTCTGGTCAGCGCCCTGGTCGGACACTTGGTAATGCAGACGCCGCATCCGATACATTTCTCTTCATCCCGCACAATCTTATAATTCTCCACCCGAAGGGCAGCAACCGACAGCTTCTGGCACCCCTTGACACATGCCTGGCAGTTCACGCACCGCATAGGGTCATATTGGGGCATTGTCATACCGATAATCCCAAAATCATGCATCCTTGCCTTGGCACAGTCATTCGAGCATCCCGTACAGGCAATCTTAAAATGCAGGTCATTCGGAAATACTGCCTTTTCAATTCGTTTTGCCAACTCCGCCGTATTATAATTGGCAAACGGACAGACATTGTTTCCGATACAGGCGCTGATATTCCTGGTCCCGGACGCCGGATATCCGGTCTTCGGATCCGTCTGGTTGATTTCTAACATCTCGATAATCGGCTGCAGCTTCTCATTGATGGCGTCCATATCTTCATAACGGATTCCCTCAATCTCAAAGCCCTGCCTGGTAGTCAGATGGACATACCCATTCCCATATTCTTCTGCAATCTCCTGCACCATGCCAAGCACTTTCGCATTCAGGTAACCGCCCGGCACACGAATCCTTGATGCGCCAACTCCGCGTACTTTCGATACCCGGAATGCATTCTTCTTCAATTTCTTTGTATTGATATCCAGACCCATTCTGACACCTCCTAATCAATCAGCTCTTTGCCGTCTACATAATTGAATACCGGTCCGTCCAGACAGATATAGGTCGCCCCCATCTTACAGTGTCCGCATTTCCCAAGACCGCAGCACATCTTCCGCTCATTGGATATCCAGATCTGCTCTTCCTTCACTCCAAGTTTCAGAATCTCCATCACCGTGAACTTGATCATAACCGGAGGCCCCACGCAGATGAACGCCGCATCCTCTATATCCGCAAACTTCAGATCCGGAACATACTTTGTGACCATTCCTACCAATCCCTCATATCCTTCCGGCGCCTTATCTACCGTCTGAATCACCCGGATACGATCCTTCCAGTATGCAAAATCTTCCCGGAACAACACGTCGTCCGGTGACTTGAAACCTGCTATTAACGTTGTGCTTTTCGCTTCCTTCTCATGACGAGCAAAATAATCCACCACTCCGCGCACCGGGGAGAGTCCGGTTCCCCCGGCGATCACAACCAGTTCTTTCCCCTTGTATGTATCCATGTCAAATCCATTTCCATAAGGCCCCCGGATAAATATGCGGTCTCCCACATAATTTTCGAAGATCTCATTGGTCACCTTTCCCACCCTTCGGATGGTAAAGTCTACCGTTCCGTCTCCGATTCCGCTGACTGAGATCGGCGCCTCGCCATACTTCGGGATGGACACCTCAAAAAACTGTCCCGGCTTCGTCTCCCCGTCAAATTCCATCCGGAAGGTATATTCAAGGTCCGTATGTCTGATTACCTCTCTAATAGTAGACAACTGAGGAATATATTCATTCTTCATATCACTGCTCCTCCTTTGCTAAACGGTTGATACAATTGGAATAAGAGATATATTCCGGACATACATCATCACAACGGCCGCATCCTACGCACATAGGATAGCCAAACCTCTTCTCGTAATCATAGATCTTATGCATCACTTTGAAACGCATACGCTCTCCCTGCGTCTTGCGAAAAGCGATTCCGCCTGCCATGTCCGTATATCCGTCTACCTGACAGGACGCCCATACCCTTCTACGCTCCCCTGCCTTGGGATTATCCTTATAGAAAATGTCCTGCATGGTGAAGCAGGTACAGGTCGGACAGACAAAATTACAGCGGCCGCATCCGATACACCGGTCTCCATATTCCTTCCAGATCTCTTTTCCAAAGCTTTCATTGGACAATTGCTTAGGCAGTGTAACCTTCTCCTGGTTCTCCGTCACCGAATCCGGCGATACCTCCGTCTTTTGCACTCCTGGCGCCTGTTCCATATCCGCCTTCCATTCCTCCCACCGGATATCCGCATATACCTGTTCTCCGTCTATTTTCAGATACGCATCATAATTGTCCGCCTGATTCGTTCCCATGCTCACACAGAAACCAGATGAACAGGTAGTCCCGCATCCCATCAGGATGAATCTTGCGCGTTCACGGATTCTGGCATAATAGAAATCCTCGAATCCATTCTTCAGATAGATCTCATCCAGCCTTTTCACTGCATGAAGGTCACATGCCCGCAGGAAGATCAGAATATCCTTCTGCGGTCCCTTAGGCACGGCAGTCTCATCTTCCGTAAAATAAAACAATGTCTCGTTGATATGAAGCAGTACCTCTTTGAATGAATAATCAGACTTCTTATCCCACACAATCTCATCCAGGGAAGAAACCTTACCGTAACGAATCACATCCGTATCCGAAAAACATCCTTCCCCTTCCATCAACACAGGTGCAAAGATATCGTAACGCTTTGCCCAGTTTCTAAACAGAGCTTCTGCATCTGCCTTTCCTAATTGATATCCCATAACGACTCCTTTCTCTCATGTGTCAAAGTACAGCCTTTGTTCCTACTTTCTCGTAATTCCAGAATCCAACTGTATATTTGACAATATTTTATCAACTGCACAAAAAAAATTCTGTGACTTTTATCACAGAATTTTTAAAATCATGCTTATTCTATTGTAATATTTCGCCTAATACAAAACCGCATGTAAGATTTCTCATATACAAACTGTAGCCACACAGACGATCATATCTCCCCGGTCTTATAAAACATCGACATTTTATGAGAATCCGTAATCACAATCCGCTTTTTCTCCATACGGATCAGCCCATAATCTGTAAGTGTCTTACAAAGCCTGGAAGTTGTCTCTCTCGGCGCACCCAGCATATCCGCCAGAAATGTCACGGACATGTTGATATCTATCTCCAGGCCTTCCGGCGTCTCTCTTCCAAAATCCCTTGCCAGCTTCCACAGCTTCGCCGCCAGTTTTCTCTCCATATAGATACTTCCGGTCGTATTCTTAAGCTGGTGTCCCAGACGCCACATCTTCCACTCCTGGGTGATCATCACTTCCTTCGTCAGTGCAAAGTCCAGTTCCATCCAATGCAGGAACTCCTGCGCTGATACCATGAAGATCCGGCTCTTCTCTATCGTCTCGCAATACAGCGATGCCTCATGTACGTTTACCACGTGATCATTCAGCAGAATTCCTTTCCCGAAGATAAAGACGATCTTGCGTTGTCCTGTATGTGTAAGATTATAGAGCATGGATTTGCCCGACAACTGGAAATACACGGTCTCTACCAGTTCTTTGGCACGGAACAGAATCCTGCCTTTCGGCGCTTCTGTTACTTTCCCTGCCCTCCATAATCCCTCTGTCGTCTCTTCTTTCACGTTCCGGAAGAACGGAAGTTTCGTAAGTATGTTTATCTCCTGCATATGTACCTGCTTTCCTTAGCTTCTTCTATATTCATTAGCTCTTGTTTATCCTGCAATATTTCTTTATGCATGTGCTTATCATGCAGGAATCATGTACGGGCCAGATGATATTCAAGACCACTTTCTACCCCAGCGCCACATCAAGAATCATCATAACCAGGAAACCGACGATAAATCCCAACGTCCCGGACTTCTCTCCTTCTCCGGCATACGCCTCCGGTATCAGCTCCTGCACCACTACGTAGATCATCGCACCTGCGGCAAAAGACAGAAACCAGGGCATGCCAATCCGCACTGCCCCTGCAAGCGCTGCCGCAGCCACACCGAATACTGGCTCCACCACTGCCGACATGCTGCCGACAAAGAATGCTTTGCGCCTACTGAATCCATTCTGAATCAGGGGAAGGGCGACCGCCGTTCCTTCCGGGAAATTCTGAATCGCAATACCTATCGTAAGTGCAATCGCACCGGACAGAAGCGCCGGTTCCTTAAGATTCTGCGCCGCAAGTGCGAACGCAAGGCCAATCGCCATCCCTTCCGGTATATTATGCGCCGTAATTGCCGTTACCAGCATAGCCGCATTCTTCTTTACTCTCAGATGTTCCCACTTCCCGATCAGATAATCCACCGCCAGAAGCAGCACCACGCCAAGCAGAAATCCTCCGGTAATGACCAGCCAGCTGATCTGGCCATTCTCTTCTGCAAATTCGATACCCGGAAGCAGCAACGACCACACCGAAGCCGCCACCATGACCCCTCCGGCAAACCCTAAGAATCCGCTCTGAATCTTCCCTCCCATATCCTTCCTTACGAAGAATACTCCCGCCGCACCAAGCGTCGTCACAGAAAAGGTCAGCAATGTCCCTAAGAATGTCCACAGAATCCCATTCATTCTTCTCACCTCATATTATGCAATAACAATCCGTTATTTTAATATATGAGGAACTTCCTGAAGAGTTCTTGCTTAATTCCTTCTCACTACAGTTGTTCCTGATAGTTATCAAATATTCTCATCGAAGCCTCTTCTTCAAATTGCTTGGAATACAGATCATGATAGTATCCCCCTGCGTCCAACAATTCCCTGTGTGTCCCGCGCTCTATGATCTTCCCGTCTTTCACCACCAGGATTAAATCCGCCTGCCTTATAGTAGACAATCTATGGGCAATGATAAAGGAAGTATGCCCTCTAAGCAGTCTCGCCGTCGCCTGCTGAATCAACTGTTCCGTCTGCGTATCGATAGAAGAAGTCGCCTCATCCAGCACAAAGATAGCCGGATCCGCCAGAATTGCCCTTGCAAATGAGATCAGCTGTTTCTCTCCTGTAGACAGCCTGCCTCCGCTCTCGCCGACATCACTGTCATATCCGTCTTCCAGTTTCCTTACCACCTCATCCGCAGAAACGTTCCTCGCCGCCTCTTCCACTTCTTCATCCGTTGCATCCAATCTTCCATAGCGGATATTCTCCCTCACAGTACCTGAGAACAGGTGGGGATTCTGCAGGACATATCCAATCTGGCTGTGAAGCCACAATTGGGAACGCTCCCTGTAATCCACCCCGTCAATCAGAATCCGTCCCTTCGTCGGTTCGAAGAAACGTCCCGCCAGATTCACAAGCGTTGATTTGCCCGCTCCTGTCTCCCCGACGATCGCCACATTCATCCCCGCCGGAACGTGCAGGTTAAAATGCTCCAGAACATACTCTTTCCCGTCCGGATACATAAAAGAAACGTCCTCAAACACAATATCACCCTGAATCTTCTCCCAGTTCTCTTTCTTAGGATGAAATGCATCCCCGTATTTTTCAACAACCTCTTCCCTGTCCACCACATTCGGCTTCTGCTCCAACAGATCCATCACCCGCTCAATATTCGCCTGGCAGGAAATCAGTTCCGCCAGAAGCCTTGCCAGCTGCTGAATTGGTTCAAAGATAATTACCGCATAAGATATGAATACCGACAGCGTTCCCAGACGCATGATATCCTCCCTGACCATGTAACCGCCCTGTGCCAGTACAATTGCCGCCGCAACAGAACTGAACAGCAGGATCGTCGGTATATAGACGGCATTTAGCTTCGCAGAACGGCTTGCCGCGCGCTGCATATCGGTTGTCCTCTGGAAAAATGCTTTCTCATTATCTCTTTCGATCACCATGCTCTTCGATGTCCTGACTCCGGTGATACCTTCATTGTATGCACTGGTAATCTGCGAATTAATCTTCCTCACCTTTCGGTTCCAGTGAAGGATCTTATTCTGGAAATAAACCGTCAGAACCGCGATACATGGCACGATAACCAGAATAATCAGCGCCAGTCTTGCATTCAGCATAAACATGATTCCAAAGACACTGACCACATAGATCAGCGCCCAGAACATATCCACCAGGCCCCACGCCACCATGGTAGCAATCCGCAGTGTATCACTCATGACTCTGGCATGGATATACCCCACCGGTGTAGTATTGTAATAAGAAAATGACAAGGTCTGCAGATGTTCAAACTGTGCCCATTTCAGATCCTTCCCAACATTCATCTCAATCGTCGTCGCCGCACGTACAGACCAATAGACACAAAGAGTCTGGGCAACGATCACCGCCACATAGACAGCCGCAAATCTCTCCAACCCTTGTAAGGTATCGGGAGTAATAAATCTGTCAATCGCATAACTCTGGAATAGCGGCACCACAACATCGATTCCTGCGAGAAGAATGTTCAATCCCAGCGTGACCGCAAAATATTTCCGGTAAGGGGCAAAAAAAGGCAGCATCTTTGCCCAGGTCTTAAGGCTGAATGGTTTGTTATACTCTTGTTCTTCATATGCCGCCATTTTCTGTCACTCCCTTCTCATTCTCTGCATATATCCTGATATCCGGTGTACTTGTATCCGGTACACTGGCATCGCCCTCTAACATGCTTTCTCTGTTACTTGATATACGTTTCATGCCGGTATGCATACTCTCTCTGTCATCCTGGCTCATCTGGATATCATAGATCCGCCGGTAGATTCCGTGGTTCTGTATCAGTTCCTGATGAGTTCCCATCTCCTCGATCTTCCCATGATTCAGCACCATGATCTGATCCGCACCCATAAGCGTGGTAACCCTATGTGAGATCAGAATCACTGCCGCATCTTTCATATGTTCTTTCAAGGCTTTCCGAATCAGGGAATCCGTCTGAGAATCAACGGCTGACAATGAATCATCGAATACCATGACAGGAGCTTTTTGAAGTAACATCCTCGCAATCGCCACCCTCTGCCGCTGTCCGCCTGACAGTGTGACTCCGCGCTCTCCCACTAACGTATCATAACCATCCGGGAAATTCATGATTGCATCGTCGATACATGCAATCTTCGCCACACGGCGGATCTCTTCGAAAGATGCGTCCGGCCTTGCCGCCGCGATATTCTCACGAATTGTCCTAGAATACAGGAAAGGCTCCTGCAGAACCATCCCCACGTTGCTTCGAAGCTTTTCAAGCGGAATCTTGCGGATATCCTGCCCTCCGATCATAATGCACCCTCGTCCGTCCCCCACTTCATACAGGCGTGTCAGGAGCTGTACAATCGTTGATTTTCCGCTTCCGGTGCCGCCTAAGATACCAAAGGTACACCCTTGCGGAATCCGGAATGTAATATCTGAAAGGACTTCTTTCCCTTCCTCATATCCGAAATTCACATGGCTAAACGTGATATCGAACTGCTCTTCTATATCATCTGTTTTCTGATTTTCCTTATACGGCTCGTCAGGCCATCTTGAACTGACGGCAGCCCCGCCTCTCATAATCTGCCCATCCTTAGCATGCTTCTTTGTATCTCCTGCTTCCTTACTCAACCCGTATGTTTCTTCTTCCGCCCGTATAATATAGTCCACACGCTCAAAGGAAACTCCTGCCTTGCTCATATCCGACAGAATACGCCCGAGCCCTCGTATCGGCCACACAAGCGTTGTATTATAGGACGCAAATGCTATGAATTCTCCTACCGAGATATTACCATGCACTGCCTCCACAGCCCCAAGAACAATCACCGTGACCACCTGAAGCCCGGTAATCAGATCGCCAACGCCCCAATACATTCCGGACAAAGTACCAAGCCGTATCCAGAGCTTTGCAAAATGTTCGTTCTTCTCGCAAAACCTGTCCATCTCAAACTGTTCCCTTCCAAATGCACGCACTACCCGGACCCCTGTGGCGTTCTCCTGAACCACCGTGGACAATTCTCCCTCCGCCTCGTCCGCTACGACAAAACGCTTCGCAATCAGCCGGTAGAATATTGCCGAATACAGCACAACAACCGGCACGAACAATAGTACAATCAAAGACAGCTTCACATTCATGGATAACATCATGGTAAATGACGTCACAATCAGAAATACGGTCCGGAATACCTCCAATAATTGTGTCACAACAAAGTTGCGGATTACCTCCACATCCGAAGTACACCTCTGGATAATGTCCCCTGTCTGGTTCTTATCATGCCAGCTCATGGGCAGCTTCTGTACATGGACGAACAATGCGTCCCGCATATTCTTCGCAAAATTCTCCCCTGCCAGCGCCGTATTCGCCCTGCAGGCATACTGGGACAGTCCCGACAATATTGCCACAGCGACAAGCAGCAGCGCCAGAATCCAGAGATGTTCTGACAGGTATGCATATTTGCTGCCGCCCAGCACAGAATCAATACTGAACCGGAATATCTGCGGTGTCAAAGAATTCAGCACCGTTGTCGCCAGTGATGTGATAATTGCGGCTGCAAAATATTTTTTAGATCCTTCAAAGAAACGAACGATCAATCCCCATTTTCTAGTATTAATCTCAATCCCTTCTTCCTTTTCCTGATATTATTCTATTTTTCTTATTCTCCTGAATGCATAATCTTTAACAAAAGTTCGATATTCTCCGCTATCTTCTCACTTTCCAGCTTATCAACATTGTCCCTTACCTGTTTTAGTCTTGTCTCTTTTTCAATCTCCATCAATTTGGCAAGCATCTCATCACTTTTATCCTGTGCCTTTCCTGCGTCTGCCGACGATTTACTTGATTGGACCTTTACACTCTTAGCCGCCGGCTTACCTGATTGGACTTTTTTACCCTTTGCCGCTGATTTAGTACTTTTTCGCATAAACAACATAAGAATTCCTCCCCTATACTGAATAGTTACAATATAACAAAAAATACCGCTTCGGACAATGGACTGTACGCATTTTTATACACATTATTTCTTCTGAACACTTGTCCCGCAATATAACAGGTGCTATAATATCCCGGTAATTGTATTGTATCTCACGTAAGTGAGAATGATAACAAGGAGGAATTGAATAATGAAAAGACAGAAGCATGACACTCGTTGGATGGTCAGTGTTGCACTTATGGCTGCAATTGTCATCGTGCTGGCGAATACACCGCTCGGTATGATTCAATTGCCGATTATCAAGGCGACAACTGTACACATTCCGGTAATCATCGGAGCAATCCTGCTAGGGCCTTCTGCCGGGGCAATTCTTGGCGCAGTCTTCGGTATCTGTTCTCTAATCAGCAATACCATGGCGCCGACTCTTCTATCCTTTGCGTTCTCTCCATTTATGAGTACGACAGGGATTCCCGGTGCACTAAAAGCAATATGGATATCCGTAGGATGCCGGATACTAATCGGAGTTGCAGCAGGATGGCTGTGGATCTTATTTACCAGACTGAAGTTAAATCAGGTAATCGCTCTTCCGCTTGTAGGCTTTATCGGGTCCATGGTAAACACGATTACCGTAATGGGAAGTATCTATCTGTTATTCGCCCAACAGTATGCACAGGCGAAAGATGTTGCAGTCACTGCAGTATGGGGGCTGATCATGGGAACAGTCACCGCATCAGGTATTCCAGAAGCGATTGCAGCGGCAATTCTTGTATTTGCTCTTGGAAATGTATTGCTCCGGGTATTCAGACGAATGGATATCGGCATTAGCAATGTACAACCCGCAAAATAATTAATACTGTGAAAAATAAACAGATTATGCAGGAATTTGTAAAAAAATAAAAAAAATCAGGTGTCAAAGCAATTTGGCACTTGACAACTATATAGATTATATGATATAAATATCTAGTGTGATTGAGACACATAGATAGGGGATTGGTCAAGTGGTATGATAGGGGTCTCCAAAACCTTTGGCGGGAGTTCGATTCTCTCATCCCCTGTTAGAAAACGCCGGAATACGGCGTTTTTTTCATATTCAAGATATGATAGAACACGAATAGAAAAAGAGCCTTTTCATACTATATCAGATAGCAGAAAGGGCTCTTTCTATTTCCTCGATTTTATGTTCTTTTGATTTATTATTATTAAGAAAATTAAGAAATATTGATTAGAACTGGAGAAAAAGGAATTTTATGATTCTATCAATAAAAAAGATAATATACAATATAGTGAAATTGTACCTGTTATGCCAGAGCTTGTTTATCCAGATGGTAACAAAATAGATTGGAAACAGGCAGATTTGATAAGAGCGATAAGCACTCAAAAGTTATTATAATCTACTCAGAAAATAAGCAAGGGAAACTTTAATATAATAATATATCAAAGTTTCCCTATTTGCTTTTGATTAACTATGTTATTTGATAATCATTCATAATTTATTTAATGCCTACAATAAAGAATCTACTTATTATTTATTAGTTTTCTTCTTCCGAATCCATATTATCCAATGCATATTCACATGCCTGAATTACAAAGCTTGAAAAAGTAACCTCCCTGTTTTGTATAGTTTCATTTATCTTCTCTACTAATGGCAATGGAAATCTAATTGTCTTATTTTCTGTTTCTTTTCTGTTTGGTTTTAGTTGAAATGCCATATGCAATACCTCCTACCATTTTATGATATTGCAATTATATGCATAAATATGCATTGCATATAGAAATTATATTGCATTGCAATTTGCATTGCTTTATGTAATTACTAATGATATAATACATATTGAGAAAAAGTACTATTTGATAGTGTCAAATGATTTATGAAAAAACGGAGTCAAAAAAATAGGCTCTAATGA